>JANNDW010000365.1:0-42553 GCA_031378125.1 Methylibium sp. | reverse complement strand
TCGGCATTCACCGGTGCGCCGGGGCGCACCCGCTGCAGGCCGCTGACGACCACCATTTCGCCGGCCTTCAGCCCGCTGCTGACCACGCGCATGCCATCCACCAGCGGGCCCGGCGTGATCTCGCGGAACTGCGCTGTTTTGTCGGCGCCCACCACCAGCACAAAGCGCTTGCTCTGGTCGGTGCCGATGGCGCGATCGGGCACCAGCACGGCGGGCGCGGCCGCACCGGCGGCCAGCTTGATGCGAACGAACAAGCCCGGCGTGAATTCACGCTGCTGGTTGTCGAACACCGCGCGCGCGCGAATGCCGCCGGTGCTGGGCGTGAGCCGGTTGTCGATGAAGTCGATCACGCCGCTGTGCGGCAGCCCGGCTTCGCTGCTCAGGCCCATTTGCACCGGCATGGCCGGGCCGGCCTTGCCGCTCTTGCCGTCCCCGCGCACCAGCCGGCCGTACTTCAGATAGGTGCCTTCGCTGATGTCGAAGTAGGCATACACCCTGTCTTGCGAGACCAGTGTGGTCAACACCGGGTCGCCGGCGCTGACGAGGTTGCCCGCGCTCACATTCGCGCGTGAGGCGCGCCCGGCCAACGGCGCGCGGATCTGGCTGTATTCCACGTTCAGCCGGGTACTGGCAAGCGCCGCCTCGGCGGCTGCCACCGTGGCCTTTGTATTGCGCACCGTGGCGCTGGCCTGGTCGAACTCTTGCTGCGACGCGGCGCGCTGCTCCAGCAACTTTTGCGCACGCGCCAGCTCGGTGGCGGCCAGATCGGCCGCACTGCGCGCCGAGTTCAGCTGCGCCTGCACCCGCGCCAGTTCGGCCCGGAACGCGCGCGCATCAATGGAGAACAGCAGCGCGCCCTTGGCCACCTCCTGGCCTTCACGGAAATGCACCTTGTCCAGCGTGCCGGCCACACGCGAGCGCACCTCCACCGTATCGGTGGCTTCGAGCCGGCCGGTGAACTCGTCGGTCTCGCTGAGGCTGCGTTGCACGGCCGGCGCCACACCCACCGGCGGGGCCATCGGCGGGCCGCCCTGGGCCTTAGAGCCCTCGCAGCCGGCCAGCAGGGCGGCCAGGGCCAGCGCGGCCAGCGAAAGCGCGGTGTTTGAAGCTGAGGAAGGGACGTTCATGGATGCATCTTTCGGCTTCGTTGAAGGTCGGCGGGCGACGCAGTGGGCCACTGGGCGGAGGGCCGATCGGCCCGCGCTTGACGCAGAGTTGTAGCAAGTTCGGGACCGCAGTTGCGCCACCAAAGCCGGGGATGCTAGCCAGAAACGCCGCGCTTGTCTTGCGCGGCCCGGCCAGCACGCGGAATTCAGGGCTTGATCTGAACTTACTAAAACTTTAGTATTAACCGCATGTTGATCCGCCTGCTGGTTTTGTGGCTGCTCAGCGAGCAGCCCTTGCACGGTTACCGCATCAAGCGGGTGCTGGACGATGAAGGCCTGGCGTTCTGGTTTCCGGTCGAGTTCGCGTCGATCTACAGCCTGCTGCGCACCCTGGTCAAGCAGGGCCACGCCGAAGCGCTGGGGCTGGAGCAGGAGGGCGCGCGCCCGGAGCGCATGCTGTACCGCATCTCGCGCAAGGGCAGGGCGCACTACCGCGCCTTGCTCGAGCGCGCCTGGAGCGAGCCGGAGCCGCCGGGCGAACGTTTGCTGGTGGCGCTGGCGGCGCTGCCGGACCTCCCGGCCGACCGCATCCAGGCGGCGCTTCGCCAGCGCAAGCGCGCGCTGACCGAGCGCCTGGCGCAATGCGCGGCCGTGGCGCGCGCCGCACCCGAACCCGCCATGGTCGGGCGCACGCTCAGCCTCACCCGCGCCGACATGAAGTGGCTGGAAACCTTTGCCCACGACAGGGGCATTTCACTGGAAGGAGATTGACATGAGCACCGCCCGCAACGCGCCCGAACAACCCGCTATTCAACTCATTGCCAACGCCGTGATCACCGATGGCAAAGGCCGGGTGCTGCTGACGCGCTACGGCGATGAAGACGAGCAGCGCTGGTGGCTGCCCGGCACCGATCTCAAGCCTTATGAACATCCCGACGAAGCGCTGGGCCGCGCGCTCGCCGGCCTGCTGTGCGCACCGAAGAGCAGCGCGCTGCACCATGTCGAATCGTTCCGCGGGCGGCGCGGTTGGCACGTGATGTTCAACCACCGGGTCAGGGCCAACGCCACATCGGCGACCGAGCAAGGCCAATGGTTTGCGGCCGATGCGCTGCCGCGCATGGCGCATGGCCAGTGGGAGCAGGGCGTGATCGCCAAGGTGCTGGCGCGCTGACCGCGGGTCACAGTGGCCGCGCTCAAACCTTGGCCACCGGCATCAACGCGTCGAACCCGGCCGGGTGCTTGCCCTTCCACGCCGCGATGGCCGTGGCCATCTCGGCGCTGTCGAAGATGGCGCTTTGCAGCCAGGTCATTTGCTGCAATGCCGAGGCGGTGCCGTGATCGCGGGCGTGGTTGAGCGCCAGCTTGCTGCCGGCAATGGCCAGCGGTGACTTGGCGGCGATGTCGCGCGCCAGGCTCATCGCGTGATCCAGCAACGCCGCGGCGTCGGGCAGCACCTTGTTGACCAGCCCGACTGCAAAAGCGCGCTCGGCGTTCATGCGCTCGCCGCTGTAGGCCATCTCGCGCGCCACGCCCTGCGGCACGATCTTGACCAGGCGCTGCAAAACGCCCAGGTCGGCCATCATGCCGATGTGAATTTCCTGCACGCTGAAAAACGCATCGGCACTGCACAGGCGAATATCGCAGGCGGTGGCCAGGTCGAGCGCACCGCCGATGCAGCCGCCCTGGACCGCGCAGATGACGGGGAAGCGCGCTTCGTCCAGCGCCGTGAAGCAGTCGATCAACTTGCGCAGGGTTTCCTGGAAGCTCAGGCGGGCCCGTGCGCTGCCGGTGTCGAGCATGGCGTCGCCGCTGCCGAACACATCGAGCGCCATGCCGGCGCTGAAGTGTTTTCCGGTCGACGAGACCACCAGCACCCGTGCCGTGCCTTCGTCGTGCAGCCCGCGCACCGCGTCGCGCAGGGCGGGAAAGAACGCCGGCTCCAGGGTGTTCATGCGCTCGGGCCGGTTGAGTTGCAAGTGGGCGACGCCGCTCTGCGCGCTCAACTGGAAGTAGCTGTTCATGGGGGCTCCTTGGGTTGGGCTGTGTGCAGGGGCTCGCCATTGTCATGCCGGTTCGGTGCAGGCCCACACTAGCGGCGTCCGTGCTTGCGGCATCCGTGCGCCACCGATGCGGTGCGAGTCCGGCGCTGGTGCGGCTCCCGCGCGCTGCCTACACTGGCGGCATGAATCCCACCCTCACCACGGCCGATGGCCTGAAGCTTCAGTTGCGCGAATGGCCTTGCACCGGCGCGCGTGGCAGCGTGTTGATCGTGCATGGCCTGGGCGAACACATCGGCCGCCATGCCCACGTGGCAGCCCACCTCAATGGCTGGGGCTGGAACGTGATTGGCTACGACCAGCGCGGCCATGGCCGCAGCGAAGGCGGGCGCGGCAAAGTGGCCTCCGACGACGCTCTGCTGGACGATCTGGCGCGCGTGATCGACAGCGTGCGCGCCACCCACACCGGGCCGCTGGTGCTGCTGGGCCACAGCATGGGCGGGTTGGTGGCGGCGCGCTTTTGCGCCGAAGGCATGGCCACCGGGCCGGCGCGCTGGTACCGCGGCGTCGACGCGCTGGTGCTGTCGTCGCCGGCGCTGGACCCCGGCATGAACGCCACGCAGAAATTGCTGCTGGCGGTGCTGGGCCGGTTGGCGCCCAACCTGGCTGTCAACAACGGCCTGAGGCCGGCCTGGATTTCACGCGACCCGGCCGTCGTAAAGGCGTACGTCAACGACCCGCTGGTGCACGACCGCGTGACCCCGCGGCTGGTGCGCTTCATTGTGGACGGGGGCGAGCAAGTGCGTCAGCACGCCGCCCACTGGACCGTGCCCACGCTGTTGCTGTATGCCGGAAGCGACCGCTGCGTGGCGCCTGCCGGCAGCGCGGCGTTTGTGCAGGCCGCGTCGAATGCCAGCTTCAGCGCGTACGAGTTCAAGCCGCTGTTCCATGAAATCTTCAACGAGCCCGAGCAAGGCGAGGTGTTCGCCGTGTTGGACGCCTGGCTCGTGAGCTTCAGCGCTCGAGCTTGAAGGCGACCGGTTCGGAGACCGCCAGAACCTGGCCCGCGGCGGTGTTGTCCATCAATTCCAGCCGGGCGCTGTAGCTGCCCGCGGGCGGCTCCAGCCAGGCTTCGGTGTGGCCATTGCTCAGCGTGATCACCTCTTCACGCCCGGCTTCGGGTTTGATCCTGACGCGGAAGTGGCCGCTTCCTTTTTCGCTCAGATCGCTGTGCGACACGTTGAAGCCCGAGGCGTGAAACTGCAACCGAAACGGCGCCCTGACCACCTGCCCCGGTTTGGGTGCCAGCAGCATCACACCCGGCTTGACCAGGGTCTTGGGGTCGACGCCTTCGTTCTTTTGGGTGACCGTGATGTTGATCGGTTTGCTGTAGACGAAGTTCGGGATGTGCTTGTCGTCGGCAAGGACCAGCCGCAACTGGTACTTGCCCGGCGCAAAGTTCAGCGCCGTTTCCATCTGGCCCTTGCCGAAGTGGATGTACCGCTCGTCAAAAGGCAGCGGTTTGTTGAAGTCGAGTGGCAGTTCGCGGTTCACCAGCAAATGGTGGTGCCCCGCCTTGGCCACCGGTTTGACGATCGGCGCCAGGCCCATGCCGGTCAAGCCGAACCTGAGGATGAACGGCGACTCAACCGACGCGCCGTCCTGCAGGTTGCTGAAGTAGGCTTCCTTGAGATGGCGAGGCGCGGGCACCAGCCAGGGATGCGGCAATTCCGAAGCCCAGGCGGGCGCGGCGGCCATGGCGAGCCCGGCGGCGAGCGAGAGAGCGGCGTGGCGTGGGCGCATGGGGAGGACGGGCTCGCTGGACGGCTGGATGGCCGGATCGTTGAATCGGGCAGGGATGCGGTATGCCATCGCATATCGGCGCTTTGAACCGCGGCCTGAGCGCCGCCGACGCGGCGCAGCGCAGATAAGTCACGCCGGGCGCAACATCGCCAGCGACACGCCCCACAGCCGCTGCGCCGCGTCGCTGTCGACGATGTGCGGCGAATAGCCCGACACCCGGTTGCCCGGCTCGGCCGGCAGGCCCAAGCCGCAGTCTTCCAGGTACAGCCCGCCGTGGCCTTGCAACTCGGGCGCGGTGGCGGCCCACACGCTGGTGGCCGCACCTTGTTCGGGCGTCTTGAAGATGTCCAGCGGCGTGTCGTCGGGTTTCAGCCAGCCCAAACCGCGCATCTCCTCGATCGGCAAAAACTTCTGCAACCCGGTCATGATGCCGCCCGGGTGCACGGCGTTGGCGGTGATGCCCTCGCCGCCGTGCCGCAAGTGCAGGCCCAGCGACATCAACGCATTCGCACTCTTGGCCTGGCCGTAGGCCTTCCACTTGTTGTAATCGCGCCGCTCGAAGTGAATGTCGTCGAAGTCCACCCCGGCAATCTTGTGGCCCGACGAACTGAGCGCCACCACGCGCGACGGCGCGCCTTTGCGCAGGGCCGGCAGCAGCGCCGTGGCCAGCGCAAAGTGGCCCAGGTGGTTGGTGGCGAACTGGGCTTCCCAGCCCTGCGCGGTGCGCGTCAGCGGGCAAGCCATGATGGCGGCGTTGTTGATGAGGATGTGCAGCGGCGCGTCGCCCCAGTCAGCGGCGAAACGTTCGATGCTGGCCAGGTCGGCCAGGTCGAGCACGCCCACATGCACGTTGCGCTTGCCGCTGCTGGCGCGCAAGGCGCCAGCCGCTTCGCCGCCGCGCACCCGGTCGCGCACGGCGAGCGTCACGTCGGCGCCGGCTTTGGCCAGCGCACGCGCGGTTTCCAGGCCCAGGCCGGCGGCGCCGCCGGTGACGATGGCGCGTTTGCCATGCAGGTCCAGACCTTCCACAACCTCCAGCGCGGTGCTGCGGGCGTTGAATTTCGAGCTGATTCCGTCGCTCATTCGTGGGCTCCTGTGGTTGCGGCGGCAGCATACGCCAGGCGCGCAAGGTTTTACACTCACAGCCACCCGCCCACCCAGGAGCCGTTGATGAACGCACGCGACCCGTCCATGCCCGTTCAACCCGACGAAGCCAGCGCAATGGCCGCGTTCGCCGATCGAACCTGGGACGAAGAGATCGTCCCGGCGATCACGCGCTACATCGAGATCCCCGCCAAGAGCCCGATGTTCGATGCCGACTGGCAGAAGAACGGCCACATCGATCGCGTGATCCGTGACGCGGCAAGCTGGGTCGAAAGCAAACCGGTGGCCGGCTTGAAGCTCGAAGTGGTTCGCATCGAAGGCCGCACGCCGGTGATCTTTTTCGAGGTGCCCGCCACCAAGGCGGGTGGCAATGCAAAAGACGCCGACACGATTTGCATGTACGGCCACCTGGACAAACAACCTGAGTTCACCGGCTGGCGCAACGACCTGGGCCCGTGGTCGCCGAAGTACCAGAACGGTCTGCTGTACGGCCGCGGTGGCGCCGACGACGGTTATGCCGTCTATGCGGCCATCACCGCCATCCTGGCGCTGGACCGGCAGGGCATTGCGCGGCCGCGCTGTGTCGGCATCATCGAGAGCTGCGAAGAAAGCGGCTCGTTCGATCTGCCGGCTTACCTGGACGTGCTGCGGCCGCGGCTGGGCAAGGTTGCATTGGTCGTGTGCCTGGACAGCGGCGCCGGCAACTACGACCAGTTGTGGCTCACCACCAGCCTGCGCGGCATGGTCAGCGGCACCTTGAAGGTGGAGATCCTCAGCGAAGGTGTGCACTCGGGTGACGCGAGCGGCCTGGTGCCGTCGAGCTTTCGCATCCTGCGCCAGCTGCTGGACCGGCTCGAAGACAGCCAGACCGGGCGTTTGTTGCCCGCCAGTTTTCACTGCGAAATTCCGGCCGATCGCATCGAACAATCGCGTGCCACCGCGAAGATTTTGGGCGACGAGGTGTGGAAGCGCTTCCCCTGGGCCTGCGGCGCCGATGCAGGCCCCGCCCTGCCCACCACCACCGACCCGCTGGAAGCGCTGCTCAACCGCACCTGGAAGCCCACGCTCAGCGTCACCGGCGCCGATGGTTTCCCGCAATTGAAGGACGCCGGCAACGTGCTGCGCCCGTACACCGCGTTCAAGCTCAGCCTGCGCCTGCCGCCGCTGATCGACGCCAACGAGGCAGCCGCGCGGCTCAAGACGCTGCTCGAAGACAACGCGCCGTACAACGCCAAGGTCACGTTCAATGCCGATGGCCGCGGGAGCGCAGGCACAGGCTCGCCGCGCGGGCCCTCGGGCGCTACCGGCTGGAACGCGCCCAGCCTGGCGCCGTGGCTGGAAGAGGCGATGAACGCGGCCTCGCAAGCCCACTTCGGCGCGCCCTGCGGCTATATCGGCCAGGGCGGCACGATCCCGTTGATGAGCCTGCTGCAAAAAGGCTTCCCGGCCGCGCAGATGATGGTCTGCGGGGTGCTCGGCCCGAAGAGCAACGCCCACGGGCCGAACGAGTTTTTGCATGTGCCGTATGGCAAGAAGCTGACGGCGGCGGTGGCGCAGGTGATGGCGGCGTGTGCGTCAGGCGGGTCTTGAACGCCACCGCGTGGCTCCGGGACTTGATCACGCCGGCCCGGTGAGCCCGCGGGCGGCGTGATATTTACCGCACACGCAACGGCCGGTGGGATGCGGAGCTTCGCATACCATTTGCGATGCCGCGGCGGCAGCCGGTTGCCGATGCGCAGTTGCGGCGGCTGTTGCCGCCTCCGTCGACCAAACTCTCCGTTGAAAGCGTTCACCCGTCCATGTGCGGTATCGCCGGCATCCTGAGCAGCGGTTCCGCCGCCCCCCCGACAAGCGCCGAACTCGCGGCCATGATCGGCCAGCTGCACCACCGCGGCCCCGACGGCACGGGCAGCTATTGCCAGGGCGAGGTGGGCCTGGCGCACGCGCGCCTGAGCATCATCGACCTGGCCAGCGGCGACCAGCCGATCCACAACGAAGACAAGTCGGTGTGGGTGGTCTTCAACGGCGAGATCTTCAACTACATCGAGTTGCGCGCCGAGCTGGAGCGCGCCGGCCACCGCTTCTACACGCAGTCCGACACCGAAGTGATCGTGCACCTGTACGAACAGCATGGCGACGATTTCGTGCGGCACCTCAACGGCCAGTTTGCGATTGCGCTGTGGGACACGCGCGCCAAGCGGCTGGTGCTGGCGCGCGACCGCACCGGCATCCGGCCCCTGTTCCACACCACGGTGGGCGGGCGCCTGCTGTTCGCGTCCGAGGCCAAGGCGCTGTTCGCCATTGCCGACGTGCCGCGCCGGCTCGACCCGCTGGCGCTGGCCGAAGTCTTCACGTTCTGGGCGCCAATTGGTGTGCGCTCGGTGTTCGAGGGCGTGCAGCAGTTGCCGCCGGGGCACCTGATGGTGGTCGAAGGTGGCCAGACGCACACCCGCTGCTACTGGGATTGGGAGTTCCCCACCGAACCGATCGACGAGCGCGGTCGTTCGGCCGGTGACTACGCCGACGAACTGCGCGAGTTGATGATTGACGCCGTGCGGCTGCAACTGCGCGCCGACGTGCCGGTGGGCGCCTACCTCAGCGGCGGGCTCGACTCGTCGATCATCACTTCGTTGATCCACAACTTCACCGACACGCCGTTGCGCACCTTCTCGGTCACGTTCGAGGATGACGAGTTCGACGAAAGTGCGCACCAGAAGCAGCTGGTCGACTACCTCGGCACGCAGCACTCCCAGGTGCGCTGCACGCGCGCGCACATCGCCGCCGCCTTCCCGCGCGCGCTGTGGCATGCCGAGGCGCCGATCCTGCGCACCGCGCCGGCGCCGCTGATGCTGCTGTCGGCCCTGGTGCGCGAGCAGGGCTACAAGGTGGTACTGACCGGCGAGGGCGCCGACGAGGTGTTCGGCGGCTACGACATCTTCAAGGAAGCCAAGGTGCGCCGCTTCATGGCGCGCGCGCCGGCCTCGAGCGTGCGGCCGCAATTGCTCAAGCGCCTGTACCCGTACCTGAAACATTCACCGGCCACCAGTGGGGCGTTCGCCAAGAGCTTCTTCAGCGAAGGCATCGAGCACTCGAACGAGCCGTACTTCGCGCACATTCCGCGCTGGAACACGACCGGCCGGATCGCGCAGTTCTTCTCGCCCGAAATGCGCGACGCGACCGCCGGCTGGTCGGCTTACCCGGCCATCAATGCGACCTTGCCCGCCAACATCCGCCGCTGGCAGCCGTTGGCGCGCGACCAGTATGTCGAAGCGCACACGCTGATGTCGGGCTACCTGCTCAACTCACAGGGCGACCGCATGGCGATGGCCAATTCGATCGAAGGGCGTTTTCCGTTCCTCGACCACCGCGTCATCGAATTCGCCAACCGCCTGCCGCCGCGCTACAAGCTGATGGGCCTGACCGAGAAATACCTGCTCAAGCGTTCCATGACCGGCCTGCTGCCTGAAAGCGTGCGCACGCGCAGCAAGCAGCCTTACCGCGCGCCCGACAGCGCAAGCTTCTTCAGCAATGGCAAGCCGGTGGAATACGTCGCCGAGCTGATGAGCGAAGAGCGCATCGCCAAGGCCGGCTATTTCGAGCCGAAGGCGGTGCGCAAGCAGTTCGAGAAGAGCCGCGGCGGGCGCGCCATCGGCTTCGGCGACAACATGGCCTTCGTCGGCATTTTGTCGACCATGTTGATCGACGAAATGTTTGTTCAAGGCTCAGCGACCGCCGCGCGGCCGGGCCTCTGAGCCGTTGAGTCCGTTCCAGGGAGAAGCGATGCTGTTGCACCAGCTGTTCGAGCAGTCCGCCAGGCAAACACCGGCCAAGGAAGCGCTGGTCTTCGAGGGCGCGCGCCACACCTACGCCGGCATCGACCGCATGGCCAACCAACTGGCGGCCGCGCTGCAGCGGCGCGGTGTTCAGCGCGGCGACCGAGTCGCCACCTTCCTGGACAACAGCGTCGAAGCCGTGGTCGGCATCTACGCCGCGCTAAAGTGCGGCGCGGTGTTCATGCCCATCAACCCGCTGACCAAGCGCGACAAGCTGGCCTACCTGCTGAACGACTCACGCGCCAGCGCGCTAATCGCGCATGCGGCGCTGAAGGGCGAGTTCGAAGACGCGCTGACGCACAACCGCAGCGTGCACACCTGCTTTGTCGTGGGCGTGCGCGAGGGCACGTTGTTGGCCGACCCACGCTGCCTGCCCTGCCCCACCCACAGCGCCGATGCACTGAAGGTTCCCGCCAGCATCGACCAGGACCTGGCCGGCATCATCTACACCTCGGGCTCCACCGGCGACGCCAAGGGTGTGATGCTGACGCACCTGAACATGGTGTCGGCGGCGCGCTCGATCAGCAGCTATCTGGAACTGCAGCACGACGACCGCATCGTCTGCGTGCTGCCGCTGGCCTTCGACTACGGCCTTTACCAGGTGCTGATGGCGTTTCTGGTCGGCGCCACCGTGGTGCTGGAGCGTTCGTTCTCGTTCCCGGTGAAGGTGCTGGAAACTTGTGTGCGCGAGCGCGTGACGGTCTTCCCCGGCGTGCCGACTGTCTTCTCGTTGCTGATGAACCTGAAGACCTTGCGCGACCACCCGCTGGACCCTCTGCGCAAGATCACCAACACGGCGGCCGCGCTGTCCGAAGAGCACATCCGCCAGTTGCGCAACCTGTTCCCGCAAGCGCAGCTGTACTCGATGTACGGGCTGACCGAGTGCAAGCGCGTCACCTTCCTGCCGCCGGATCAGCTCGACATCCGCCCCACCAGCGTCGGCCGCGGCATGCCGAATGAAGAGGTGTGGCTGGTCGACGAAGCGGGCCAGCGCTTGCCCAACGGCAGCACCGGCGAGCTGGTGATTCGCGGCAGCAACGTGATGCGCGGCTACTGGGACAAGCCGATCGAGACCGCCAAGCGCCTCAAGCCCGGCCCGATTGCCGGCGAGATGGTGCTGCATTCGGGCGACCTCTTTCGCACCGACTCGGAGGGCTGGCTGTACTTCGTCGCGCGCAAGGACGACATCATCAAGAGCCGCGGCGAGAAGGTCAGCCCGCGCGAAGTCGAGAACGTGCTGTACGGCATGCCGGGCATTCTGGAGGCGGCCGTGATCGGCGTGCCCGACCCGGTGCTGGGCGAGGCCGTCAAGGCGTTCGTTACGCTGAAAGCGGGTATCGAATTGACCGAACGCGAGGTCATCAAATACTGCCTGTCCAAGCTGGAGAGTTTCATGGCGCCCAAACATGTGACCTTTGTGGACGAACTCCCGAAAACCGACACCGGCAAGATCAAGAAAACCGGGCTGGCCTGATCAGAATGCCAACCCACCCACAGGGACCGCACACCATGCAAGACATCAAAACCAAGGTTCGCGCCTACATCGTCGACAACTTCATCATGGGCGGCAACGCCGACCACCTGAAGGATGCCGACTCGTTCATGGAAACCCACGTGGTCGACTCCACCGGTTTCCTGGAGCTGGTGACGTTTCTGGAAGAGACCTACGCGTTCGCCGTGACCGACGACGAAATGGTGCCCGAGAACCTGGACAGCCTGGACAACATCGACGCTTACGTCCGGCGCAAGCTCGGGCCGGTTTGAGCCCGCTCGACCGAACGCGCGATGGAGCCCGCATTGAGCACAAGCCGCTTGAACGCCGAGACGCTGCGGATCGACTGCGCGGCCGAAGTCGAAAAAATTTCGCGCTGGATGGTGGATGCGGTGGCCGCCCGGTTGCATCGCCGCGGCGTGATCATCGCCTTGTCCGGTGGCGTGGACAGTTCGGTCTGCGGCGCGCTGGCGGTGCGCGCGCTGGGCCCGTCCAAGGTCTTCGGGCTGTTGTTGCCCGAACATGATTCGTCCAGCAGCAGCGCCGATCTGGGCTCGCAAGTGGCCGAGCAACTGGGCATCAAGTACCAGCTCGAACACATCGGCCCCACACTGGAGGCCATTGGCTGCTACCGTTGGCGCGACGACGCGATGCGCGCGGTATTCCCCGACTACGCGCCGGGCTGGAAGAGCAAGATCGCCATCGCGGGCGGAACCCAAGGCCGCGTCAACTTCTTCAAGCTGGTGGTGCAGTCGCCCACCGGCGCCGTGCTCGAAAAACGCCTGCCGATCCGCGAATACCTGCAGATCGTATCGGCCACCAATTTCAAGCAGCGCATTCGCAAAACGGTTGAGTACTTTCATGCCGACCGCCTGAACTACGCGGTGATCGGCACGCCCAACCGGCTCGAATACGACCAGGGCTTTTTCGTCAAGAACGGCGATGGTGCGGCCGACATCAAGCCGATCGCGCACTTGTACAAGACGCAGGTCTACGCACTCGCGCGCCACATGGGCCTGCCCGAGGCGGTGTGCAATGCCATGCCCACCACAGACACCTACAGCATGAGCCAGGGCCAGGACGAGTTTTATTTCGCCTTGCCTTACCAGCAGATGGACGTGGCGCTGTGGGCCCACAACCACCAGGTGCCGGCGGCCGAGCTGGCCGCTGCGCTGAACATCGGCACCGAGCAGGCCGACTTCATCTACACCGACATCGAAGCCAAGCGGCGTGCCACGCACTACCTGCACGCGCGGCCGATGCTGGTGGAGCCGGTCCCGGAAGCAGGGGCCTGACATGGTTGACCCGGCGCTCGGCGAGCCCTTTCTGAGCCGCTGTGCGGCACTGGCCGATCGCCTTCAAACGCTGCCCGACAAACCGGAAGAAACGGTGGCCGCGACCTTGCGCACGCTGTGGCATTTGGCCGCGGGTCGCGCCTTGTCGGTCGAGGCCGCGACGCGGACTGCGCTGGCGCCGTTGGACGCTGCCGCCGAGGCCGGCTTGAACGCGTTGATCGAACGACGCTTGTCCGGCATTCCACTGGCCCACCTCAGCGGCCGGCAGCATTTCATGGGGCTGGAAATGCTGGCCGGCAAAGAGGCCTTGATTCCGCGCGCCGAGACCGAGTTGCTGGGCGGCGCCGCGCTGGAGGTGTTGCGCGGCCTGGCGGCCCGTTCGAACAGCACGAACAGCACGAACAGCGTCACGGTGGTCGATGTGTGCACCGGTTCTGGCAACCTTGCGCTTGCGCTGGCCCACCACGAACCCAAGGCCAGGGTCTTTGCCGCCGACTTGTCGGCCGACGCCGTGGACCTGGCGCGGCGCAACGCCATTCATCTGGGCTTGCAGTCGCGGGTCGAGTTGCGCGTCGGAGATTTGCTGGAGCCTTTCAATCAAGCCCGGTTTCACGCCCAGGTGGACCTGTTGGTGTGCAACCCGCCATACATCTCCAGCAAAAAGGTCGACACGATGTCGGGTGAGATCAGCGGGTTCGAGCCACGCCTGGCCTTTGACGGCGGGCCGCTGGGCATAGGAATCCTGAACCGCGTGATCCGTGAAGCGCCGCTGTACCTTCGGCCCGGCGGCTGGCTGGCCATCGAGGTGGGCCTGGGGCAGGCGGCCGCCACCGTCAAGCGCATGCAGGGCATGGGCGCTTACCGCTCGGCCAAGGCGCTCACCAACCACGTCGGCGAGCCCCGCGCGGTGCTCGCCCAAACCTGAGCGAGAACGCCGCCCCGGGTTGCGAGCGCAGCGGCTGCGCCTTTTGACACAAGGGATTCGTTTGCTGGCGCCTGTTGGCCGCCAAAGCAGGTTGAATCGCCGATACTATTTCCCTCCGCCCCATGATGGAGGGCCTCGGGAGAATGTGTTGAGCCAAACGCGGCTGCAAGGAATACGAATCGCCGGTGTCAGCACCTGTGTCCCGGCGCGGTCCGTGGACAACCTGGATTTCGGCAAGGACTTCGGTGTCGACGAGGTGCGCAAGGTCGTCTCGATGGCCGGCGTCAAACATCGCCCGGTCGTCGATACGGGCGTGACCGCCTCCGACCTGTGCTTCGAAGCCGCGGCGAGCTTGCTCGACAAACTGGGCTGGGCGCGCGAATCGATCACCGGCCTGATCTTGGTGACCCAGTCGCCCGACTATGTGCTGCCATCATCCAGCTGCATGGTGCACAAGTGGCTGGGCTTGAGCGATCACTGTGCGGCCTTCGACATGGGGCAAGGCTGCTCGGGTTATCCGTATGGCCTGTACATTGCGTCGACCATGCTGAAGGCGGGCGGGCACCAGCGCATCCTGATGTTGAACGGTGACACGCCCAGCCGCTTCACCAGCCCGATGGATCACGCCACGTCGCTGTTGTTCAGCGACGCCGGCTCGGCCACCGCGCTGGAACTCACCGACGCAGATACGCCGTCGATCTACACCTTGCACACCGATGGCGCGGGCAGCGACAGCCTGATCATTCGCGGCGGCGGCTTCAGAGACCGCTGTCCCGAAGACCCGCGCGACAACTTCGTTCGCATGGACGGCGCCGCGGTGTTCAACTTCACGCTCAAACGTGTGCCGGCGCTGATCCGCGACACGCTGGCCTTTGCGGACCAGACGGTGGCCGATATCGACTGGTTTTTGTTCCACCAATCGAACCGTTTCATCATGAAGCACCTGACCAAAAAGTGCGGCCTGCCCGAAGAGCGCACGCCGATCATTCTGGAAAACTTCGGCAACTGCGGCGGGCCGTCGGTGGCGTTGACCTTGACCCAGGCGCTGCGCGGGCGCGCGCCGGCCGCGGCCACTGTGATGATGCTGGGCTACGGCGTCGGATTGTCGTGGGGCGCTGCGCTGGCTCGGCTGGACGCGGACGCGGTGCTGCTGCATTCAACCTACACCGGTCTGCCGCTGAAACCATGAGCGCGCCGGGCCGCCCCAAGAGCGAATACCGGAGTGCACAGCACGAAGGTAGCCTAATGAGCACGCGGGTTGCCTGATGAGCACGGGTGGCCTGGTTTCGTTCGAGGATCGTTGGATCATTGTGTCGGGCGCATCGTCTGGCATCGGCCGGGCTGTCAGCGTGCTGCTCGTGGCGCAAGGAGCCCGGGTTGTGTTGATGGGGCGCGATGTTGATCGGCTGGGCGAGACCGCGCAACTGGCGGGGCCGGCCGAGCGTACTTTGATGTGTCCGCTCGATCTCGCCGATCTGCACGCCATCGTGCCCGCCGTCCGTGCCCTGGTCGAAAAGACCGGCCGGCTCTATGGCCTGTGCCATTGCGCCGGGCTGTCGCAGACGCTGCCGCTGGCCGCGACACGGCCCGATCGTGTGCGTGCGCTGATGGACGTGAATTTTCAGGCCGGGCTGGAACTGTCGCGCGCGCTGGTGGAGCGCAGTGTGCTGGCCGAGCAGGGTGGCAGCGTGTTGTGGATCTCATCGGTCTACGCCCATGTGGGCGCGCCCGGCCAGATTGCCTATTGCGCCACCAAGGGGGCGATCGGCGCGGCGGTGCGCGCCATGGCGCTCGAGCTGGCGCCGCGCCGAGTGCGGGTAAATTCTGTTTCGCCCGGTTTGGTCAAAACCGAGATGACCTCGGCCGCCAGGTCTCGCATGACCACCGAGCAGTGGGCCAGGATCGAAGCCTTGCACCCGCTGGGCGTCGGCAGCGCGCAGGACGTGGCGCGTGCGGCGGGTTTTTTGCTTGATCCGCTCAATGCCTGGATCACCGGCGCCGATCTGGTGATCGATGGAGGTTATTCGTTGCAATGACTGCGTTGACTCTCTCCAGGGACCGACAGGAATGAACCCGATTTCAACCTCGCAAGCGCTGAGCCTGCTGGCCGAGACCTTTGATGAGCCCGTCGAGCGCATCGCGCTTGTCACACCGCGAGACGCCATCGCGGGTTGGGATTCGATGGGCGCTTTGAGCCTGATGGCCGAACTCGACGAACGCTTCAACATCGAGTTGACCGCCGACGCGTCCCGCGCCATGGCCCGCATCTCCGACGTCGTCGATCTGATGCGCCGGCATGGCGCTCTGGCCGACTGATCTGTCACTGCGCACTACATGGCGCGGCTCCCGTCCTACCAAAAGACCACGGCGCTGGTTTCGAGGGCGCTGGCTCTCGCGCCCGAAGCACTGGTGGCCGGGTTTGTGCCCGCAACGCAGCGTGAGCTGGCGCAAATCATCGAGCTGCGAAAGCAGGTCATTGGTGCCGGACTGAGCTGGGACGATTCCCGCTACCTGGGCTGGCGCTACCACCTCGGGTCGACCGACCGAGGCCGTGGCGAATGCTGGGTGGTCAAGCGGGGCGGCGAGGTGCTGGCGATGCTTGGCTCCGAGCGGATCTCGGCCGTGTATGAAGGGCGTACGGTCGACGGCCTGTCGGTGATGGACATCGCGGTTCGGCCTGATCTCGAAGGGGTTGGACTCGGCGTCTGGATGGCCATGCAGCTGTGCGAACGGTCCGACTGCGTGCTGGTCATCGGTTCGAACACCCATTCGCGGGCCATCGTGACGCGCGTGTTCGCGCGCCTGCCGGATCGGCGGGCCTATGCCCATCTGATCGAATTTGAACCAACCTTCCAACGCCGATTCAAGCTGAGATGGCTGGCGCTGGCGGGCGCGGGCCTGGCGCGTTGGAGCATGAAGCTGTGGCGCGGCGGCGTGTCGCTCACGCGCGACCGCGCTGTTCGCATCGAGGCTTTGCTGCACTTCGATGCATCCGTCGACCGGCTCGTTAGGCAATCACAGGCCGCGCATGAAATCTGTGTGGACCGCAGCGCCCGGTTCCTCAACTGGCGGCTGTTCGACAACCCTCGCTCGGCCTATTCGGTCTGGGCCGCTCGCGACGGCGCGGAGCTGGCGGGCTACATCGCCGTGCGGATCAAGGTGGGCGAGGGCGGTAAAAACACCCTCGTCATCGAAGACGTTCTGGTGCGCGCCGCTGGCAACGGCGCCGCCGTGCTGAGGGCCTTGCTGTGCCGGACCTTCGACCAAGCGCTGGCCCAGGGGTGCGAGCGAATTAGCGTGATCGCTTGCCACCCGGACAACGAACGCGTGTTGCGACGCTTGGGCTTCGTTCGGCACCGCGCCGATGCGGAAACGCTCAGTGTTCGTTGTCGCGATCCGCAACTTAACGAGGCGATCACCGCGGGCGCGCCCTGGCACCTGACCGGGGCCAACACCGACCGGGACGAATAGCGGCCGAGCGCGGCCGTTGGCGGTCACGGATTGACGGCGAGGTTTAGGATCGAACGCCCGACGGCCTCTGCCACTTCGATCCCGTCGACCCCGGCGGACATGATCCCGCCCGCATAACCCGCGCCTTCGCCGGCTGGATAGAGTCCCTTGACGTTGAGGCTTTGGCGGTCTTTGCCACGGGTGATTCGCAGCGGCGACGAGGTCCGCGTTTCGACGCCCGTGAGCACGGCGTCCGGCATGCAGAAACCCTTGATCTGACGCTCGAACGCCGGCAGCGCCTCGCCAATGGCGGCTGTCACATACGGCGGCAGGCTCAACGCCAGATCGGTCAGGTGAACGCCGGGTTGGTAGGACGGAATCACGCTGCCGAACTCGGTCGATGGCTGGCCCTTGATGAAGTCGCCCACCAGTTGCCCGGGCGCCAGGTAGCCACCGCCACCGAGCTCGTAGGCACGCGATTCCCAGCGGCGCTGGAAGGCCAACCCGTCGAGCGGATTGACGGGTCCGGTCGCATTCAAGTCGCTCGAGTAGTCCTGCGGCGAGATGCCGACGACGATGCCCGCATTCGCATTGCGTTCGTTGCGCGAGTACTGGCTCATGCCGTTGGTCACCACCCGGCCGGGCTCGGAGGTGGCCGCCACCACGGTGCCGCCGGGGCACATGCAAAAGCTGTAGACCGAGCGGCCGTTGCCAGCGTGGTGCACGAGCCGGTAGTCGGCCGCGCCCAAGACGGGGTGGCCGGCGCTGGGGCCAAAGCGCGCTCTGTCGATCAGGGACTGCGGGTGCTCGATCCGAAAACCCAGCGAAAACGGCTTGGCTTCCATGAACACGCCGCGCCCATGCAGCATTGCAAAAGTATCGCGCGCGCTGTGGCCAAGGGCCAGCACCACATGGTCGGCGCGCAGCTGTTCGCCGGACGCAAGCGTCACCCCGCGGAGGTGCCCGCCTTCTATCAAGACATCGGTGACGCGCTGTTCGAAGCGCACCTCGGCCCCGAGCGCTTCGAGCTGCGCACGCATCTTCTCGACGACCCCCACGAGCCGGAACGTGCCGATGTGCGGCTTGCCGACGAACAGGATCTCCCGCGGGGCGCCGGCCTTGACGAATTCGTCCAACACCTTGCGGGTGAGGTGGCGCGGGTCGCTGATCTGGCTCCACAGCTTGCCGTCCGAAAACGTGCCGGCGCCGCCCTCGCCGAACTGCACGTTCGATTCCGGGTCGAGGATGCCCTTGCGCCACAGACCCCAGGTGTCCTGGGTGCGTTCACGGACTTTTTTGCCCCGCTCCAGCACGATCGGGCGCAGGCCCATCTGGGCCAGCACCAGCGCCGCGAAGATGCCGCAGGGACCGAAGCCGACCACCAGCGGGCGCGGCCGGCCGGGGGCCGAGCAGCCCGCGGGCGCGTGGCCGACAAAGCGGTAGCTCATGTCGGGGGCGAGTTTCACATGCGGGTCGCCGGTGAACCTGCTCAGCAAGGCGTCCTCGCTGCGCACCGCGCAGTCCAGCGTGTAGATCAGCACCACCGCCGACTTCTTGCGCGCATCGAAACTGCGTTTGAAAACGCTGAAATCCAACAGATCGGCGTCAGCCAGTCCAAGCCGGGCGAGGAGGGCGATGCGAAGCGCCTCGGGCGCATGGTTCAGCGGAAGACGCAGTTCGGTGATTCGCAACATGGCGCGGGGCTCGATGACGCTGGCCGCCATTGTCCGCGCAAGGCCGCGATGTGCATCGCGCACGAAAAAGCCGCCCGAAGGCGGCTGGGCCGGCGTGCTCGCAGGGGTGCGAATCAGGCGCCCACGTAGAGCATGTTGATGCTGCGATCATGGGCCGCGATGATGGCTTCGGCGCGAACTTCCTCGCGCGTGCGGACGCTGGCCACCACCGGCTCGAAATAACCGTACTGGGCCGAAGTGCGGTTGAGTTCGCCAGCGGCCTGGGCGCGGGCCAGTTCGGCCTTCACGGCAGCGCGGCTCAGCGTGCTGGGCGTGTCCTTGAACTCGGTTGCTTCGGAGGCGAAAGCGCCGCTGCCCATGAAGGCGATGGCGACGGCGGCAATGATGTGCTTGGTGTTCATGATGGGTTCCTTTGAAGAGAGGGTTGGGGTCGATCCGGTGCGCAGGGCGAGCCTTCGGCTCACTTGAAGTTGCGCGCCAGGATGCGCATCGCACGTTCGTCGGCCGGGGTTGCATCGACGAAAGTCGTTGCTTCGTTGAAGATCACGGTGCGCCCCAGCGTCCGCGATGCGGCTTCGGCGCGTGTCAGCGAACTGTTCGCGGGGATTTCGAAGACCGCCGCGTCGCCGGCGTAGTGAACCTCGCGACCCAGCGTGCGCGCAGCGGCCTGGGCGCGCACGTCGGCGCGGCTCAATGGGCTGCCGGACGGGATGTCGAAGTTGGTGTACTCCGCGGCGAACGCGCCGCTGCTTGCAAGGGTGATGCCGACGGCGGCAATGATGTGCTTGGTGTTCATGAGGGTTTCCTTTGAAAAGTTGCTCGGGTTTGGTTCAGGCCGGGCGGTGCGGGGTTGCATTGGCCCGTCCAGCCTGAGTGAGTCGGGCTGCATGGCAGTCCCTGACTCACATTCAGGTCACAAAAGATCACGATCCGGTGTATTGCGAAGCCACCCGGCGGCTGCGGCCTTCGGCGCGGGCTTCAGCGCGGACCTCGTCACGGCTGCGAACGCCGGCGGCGATTTGGTCAAAGTCGCCATAGCTGGCCGAAACCTGGTTCAGCTCACCGGCGGCCTGGGCGCGCTTGAGTTCCGCCTTCACTTCGGCACGGCTCAGCCTGCCGGACGGGTTGTCGAACTGGGTGGCTTCGGAGGCCATCGCAACGCCGCTGCTCAGCAGGGCGACGGCGATGGTGGCGGTGTAGAGGAGCTTGCTGTTCATGATGATTTCCTTGGCTACAAAGTTGTTGACAGTTCCGGGCAGGGCGGCTTCGGTGTTGTTTGCCGTCTTGTCCTCGCTCGGTGAGTCGCTGCGTTTGCGTGTGGCTCATCGATGGAATGAACTGTAGACATTGCGAATGGATCAATAAATAGCCTAGACTTCAATTGCGTATTGCTGAAATAGAAACAATAAGGGGCTTGAAATGGATCGGCTTCACTCAATGCGAGTGTTTTCCCGGGTTGTGGACCAGGGAAGCTTCGCCTCCGCAGCCCGCGAACTGAACCTGTCGCCGGCCGTGGTGACGCGCCTTGTGGCCGATCTGGAAGAGCACTTGGGCGCCCGCCTGATCAACCGCACGACACGGCGCCTGGCGCTGACCGATATCGGCGAGATCTACCTGGAGCGGGTGAAGCAAATCCTCACCGAGATCGACGAAGCCGAGGCATTGGCCAGTGCGGCCACGTCCGAGCCGCGCGGGCACCTGCGCGTGTTGGTGCCGCCCGCGTTTGCGGTGCACCAACTCGCCAAGCACCTGCCCAAGTTCCGGGCCCAATACCCGCGCGTGACCCTGGAGCTGTCGTCGCCCGGTCCGGTGGAAACGGTGGACGAGAATTTCGATGTCAGCATCATCCAGGTCGTGCGGCCGCTGGCCGACGGCGACTTCGTGGCGCGGCTGCTGGCACGCTCCGAGGTCATCATGTGTGCCTCGCCCGAGTACCTGGACCGGCGCGGCCGGCCTAAGCATCCGCAAGAGATGGAGGGGCATGACGCCATGCGGCCGCCTTTCGTCCGCGAGATCACGCTGCGCCGGGGTTCGTTCGGCGATGACGAACCCGAAGGAGAAACGATCACCAGGACCATCTCTCGCTCGGCGTTGACAACCAGCCACCTCGACACGATTTACGCCACCGCGCTGGCCGGGCTGGGCGTTGCCGGCTTGCCCTCATTCGTGGTCGAAGACGCGCTGCTCGAACATGCGCTGGAGCGCGTGCTGCCGGAGTGGCATTTGCTGACGGCGTCGATCTACGCAGGCATGCCCACGCGCAAGCATGTGCCAGCCCGCACGCGCGCGTTCGTCGACTTCCTGGTGCAGACTTTCGGTGGCGAAGACCGCGATCCCTGGCTGTTGGCGGCGGGCTGCGAAACGCAGCGCTGACAGCTGCGCAACGACTTTTTTTGGGGGGGTCAGTAGTAGACGTCAGTGCGCTGCGCGCCCATCAGCGGCTCCAGCAAGCGCGCCAGCGGCCGCAGGCCGTTGTAGCGGCTCGCCACCTTGTGGGCGTAGGCAAAGAAGCGCGGCAAGTCCTCGCTGTACCTGGGCTTGCCATCGCGATGCTTCAGGCGGCAGAAGATGCCCAGCACCTTGAGGTGGCGTTGCAGGCCGATCCATTCAAGCTGGCGCCAGAACTCGCCGAAGTCTTCCGGCACCGGCAGGCCCGCCTTGCGCGCGGCCTGCCAGTAGCGAACCGCCCAGTCGAGTTCGGTCTCTTCGTCCCATGAGATGAAGGCATCGCGCAGCAGCGAGGCCATGTCGTAGGCGACGGGGCCGCGCACCGCGTCCTGAAAATCCAGGATGCCCGGGTTGGGCTCGCAGACCATCAGGTTGCGCGGCATGTAGTCGCGGTGCACGGCCACGCTGCCCTGAGCCAAGGCGCTGGCCACCAACAGCTCGCAGGCCGCTTGCCATTGCGAGGCTTCGCCGGAGGTCCAGACGACGCCCAGTTCGCGGCCCACGCACCAGTCGGGAAAGAGCGCCAGCTCGCGCGTCAGCAAGGCGTCGTCATAGGCCGGCAGGGCCCCCGCGTCGGCACGAGTCTGCCATTGCAGCAGCGCGGTGATGGCGTCGCGCATCAAGCGGTCGGCGCGCCCGAATTCACGCTGGGCCACGGCCTCTTGCAGCGCCTGCAGGTAGAGCTGCGAACCCAGGTCGCTGAGCAGCAGGAAACCTTCGCTGAGATGGCGTTCCAGCACCCGCGGTGCATTCAGCCCCGCGGCTTCGAGCATGGCCGCGACCTGAATGAAAGGCCGCACATCTTCTTGCGGCGGCGGCGCGTCCATCACGATGAACGTGTGTCCGCTGGTGCCACTTATCCGCAAGTAGCGCCGGAAGCTGGCGTCGCTGGAAGCGCTGCGCAGCGTCGCGGCCACCAGGCCATGGCGCGGCGTGATCGCATCAAGCCATTTGTTGAAAGCGTCTTGGCGAGAGCGGTCGACCCAAGGGACCGAGGCAGGTGCGAGAGGTGTGGTCACGTCGGAGCAGGCAAGGAAGAGACTGGGCGAAGAGGAGTCCGGCGATGCGGGCTTGCAGCGCGAGAGGCGGCCTAGGATCAAAGCAGCCTCGTGGATAATCGATTCTACAAACCACCCTGCCTACCAACCACCCTGCCCAGGCGGGCGCTGGCCGCGGACCTGCAACGCCCGGTGGCTTCGCTTGCATGGCGCCCCGCACGCCTTCCCACCCTTGTCGCGCCACCGCAGATCTGCACTCTGTCCTCTGGGCTGGCGCCGCGCGCTGGTGGCGCTGGCGTTGGCCGCCTTGTTGGGGGTGCCCGCATGGGCGCAGGACGCGCAGGAGCCCGCGGGCATCGCGTTGCGCTTGTCGCCGGCATTGGAGGGCCCGCCGCGCGGCGAAGAGGCGCGCAATTTGCCCATCATCGTGCAGGCACGGGAGTTGCGCGGCCGACCCGACATCGAGACGCTGGCCGAAGGCGATGCCGAGTTGCGCCGCGGCGGTTTGCTGATCCGCGCCGATCGCCTCAGCTATGAGCGTGCCGAGGACTTGGCGCTGGCCAAAGGCAACGTGCAGGTGCGCCGTGACGGCAACGTCTACACCGGGCCGGAACTGCAACTCAGGCTGCAGCGCTTCGAAGGCTTCTTTCTCAACCCCACGTATTTTTTCAGCCGCACTGGCGCGGGCGGTACCGCCAAGCGGCTGGACTTTCTGGACGAGCAACGCGTCGTGGCCACCGCTGCCACCTACTCCAGTTGCCCCAGCGACGGTTCGGGCGGGCCGGCCTGGCTGCTGTCCAGCGACAGGGTTCGGCTCGATTTCGACGCCAACGAGGGGGTGGCCGAGAACGCGGTGCTGCGCTTCTACGGCGTGCCTATCCTGGCCTCGCCGATCCTGAGTTTTCCGCTCAACGATGAACGCAAGTCGGGCTGGTTGCCGCCGACCATCAACCTGGACACCAAGAGCGGCCTGCAGGTGGCGGCACCCTACTACTGGAACATTGCCAGCAACCGGGACGCGACCTTGACACCCACCGTCAGTGCCAAGCGCGGCTTTGGGCTGGACACCGAGTTCCGCTATCTCGAGCCGCGTTACGAAGGGCAGCTCAACCTCAACCTGCTGCCCTACGACCGACTCACCGAGCGATCGCGCTTCGCACTCAACCTGTCGCATGGCGGCCAGTTGCCGCAAGACCTCAACCTGCAGTTGCGCGTATTGCGCGTCTCCGACGACGACTACTGGAAAGACTTTCCGCGCCGGGTGCTCAGCCTCACGCCGCGGCTGCTGTCGTCCGAGCTCGAGCTTGGCCGGCCGCTGGGCGAGTGGACGGGCTATGCCCGCGCGCAAGGATGGCAGGTGTTACAGGACCCGGCCAGCCTCATCGAGGCGCCGTACGAGCGGCTACCGCAAATCGGCGCGCGCTACGCGCAACGCGACGGCCTGGGCTTTGAAGTCGGCCTGGAGGCCGAGTTCAACCGCTTTGCCAACCCCAGCAATACGCTGAGCGGTCCGCGCCAGACCGGCATGCGGGTTCATGCGCTGGGCAGTGTCAGCCGCCCGTTCATCGAGCCGGGTTGGACACTGACGCCCAAGCTGTCTTTCAACGCCGCAAGCTACTCGCTCGACGAGCGAGTGGCGGGCGGCGCCAACAGCGCGTCACGGTTCATTCCGACCCTGAGCCTGGACAGCGCCTGGCTGCTGGAGCGCGACGCAAACTGGTTCGGGCGAGCGGCGCGCCAGACGCTGGAGCCGCGCTTGTTGTATGTCAACACGCCCTACAGGGACCAAAGCGGTTTGCCCAACTTCGATGCGGCGGCGAAGGACTTCAACTTCGAGTCGATCTTTGCCGAGAATTCCTTCTCTGGCATCGACCGGGTGTCCGACTCGCACCAGCTCACTGCGGGCCTGACCACACGCGTGCTCGACGCCGACACCGGTGCCGAGACGCTGCGGCTGGGGCTGGTGCAGCGCTATCTGTTTCGCGACCAGCGCATCACGCCCGATGGCAGCGTGTTCACCCAGCGCTTCTCGGACGTGCTGCTGCTCGGCGCCACCACCTTGGTGCCGAAAATGACCCTGGACGCATCGGTGCAATACAGCCCCGAGATCGGGCGCACGACGCGCTCCATCGTGGGTGCGCGCTATTCCCCGGGGCCGTTTCGCACCGTGGGGGCGACCTATCGCTTCGCGCGCGGCTTGAGCGAACAGGTTGAACTGGGCTGGCAATGGCCGATCTACGGTGCCACACCCGAACAGCGCAGCGCGAACCGGTCTCGCGATGCCGGCGCTTGCACGGGCAGCTGGTACAGCGTGGGGCGTGTCAACTACAGCACCAAGGACCGCCGCATCACCGATTCGGTGCTGGGCCTGGAGTACGACGCCGGCTGCTGGATCGGGCGCGTGGTGGCCGAACGCCTGTCCACGGGGCGCAGCGAAGCCACCACGCGGCTGCTGCTGCAATTGGAGCTGGTGGGCCTGTCGCGCCTTGGGTCCAACCCGCTGCAGGTCTTGAAGGACAATATCCCCGGTTACCGGTTGCTCCGCGACGAGCGCAACTCGCCCGCACCACCCCTTCCCTATGACTGACATCAAGCTCCTCTTCCGTCTTGCCATCTGCGTGCTCGCCGCGGGCGTCTTCGCGCCCCTGGCAGGCGCCCAGCAACGCGCCGCGGCACGCACGGCTGACTACATCGTGGCCATCGTCAACACCGAACTGGTGACCGCGGCCGAGCTGGAGTTGCGCATCGCCAGGCTGCGTGACGATGCGGGCCGCAACAACTCGACCCTCCCACCCGCGGCCGAACTGCGCCGGCAGGTCCTCGATGTGCTGATCGACGAGCGGGTCCAAATCACCCACGCCCGGGACAGCGGGCAGCGTGTGGACGAGGCGGAACTGGAACGCGCCGTCAACAACGTGGCCCTGCAAAATCAGGTGAGCTTGGCGCAGCTGCGAGACAAACTGAAACAGGACGGTATCGACTACACACGCTTTCGCACCAACGTGCGCGACCAGATGCTGACCGAGCGTGTCCGCGAGCGCGAAGTGCAGGCGCGCATCCGCATCAGCGACGCCGAAATCGATGCCTTTGTCGACAAACGCCGTGCTGCGGCCGGCACCAGCGACGAGTACAACATCGCGCAGATCCTCGTCACCGTTCCTGAGACTGCGACCGCGGCCCAGGCGGCCGAGCGGCGCGCGCGGGCTGAAAGCGCGCTCGCGCGGGTGCAAGCCGGTGAAGTGTTCGAGACGGTGGCGCGCGCCCTGTCCGACGACGCCAACAAGGCCGACGGCGGCGTGATCGGTTTGCGCCCCGCCGACCGGCTGCCCGATGTCTTCATGGAGGTGGTGCGCCCCTTGAAGGCGGGCGAGATCGCGCCGGCCTTGCTGCGCACCGGGGCCGGGTTTCATGTGCTCAAGCTGGTCGAAAAGCGCGCTGCCGGCGGGGTGGCCATCCAGCAAACCCGCGCTCGCCACATTCTGTTGCGCCCGTCGGCCCAATTGCCGCAGGACGCGGCGCTGCGCCGGCTGGCGGAGTTTCGGCGCCAGATCGTCAGCGGGTCCAAGACCTTCGAGCAACTGGCGCGCGAGAACTCCGAGGACGGCAGCGCGCCCCAGGGCGGTGACCTGGGATGGACCTCGCCGGGCGGCTTTGTGCCCGAGTTCGAAGACACCATGAACGCGCTGACGCTGAACGGCCTTTCCGAGCCCATCGCCTCGCGCTTCGGTGTGCACCTGATCCAGGTGCTCGGGCGCCGCCAGGTCGCGCTGGATGCGAAACAACTGCGCGAGCAAGCCCGCAGCGCCTTGCGCGAGCAAAAGTTTGAAGAGGCTTTCGCCGAATGGATCCGGGAGCTGCGCGCACGCGCGTACGTGGAGTTGCGTGAGCCGCCGCTCTAGTGGCCACGCCAGCCACCCCTTCGGCTCCCATCCGCCGTCCCGGTGAAGCACTTCGCGCGCAAGCGCTTCGGCCAGCACTTCCTGACCGATGATGCGATTCTGTCGGCCATCGTCGACGCAATCGATCCCCGGCCGGGTGAAGCACTGGTGGAAATCGGCCCCGGTCTCGGGGCACTGACCGACCCGCTGGTGGCACGCTGCCAGACATTGACCGTCATCGAACTCGACCGCGACTTGGCGCTGCGGCTGCGCCTGCGGCCGGAGTTGAATGTGATCGAGGCGGATGTGCTGAGAGTCGACTTCGCCGCGCTCGCGCAGACCCACGGGCAAAAGCTGCGAATCGTGGGCAACCTGCCCTACAACATCTCCACCCCGATCCTGTTCCATCTGCTGGGTGCCGTGGAACAGCTGGTCGATCAACACTTCATGCTGCAAAAGGAGGTGGTGCAGCGCATGGCCGCGTCGCCCGCAACGAAAGACTACGGCCGCTTGAGCGTGATGCTGCAATGGCGCTACGACATCGAGTCCGTGCTGGACGTGCCGCCCCAGGCCTTCGATCCGCCGCCGCGTGTGGACTCCGCGCTGGTGCGCATGCAACCCCTGCCGCCACGCGATGACATCGATGTGCGCTTGCTGGGCGAACTGGTGATGGTGGCGTTCTCGCAGCGTCGCAAGCTGTTGCGGCACACGCTCGGGCGCTGGCTGGAGCAGCGCGGATTTGCCGGCTCGTTCAATCTGCAGCGCCGGGCTGAGGAGGTCAGCGTGAGCGAGTATCTGGCGTTGGTCGCGGCGTGTTCCAGCGCCTGACCTGCCAGTGCATGCCGGGCCTCGTTCGCGGCTTTGCGCCAACCCAGGAAAAAAGCGGCCCCGAGGCCGCTTTTTCATGGTGTCCCGGCGCGTCGGACGCGCCAGGACGTTCAGGCGACGCTCACGCCGCGCTGAGCCACATCGCCGTGTCGAATGCGCTGCTCATCAATGGCATGTTCATGCCGAAGCTGCTATTCGCCGCGCTCTTTACCGCCGCCTTGGCAGGCTTGTCCGCAACACTCTGGGCCACCTCAGTCGCCCGCTCCCATGACCCTGGTTCTTGGGAGCGGGCTACTGAAAAGAATAGAAGCACCTGAATGGAATTTTTCGTTCGGCCCAGAAGTCGGCCGCATCGCGAAACACATCAAGCAACTGCTCGCGCGCCTCGCGGTCGAAGCGCGGGTTGTCCGGCAACTGCTCCAGCACCACCACGAAACCAGGCTGCGTGCCCGACTTGTGGACCAGGTCGGTCATGCAGTCGTACAGCGCATCGAGATTTTTGCCGAAATGCGCCGGAAACATGAACGCCTCGGCGATGCCCTCGAGAACGTCTTGTTTGGACTGGGCCGCGGTCAGGTTCGCGTAGAGGAAATGCTGGCTGGCCCCTTGCGCGGCCTCCAACAAATCCTCCACGCGGTAAGCGCGGATCGATTGAACAATGTTTGGACGGACTGTTTGCAAAAGCATGGTCGCGTTCCTCCTCTCGTCAGATAAAAAAACTCGGGGCGACGGTCACTGCACGATTCGGCGAAAGCTCGCGTAGTGGTCATCGGTATAAAAACAAGCTTCGGGCCGGGTCGGTTCACGCCCACCGCACACAATTCTTCGCGCCCCGCGGTCCCGCGAGGCTGGGGTCTTGACGGTGTACTCACGGTAAAAGCCGCGTGGTTTCAGCGCCAAGCTTCGTTCGCGATTGCCGAACACCGCGCCGTCCTTGCGCGGGTACGGAAAAGGCCCGCCTGCCCGGATCAGCCGTTCAGTGTTCTGCGCCTCGGGGGGCAATTGCGCCAAAGCAACAGTCTCGGTCGCGGGCGTCGATTCCTTGGCCTGGGCCCCACCGGATACCAGTGCCGCCAAGCTCAGAGTGATAGCAAGCCCAAACTTAAGCGATGCCGGCCCCTGGGGCTGTCGACCTGAGAAAAACACGGGTAATCCCTGAATGCAGAAGCCAGGATGGTACCGAATTGGCCGGAAAATCTCAAGCGGGTGCCTCAGTTTAGGGCATCATGGGTCGCAAATAAGTGAGCGCATGCACTCTTTGTATCTACCGTTCATATTTATTTGGAGGCGCTGGAGTGAGATCCTTGGCGTGCTGCGCGCGGCGGGTTTGTGCGCACCACAAAACCTTTGCCTTTCGCTGGCAATCCAAGGCAGACGAGCTGCGCCGCGCCGCTCCAAGATCGGCCGCTCGGCGGCGCGCACGTTGCGGAGCTAGCGAGCCGCGTTGGCGTCTGCGACGGTCAGCGCGGTCATGTTGACGACGCGGCGCACCGTCGCCGAGGGCGTCAGGACGTGCACCGGCTGGGCAGCGCCCAACAAGACCGGGCCGATGGCAATGCCGCCGCCGGCCGTCGTCTTCAACAGGTTGTAGCTGATGTTCGCGGCGTCGATGTTGGGCAGCACCAGCAGGTTGGCTTCGCCGATCAGCGTGGAGCTTGGCATCAACTCGGCCCGGTAGGCCGTGTCCAAGGCCGTGTCGCCATGCATTTCGCCATCCACCTCGAGCCACGGCGCACGTTCACGCAGAAGGGCGAGCGCCTCGCGCATCTTCACCGCCGAAGGCTGGTTGCTGGAGCCATAGTTGCTGTGCGACAGCAATGCCGCTTTGGGATGCAGGCCGAAGCGTTTCATTTCCTCGGCCGCCATCACGGTGATCTCGGCCAACTGCTCGGCGGTCGGGTCGTAGTTGACATGCGTGTCCACCAGCATCACCTGGCGGCCGGGCAGGATCAAACCGTTCATGCACGCATAGGTCTTGGCGCCTTCACGCAGGCCGATCACCTGGTCGATGTAATGCAGGTGCATGGAGGTGCTGCCCCAGGTGCCGCACAGCAAACCATCGACTTCGCCGGTCTTGAGCAGCATCGCGCCGATCAGCGTGAGCCGGCGCCGCATTTCGATCTTCGCCAGTTGCGCGGTCACGCCTTTGCGGGCGGTCAGCGCGTGGTAGCTCTGCCAGTAGCTGCGGAACCGGTGGTCGTTTTCGGTGTTGACGATGTCGTAGTCGCGCCCGGCCGCCAGCCGCAGGCCGAACTTCTCGGCCCGCTGCGCAATGATCTCGGGCCGGCCGATCAGCGTGGGTCGCGCCAGGCCTTCGTCGACGACGATCTGCACCGCGCGAAGGACCCGCTCCTCTTCGCCTTCAGCGTAGGCCACGCGCTTGTGCAGGGCGCGCTTGGCCAAGTTGAAGATCGGCCTCATCGTGGTGCCGGAGGCGTACACGAAGGTCTGCAGCTTCTGGCGATAAGCCTCCAGGTCCTTGATCGGCCGCGCCGCCACGCCCGAGGCCGCCGCGGCTTGCGCCACGGCGGGCGCGATCTTCATCATCAGCCGCGGGTCGAAGGGTTTGGGGATCAGGTACTCGGGCCCGAAGCTCAGGTTCGCGCCCACGTAGGCCGCCGCTACCACCTCGCTCTGTTCGGCTTGCGCGAGTTCGGCAATCGCATGCACCGAGGCGATTTCCATTTCCACCGTGATCGTCGTCGCGCCGCAATCGAGCGCGCCGCGAAAGATGTACGGGAAGCACAGAACGTTGTTGACCTGGTTCGGGTAGTCGGTGCGGCCGGTGGCGATGATGGCGTCGCTGCGCACTTCCTTCACCTCTTCGGGCAGGATCTCCGGCGTCGGGTTGGCCAGCGCAAAGATCAGCGGGTGGGCGCGCATGCTCGCGACCATTTCCTTCTTCAGCACCCCACCGGCGGACAGGCCCAAAAAAATGTCGGCGCCGTCCATCACCTCGGCCAAGCTGCGATGCGAGGTCTTTTGTGCGAAGACGATCTTGTCTTCGTCCATCAATTCGGTCCGCCCCTCGTAGACCACGCCGGCCAGGTCGGTGACCCAGATGTTCTCGCGCGGCAGGCCCAGCTTGACCAGCAGGCCCAGGCAGGCGAGTGCGGCCGCCCCGGCCCCCGAGACCACCAGCTTGACGGACCGGATGTCCTTGCCCGTGACCTTCAGCCCGTTCAGCAACGCGGCGCCGACGACGATGGCCGTGCCGTGCTGGTCGTCGTGGAAGACCGGAATCTGCATGCGCGAGCGCAGCGCCCGCTCCACATAAAAGCAGTCGGGTGCCTTGATGTCTTCGAGGTTGATGCCGCCGAACGTGGGCTCCAGCGCGGCGATGATGTCGACCAGCTTGTCCAGGTTGTTCTCGTTCAGCTCCAGGTCGAACACGTCGATGCCGGCGAACTTCTTGAACAGAACCCCCTTGCCTTCCATCACCGGCTTGGCCGCCAGCGGGCCGATATTGCCCAGGCCCAGCACCGCCGTGCCGTTGGTGATGACGGCCACCAGGTTGCCGCGCGAGGTGTAGCGAAACGCGTTCGCCGGGTCGGCCACGATCTCTTCGCAGGCCGCTGCCACGCCAGGCGAGTAGGCCAACGCCAGGTCATGCTGGTTGACCAGCTGCTTGGTCGCGCTGATAGCGATCTTGCCCGGGGTCGGAAACTCGTGGTAGTCCAGCGCGGCGCGGCGCAACTCGGCGCTCTTTTCTTTGGAGTCGGTCATGGTGCGGTCTTGGTGGAGTGGTCGCCAGGGTGTTGTGGGCGCCCGCCATGAGCGACACCGGCACTTCATTGTAGGAGCGGGAACAGCGTCGCCGAGCTGGCGTTTCATGCGCGAAACTGCGTAGGCGATTCGCATCGCCGTGCGCAATACTGCCCAGTGGCTCGCCGCTCCCGCAATGAACCAACCCGTGACCCCCTTGCCCGCGCCGCCGCCCCGGCGCTGGCGGCGCGTGGCCTTGTGGGCCGCGTTGGTGGGCTTGCTGGTGGTGGCGCAATCGCTGCTGGTGGCGCTCACGCTCAACTACGAGAGCACGCGTGCCCAGGAACAGGTGGACGCCGCCGCGGCCGGCGCCGCCGCGCAGCTGAAGCAAAAGCTCGCGCGCGATCAGCAAACCCTGCAAGCCTTGCTGTGGAACGACCCGCCCTTGCAGGCCTGGCGCGCTGATGCGGTGAGCTTGCTGCGCGCTCGGTCCAGCCTGCTCAGCATCGAAAGGCGCGATCCGCAGCAGCGCATCACCGAGGCCGTCGATTCGCCCTTTCAGGCGCCCTTGTTCAGCCAGTTTCCCCGCAGCGACATGGAGCTGGAGGCCGGCCTGGCCTGCGACAGCGCGCGGCGCCAGGCCGCACCCATGTTTTCGCGCAGCTACTTCGTGCCTGGGTCCGCGGGCTTGGGGCTGGAGGTCATGGACCTGTGCCTTCCGCTGGTTCGCCAAGGCGCGCCGGACGGATTCATGACCGCCACGTTCGCACTCGCGCGCCTGCTCGAAGAGCTGGCCGGCACCGAGCCCGCACGCGACCATGAGCTGTCGTTCGTCGAAAGCGATGGCACCCGCCTGGCGCGCGCCGGCCTGCAACGCGGCGCCGGCGTCTTCGTGGCCGAGCGCCTGGTCGACCTGCCGGGCTTGACGCTGCAGCTGCGCCTGGACAGCCGTTCGGGCCGCCCGCGGTTGATTCCCAACCTCGCCGTGGCGCTGGTGCTGGGGCTGTCGCTCGCGCTCGCCGTGGTGGTCATTCTGCTGGCGCGCGACGTGCGCCGGCGCGCGAGCGCCGAAGCCGCCCTGGCCGAAGCACTGGCTTTTCGCAAAGCGATGGAGGATTCGCTGATCACCGGGCTGCGCGCGCGCGATGCGCGGGGCCGCATCACCTATGTCAACCCGGCCTTTTGCGAGATGGTCGGCTTTGCCGCCGCCGAACTGGTGGGCCAGACCGTGCCGCCCTACTGGCCACCCGAACTGGTTGACGAGTACAGCCGCCGCCAGCCTGCACGGCTGGGTGCCGAGCGCTCGGCGCAAGCGTCGCACGAGGGTTTTGAGACCACCTTCATGCGGCGCAGCGGCGAACGCTTCGCGGTGCTGATCTTCGAGGCGCCGCTGGTCGACACCCACGGCCGCCACACCGGCTGGATGAGTGCGGTGCTCGACGTGAGCGCGCAAAAGCGCGTCGAAGAACTCGCGCGCCAGCAGCAGGAGCGCTTGCAGGCCACCGCCCGGCTGGCCACGGTGGGCGAGATGGCCTCGCTGCTGAGCCACGAGTTGAACCAGCCGCTGGCGGCGATTGCCAGCTACGCGGCCGGTTCGTTGAATCTGCTGAAAGACGCCAGCGTGGACAAGGAATCGGCGCAGATGCTGCAACACGCCGCCCAACGCATCGCCGAGCAGGCCGAGCGCGCCGGGCGTGTCATCAAGAGCGTGCACGACTTTGTGCGCCGGCGCGAACAAGCGCGCGAAGCCATCGGTGCGGACGTGCTGATCGACGCCGTGCTGCCGCTGGTGCGGCTGCAGGCGCGCAAAAGCGGCACCCGGGTCGAGGTCGACATGCCCGGCCCGCCACCGCGCGTGGTGTGCGACCGCACCATGCTCGAGCAGGTCTTGCTCAACCTCACCCGCAACGGCATTCAGGCGATGGAAGGGCACACCGACGCCGCCCAACGCGAACTCCGCATCAGCGTGCAACAGACCGATGCGCGCTGGGTCCGTTTCCATGTGGCCGACCGCGGGCCCGGCATTGCCGCCGATGTGGTGCAACGCCTGTTCACGCCGTTCTTCACCACCCGAAGCGAGGGCATGGGCCTGGGCTTGAGCCTGTGCCGCACCGTCATCGAGCAGCATGGCGGCGCGCTCGATTTCGAGAATCTTCCCGGCGCTGCGGGCACCGAGTTTCGGTTTACGCTGCCATGCGCCACAAGGGACCTCGGCAAGCGGCCCGCGCCATCCGATGCCCGGACGCCCTCCGCCGAGATGATCCGATGAGCTTCAACGCCATGCCCGCCTTGGGTCTGCCCATCGTCTACCTCGTCGACGACGAAGACGTGGTGCGCGACGCGCTGGCCTGGCTGCTGCGCTCGCGCCGCCTGCTGTCCGAGGGCTATGCCAGCGCCGAGGCCTTCGAGGCCATGCTCGACGCCAAACCGGCCGCGGCACGCGCTGCCTGGCCCACCTCGCCAAGCTGCCTGCTGCTGGACGTGCGCATGCCCGGCATCAGCGGCCTGGTGCTGTTCGAGCGCCTGGTGGAACGCGGCGTGCTGGCGGCCTTGCCGGTGATCTTCTTGACCGGCCACGGCGATGTGCCCACGGCGGTGGCGGCGGTCAAGCGGGGCGCCTTCGACTTTGTCGAGAAGCCGTTTTCCGACAACTCACTGGTCGACCGCATCGAACTGGCCCTGCGGCGCAGCGAGGCCGCGATCCGCGAGCGCCTGCACCGCGTCGCGGTGCAAGCCCGATTGGCCGAACTGACCGAACGCGAGCGCGACGTGATGCGGCTGGTCATCGAAGGCCGGCCCAACAAGCTGATTGCCGACGACCTGCGGATCAGCGTGCGAACCGTGGAAGTGCACCGCGCCCGGGTGTTCGAAAAGATGGAGGTCAAGTCGGCGGTCGAATTGGCCAACCTGCTCAGGGAGCGCGTCGGCCTTCGGCCATTCTGACGCCCGCCCTTCCCCGCACGGAGAGGGCAGTAAGCCTGCGGCGGGCGCGGTGACAATGCGCGCATGTCCCTCGGCGAACTCGACCTCATCGGCAAGTACTTCACCCGCGCTGTCGAGCGGGCCGCGCTCGGCATTGGCGACGACTGCGCGCTGTTCACGCCCGCGCCGGGCATGCAGCTCGCCGTGTCCAGCGACATGCTCGTCGACGGCCGGCATTTCCTGTCGACGGTCGCGCCGCACAGCCTCGGCCACAAAGCGCTGGCGGTCAACCTGAGCGACCTTGCCGCCTGCGGCGCGGCGCCGCTGGCCTTCACGCTGGCACTGGCCATGCCGCGTGTCGACGAGGATTTTTTGCACGGCTTCGCTCAGGGCCTGTTTGGGTTGGCGGACGAACACCGGTGCGAGCTGATCGGCGGCGACACCACGCAGGGGCCGCTCAACATCTGCATCACGGTGTTCGGTGAAGTGCCCACCGGCCAGGCGCTGCTGCGCTCGGGCGCGTGCGCGGGCGACGACGTCTATGTGTCCGCAACGGTGGGCGACGCGCGGCTGGCGCTCGAGGTCTTTCGGGGCACCGTGGCGCTGGAGGGCATCGATTTCGAATCGGTGCGGGTCGCGATGGAGCAGCCGCGGCCACGCGTGGCGCTGGGCCTGGCGCTGCGTGGTGTGGCCAGCAGCGCCATCGACGTGTCCGATGGCCTGCTCGGTGACCTGGCGCACATCCTGCGGCGCTCGGGCGTGGGCGCCACGCTGGATATCGATGCCGTGCCGCGCAGCGCCGTGCTGAGCCGCCAGCCGCAGGCCATGCAGCGCGAATGCAGCTTGGCGGGTGGCGACGACTACGAGCTGGTCTTCACCGCGCCGCCGCGCCATGCGGACGCAGTCGCCGCCGCGGCGCGGCAGGCCGGTGTGCAGGTCACGCGCATCGGTGTGATTGACGCTGGTGCGGGCTTGCGGCTGATCGACGCCCAGCGCAGGCCGGTGGTCAATACCTTCGGCTCTTTCGACCATTTCAAGACATGACTGCACCGACGCTTCTCGATCCGCCGGTGCCGCGTGCCCCGCGCAAGGCGAGCTGGCGCTTTCTGTTTGCGCACCCCGCCCATGCGCTGGCCTTGGGCTTCGGCAGCGGCCTGTCGCCCAAGGCCCCCGGCACGGTGGGCACGCTGTGGGCCTGGCTGGCTTTCGCGCTGCTTCAACCGCACCTGAACACGCTGCAATGGGCCCTGCTGATCGCCGCCGGGCTGCTGCTGGGCTGGTGGGCCTGCACGGTGACCGCGCGCAACCTGGCGGTCGCGGACCCCGGCGCGATCGTGTGGGACGAGATCGTCGCGTTCTGGCTGGTGCTGTGGCTGGTCACGCCGGCAGGCTTTTGGGCCCAGTGTTGGGCCTTCGTGTTGTTTCGCTTCTTCGATGCCGCCAAGCCCGGCCCGGTGGCCTGGGCCGACGCGTTGTTCAAGGGCAAACGCGGTCGGCCGGTGGGGTGGGCGCAGGGTTTCGGCATTTTGTTCGACGACCTGGTGGCGGCGCTGTGCACGCTGCTGGTCATCGCGCTGTGGAGGTTCATTTGAACCGGCTCGACACCACGGTCTTGGCGCTGGGCGAGGCGCTGCGCGCGCGCGGCCTGCGGCTGGCGACGGCCGAGTCGTGCACGGGCGGACTGATCGCTGCCGCGTGCACGGCCAATGCCGGCTCCAGCGACTGGTTCGAGCGCGGCTTCGTGACCTACTCCAACGAAGCCAAGACCGAGATGCTGGGCGTGCCGGCGGCGCTGATTGCGGAGCACGGCGCCGTGAGCGCCGAAGTGGCACGTGCCATGGCCGACGGCGCACTGGCGCGCTCGAATGCTGACCTGGCGGTGGCCGTCACTGGCGTTGCCGGCCCGGGCGGTGGCAGCAAGGACAAGCCCGTGGGCACGGTGTGGCTGGCGTCGGTGCGAACCGGCCGGCAGGCGCAAGCGGAGTTGCTGCGGCTTCAAGGAGACAGGGCGGCGGTTCGCGCGCAAACGGTGGAGCGTGCGCTGCGGCGTCTGCAAGCCGAGCTGGCGGCGCCGTGCTGACACGCACCCGATGAGCATCCTGGTCGCTGCGGATTTCAGTGCCGGCGAGTGGGCCGCCTGGTGGCCCGCACTGCAAGCTGCGTTGCCCGGCGAGCAACTGTTTCGAGAGCGCGGCGATACGCCGGCGGGCGAGATCGACATTGCGCTGGTGGCCAACCCGGCCCGTGGCGCCTTGCAAGGACTGCCCGCGTTGAAGCTGATCCAGTCCTTGTGGGCCGGCGTCGACACGCTGCTGGCCGATCCCAGCGTGCCCACCCAGGTGCCGCTCGCCCGAATGGTCGACCCGCTGATGAGTGAGGCCATGGCGCAGACGGCGTTGTGGGCGGTGCTCGGCCTGCACCGCAGGTTCTTCAGCTACGCCGCACAGCAACACGCGAGGCAATGGCGGCAGCGCACGCAATGGCGGGCCGACGAAATCCCTGTGGCTGTGCTGGGCCTGGGCCACATGGGCCGCAGCGCGGCGCAGTGCCTCGCGCGCAACGGCTACCCGGTGCGCGGCTGGAGCAGCCGGCAGGCCGAGGTCGACGGGGTGGTGGCGTTGGCCGGCGACGCCGCCTTGCCGCACGTGCTGGCGGCGGCCCGCATCGTCATCAACCTGCTGCCGCTGACGCCGGCGACGCGCGGCTTCTTCAACGCAGCGCGCTTCGCGCAGATGAAACGCGGAACGAGCCTGGTGAACCTGGCGCGCGGTACCCACGTGGTGGAAGCGGATCTGCTCGCCGCACTGTACAACGGCCACCTGAGCCACGCGGTGCTCGACGTGTTCAGCACCGAACCGCTGCCCACCGACCATGCGTTCTGGGTCCACCCCCAGGTCACCGTGCTGCCGCACATCGCCGCGTTGACCGATGCGCGCAGCGCGGCGCATGTGGTGGCGGGCAATGTGCAGGCGCTGCGGCAGGGTGCGCCGCTGCGGCACCTGGTCGATCGGGTGCGGGGCTACTGACGGCGACGTTCAGGCCAGATCGAAGCGGCGATCGACTCGCGGGAATGATCGGCGCTGAGTGGGCTGAGTGCGTCAGCCTCGTTCATTGTGACGAGAAGCATGCCGCGATGTCACATCATGGATGTGCTGGTGCACAATGCCTTCGAAGGCACTGGTCTCGGCGTATGGCTCAACATGGCCGTGTTCGAGCGCTGTCCACTGATTTTTGAAGTGGGTGCGAACGCGAACTCGCTCGGCGTGATTGATCGCCTGTACCAGCGACTCCTGAATCGAACCTGCTATGCGTATCCACTGCACGTGGGCCAGTATGTCCGGGCGCCGAATCCGCATTCAGTGGATGCTGCGCTCCGCCAGACGCTGCTGGATGGCACGCGATGGTTCGTGACTGACGCTAACACGGATAAGGATCGGCCCTGATCATGCGCTTTCTGCTCGTCGATAGAATCGTTTCACTGGAACCCGGAAAGTCGGTGCAGGCCGAGAAAACGATGTCTGCGGATGAGGAATTATTCCTCGATCACTTCCCGGGATTTCCGGTCGTGCCGGGAGTGCTGCTGACGGAAATGATGGGGCAGGCTGCCGGCAAGGCGCTCAACGCGCAGCGGCTGCCACGCGGTAACGCGATGCTTGCCGAGATTCGCAACGCGCGCTTTCGGCAATGGGTACGACCCGGTCAGTTGATCGAACTGCACGCGTTGATCACACAGAACCGAGATGCGTTCGCTGTTGCGGAGTGTCATGCGATCGTCGGCGGGCGAAAAGTGTGTTCAGCCGAACTGATGTTGAGCTTCACCCCCATCGAGCAGTTCTCACCGGGTTATCGCGACGAGGTGCTCGAGAGCTTCCTTGCGCAACAGTCTTCAGCAGGAACCAGTCCATGACCACGGATGCGCTCGGCGCCTTTTCGATGCGTGGCCGGCTGGTGATGGTCGTCGGCGGCACGCGCGGCATTGGTCGAGCGATCACCCTGCAGCTCGCCAGAGCGGGCGCTGTGGTGATCGCGAACTATGCGCGGGACCGTGAGAGCGCTGAGCTGCTGACCACGCAGGCTCAGACTGAAGGGCTGGACATCACCACGCTGCGTGCAGACGTGAGTAACGATAAAGGTCGCGACCTCGTTATAGAGGCGGTCTCGCAGAAGGGCCGGCCGCTTTCGAGTCTGGTCTTCGCGGCGGCGACGGGTGTGCATCGGCCGTTCGACCAGTTCACGTCACGCCACTTCGATTTTACGTTTGAACTCAACGTGAAAACCTTCCTGTTGCTGGTGCAACGGCTCACCGCATCAATGTCTGCCGGTGGGAGCATCGTGGCCTTGTCTTCAGAAGGTGCAGCACGTGCCATGCCGCAGTATGGTCTGGTCGGCGCGTCCAAGGCCGCGCTGGAGTCGATAGCAAGACATCTTGCCGTAGAACTCGCGCCGCACAACATTCGGGTCAATGTGCTGTCGCCCGGCACGGTGGTGACTGATGCCTGGAAGGTGCTGCCGGATGCCGAATCACGCCTCGCTGAAGCCGCAGCACGCGCGCCGACCGGCAAGTTGACTTCGCTCCAGGACGTGGCCACCGCAGCGCATTTTCTCTGCTGCGAAGCCTCCGCTGGCATGGTGGGACACACCATGGTCGTCGATGGGGGTGCTCGGGTGCTGGGATCGTGTTGAGTGAAGAAGTCGGAATGAATTCCGACCCACAAGATGTAGGGAGTGCCGAACGTACCGACGGCCAGAGAAGATAAAGCGTGTACTCGATACTGCCTGGCCGTTCTGGCCGTGTTGCCACGTCCCGAAGCGCCGCGACGATCAGGCTCTGATAGCGCAGCCGCGCCGCCAATGCCTTTGCCGGGTCGCGTCGAAGCACGTTGGCCTGACCTGTCAAACGCTGACCCGTCAGATCAGCGCCGCGAAATCCGTCTGCAGCCTTGTCTGCGGCGCCTGCCAGGCTCGCATCCAGCCCGCGAAGTCCGCGCCCGGCATGGGCTTGGCCATGAAGTAGCCCTGCGCTTCGTCGCACCGCATCGCGCGCAGGATGGCAAATGCCTGCGCGGTCTCCACGCCTTCGGCCGTCACGGTCAGCCCCAGGTTGTGCGCCAGGTCGATGGTGGAGCGCACGATCTTCATGTCGGCGCGGTCGCGCTCCATCGACATCACGAAGCTCTTATCGATTTTCAGCTCATGCAGCGGCATTTGCTTCAGGTAGGCCAGCGACGAGTAGCCGGTGCCGAAGTCGTCGATCGACAGGCGCAGGCCCATGTCGTGCAGGCGCTTCAGCGTTTGCAGCGCGCGCTGCGGGTCGTCCATGATCGCGCTTTCGGTGATCTCCAGGCACAACGCGTGCGGGTCCACCGACTCGCGTGCGAGCAGCTTTTCCAGCTTGGCAGGCAGGTCCTGGTCCAGCAGGTCGCGCGTGGACAGGTTGACCGACAGCTTGATCTCAATGCCCTGCGCGCGCAGCTCGCGCCAGTGGCTGGCGGATTGCTGGATCATCCAGCCGGTGATGACGCGGATGAAGCCGGTTTGCTCGGCAAACGGGATGAAGCGCATCGGCGCCACCATGCCGCGCTGCGGGTGCTGCCAGCGCACCAGCGCTTCGGCGCCGATCACGCGGCCGGTGGACAGCTGCACCTTGGGCTGCAGGAACAGGCGCAGCTGGTCATGGTCGACGGCGGTGCGCAACTCGCTCAGCAGCGACAGCGACTCGTCGCTTGCCGAGTCCAGCGCCGCGTCATAAACGACGACCCCCGACTGCTTGGCCTTGGCGGCGTACATCGCCACCTCGGCGCGGGCCATCAATGTGTCGGCCTCTTCGGCGTTGGCGGGGAACGTGGCCACGCCGATGCCGGCGCCCACGTCCACGGTGTGATCGTCCAGCGTGAATGGCGCCTCCAGCGCCTGCAGCACGCGCTGCGCCAGCGTGCGTGCGGTGTCGGCGTCGGCCCGCGGTGCGCAGACCACGAATTCGTCGCTGCCCAGGTGGGCCACGATGTCGTGGGTGCGCAGCACGCCTGCGGACAAGCGCACCGCGATCTGGCGCAGCAGCCGGTCGCCGAAGGCGTGGCCGAGCACGTCGTTGACATGCTTGAAGCGGTCCAGGTCCAGCATTACCACCGCGCAGGGCTGGCCATCGCGCCGCGCCTGCGCCAGGTGCTCGCGCAGCAGGTCGCGGAACTGCGCCTTGTTGGGCAGGCCGGTCAGCGCGTCCCAGTACGCCAGGCGCCGAATCTGCGCCTCGCGCTGCTGCATGCCCTGGCGCATGCTCTCGAAAGACTGCGCCAGCTCGCGCACCTCGTCGCGCGTGGTCACCGCCACCGGCGTGGAATAGTCGCCCGCACCCAGGCGGTCGGCGCTCAGCGACAGTGCCTTGATCGGGCCGGTGATGCGCCGCGCCGTGAGCACGCTGCCCACACCGAAGACGGCCAATCCGATCAGCGTGATGGCCAACAGCGTGAGTTGCAGCTGGCGGTACGGCGCCACGGCTTCGTCCACCGAGCGCAGCAGCACCGCGGCAACTTCGTGCGTGGCATTGCCGCCCAGCGCCACCAGGTGCGCGCTGCTGACCTCGCCGGCCAGCACCACGTCCTGGGTGAGCGCATCGCTGTGCAATTGCCCGGCCAGGGATTGCCAATGGGCGGCCGCGTCGACGCTGGACAGCGGCTGCCAGGCGCTGCCGCGAGCGCGCCCGAGCAGGCCCATCTTCAAGCCCGACAGCTGTTCCATGTCGAGCACCAGTTGCTTGCCGACCGGAAACCCCATCGACACGTGGCCGATCAGCAGCGGCGCCTTCACCGGCACGGTCACCAGCTGGAACGGCTGACCGTCGAGCAACTGAATGGCCAGCTCACGCGCCGCGCCGGCAGGGGTCCGCGCTCCGGTTTGCACCAGCGCCAGCACCTCGGCCGCGTCGGGCAGCGTGGAAGCCACCGGCCGGTATGTCGAGTCGGTGAACAGCGACACGCTGGCGCCGATGCGCGCGCCATGGTTGTCCAGCGCGTCCACCAGCGTGGGCTGGTCGGCGCTGGCAATGGCAGAGCGAAAACCGTAGTCGCTGGCCAACAGCCGCGAGGCCTCGGTGAGCTTTTCGGCGTTTTGCGCCAGCAGCCGGTGCAGCACGTTTTCGCCGGTGCGCAGCTCGGTGGCGATCTGCGCGCGCGAGTTGTTGGCGATGCTGTGATTGATGGCGACGAAGCTGATCGCCTGGATCAGCAGCAGCAGGCCCAGGAACAGCACGACGATGCGCACGTCCAGCCGCCTGGCCATCGGGTCGACCAGCGTGTGCAGGAGCCCGCGCAGCGTTGCCATGTCAGGGGGCCGGCTGCAGCGTCAGCGTGACATTGGCCTGGGTGGCCGCTGCGCCCATGCGCAGCGCCTGCTCCGCGGGCAGCCCCGGCTCGGGCAGCAGGAAGTGCCAGGCGTGCAGCCGATGATCGCCCGCCGGAACGTCCAGGCTGGCCTTGCCGGCGGTGTCGGTCTTGGCGAACAGCGGCGTGTCCACCACATGAACCCAGGCGCTCATGCGGTCGTGAATGTTGCATCCCAGCACCGCCGTGCCCGCTTTGTCAAACAGCACCGGCGCGGCGGGCGTGCCCGCATAAAGCCTGAGCTCGAACTTCTGGATCGGCGAGAACGAATACACGTGGTGGCGCACGGTGTCGAAGTTTGGAAAGGTCACCGAGGTGCCGGTCTGGATGACGTTGACCTGCGGTGCGAACTGGCGATCGCGCTGGCCGATCTGGGCGGCCGCGCCCGGCTCTGCCAGGGTCTTGGCGCCACGCACCAGGACATAGACGACGGCCTCGGCCAATGGCTTGCCGGCACGGTCGGTCACGCTCACCGTCAGCGGCGCGGCGCTCGCGCCCAGGGGCAGGCCGCACAGGGCGGCGGTGAAGATGAGGCGGCGCATGGCGGCGCTGATTTCAGCTTCCCTTGGCGGCCACGGGCTTGCCGCCGACGATGTCGCGCTTCATCGGCGCCAGCAGCCGCAGCAATTCATTCTTCGCGCCCGGGTCGGTGCCGCTGCCGTCGAGTTCCTCGCGCAGCATGCCGACCATCGCATCGAACTCGCTGGCGACGATTTTCAGTTCGGCGTGCGAGCGTGCCATGGTCTCGCCCTCATAGCGGCAACCGCCGCCGGAGATCGAGCAGATCTGCTGCGCCAGGCTTTCCTTCAAAGCCTTGAGCTTGATGCCGTCGAAGCTGCGCTGAGTGCGCGGGTCGCTGGCAGCGCGGTCGATCAGGCGGCTGACCAAGGCGTCGACCCGCTGCGCGCCGCCCAGGCGCTCGTACAGCGTGGGTTGCTGCGCCGGGGTCACCGCGCAGGCATTCAGCGATGCCACCAGCACCAGGGTCGCCAACGAGGGCGCAACGCGACGCGGCAGGACAACAGACATGGCATTCACCTTCAGGAAAAACGGAAGTCGCGCACCGAATGCGCGCGCTGTGGCTTCGGCAGGGCAGGCCCATGCTCGCCGTGAAACTTTATCGACCCGGACCCGCCCGGATTGAGCGAACAACGGGGCGATCGGGGCTCTATTGCGCAGCTCATGTTCCGGCGCGTCCATCAGCATCGTTCTATTCGGTGGCGAGCGGCCTGCACGCAGGGGGTGTCGGCCGTGCGGAACGGGAGATGCCGAACGGGAGAGACAGTTGAAATCGACGCTTCAAACAAGCAGGTGCTCGCCTCGGGTGGCTTGCATCTTTCGCGCATTGCGTCAACTCGCCGGCGCGTTGGCATGGATGGGCATGCTCGCCCCCGCACACGCGGGCGACCGCCTGCTCGGCAGCTGGGGCGTGAGCCAGGTCGAAGGTGCCGGTGGTGGTGGGCTCACCCCCTGGGCGCTCATAACCGGCAGCGGCAGCCGCAACCAGATCGGCGCCACCGCCTACACCACCGCGTGGCGCTCGCAGGGCGGCTACACGCTGACGGCTGTGGGTGCGGCGGTGGGCCTGTACGACACCGTCGAACTGTCCGCGTCGCGCTGGCGCTTCGGTTTGTCGGACACCGTGCCCGGAGCGTCACTCGGGATGGATGGTCCGACCATGCCGGACGATTTCCTCGCC
>JANNDW010000351.1:0-2642 GCA_031378125.1 Methylibium sp. | reverse complement strand
GCTAATGTGCAAACGCCGGGCGCGCCGCGTCGCGTTGTCGTGGCTGGCGATGGGCTTGCTGGCGGTGGCCGCCGGCGCCGGTGCTCAAGACAAAACCATGGTGATGGCGTCCACCACCAGCACCGAACAGTCAGGCCTGTTCGCGCACTTGCTGCCGGCGTTCAAAAAAGCCAGCGGCATCGATATTCGGGTGGTGGCGCAAGGCACCGGACAGGCGCTGGACATGGGCCGCCGTGGTGACGCCGACCTGCTGTTCGTGCACGACGAGGTGGCCGAGGAGAAGTTCGTTGCCGACGGTTTCGGCATCAAGCGCCTGCCGGTGATGTACAACGATTTCATCGTGCTCGGCCCCAAGGCCGATCCGGTCGGCGTGAAGGGCAAGGACGTGGTGACCGCACTCGGCAGGCTCGGCGGCTCGAGCGCGCCGTTCATCTCGCGCGGCGACAAGAGCGGCACGCATGCGGCGGAGTTGCGCTATTGGAAGGCCGCGGGCCTGGACGCGCCTGCGGCCAAGGTCGCGGGATACAAGGAATGCGGCTGCGGCATGGGCCCGGCGCTGAACATGGCCTCCGCTACCAACGCCTACGTGTTGACTGACCGTGGCACCTGGCTCAGCTTCAAGAACCGCGGCGACCTGGTGGTGCTGGTGGAGGGCGACACCAAGCTGTTCAACCAGTACGGCGTGATCGTCGTGAACCCGGCCAAGCACCCGCACACCAAGACGGCGCTGGCGCAGGCGTTTGCAGACTGGGTGGTGTCGGCCGAGGGCCAGACTACGATCGCCAGCTACAAGATTGGCGGCGAGCAATTGTTCTTTCCGAATGCCAGCCGCGATGCCAAACTCTGATTTATCGTTGTCCAAGTTCCTCAGGAGACACCCGTGAGCATTTCGATTTCACTGTCGGTCAATGGCAAGCCCATCGACACGAGCGTCGACCCGCGAACCCTGCTGGTGCAGTTGATCCGCGACGAACTGCGCCTGACCGGCACGCATGTCGGTTGTGACACCGCGCAATGCGGCGCCTGCACCGTGCACCTGAACGGCCGTGCGGTGAAATCCTGCTCCCTGTTGGCGGTGCAGGCCCAGGGTGGAAACGTCACCACGATCGAAGGCCTGGCCCCGAACGGAACCATGCATCCGATGCAGGCCGCTTTTCGCGAATGCCATGGACTGCAATGCGGTTTCTGCACCCCGGGCATGGTGATGTCGGCGGTGCAACTGCTGAAGGACAAACCCAACGCCAGCGAACAGGACATCCGTAACGGGCTGGAAGGCAACATCTGCCGCTGTACCGGTTATCACGGCATCGTCAAGGCGATCCAGTGGTGCCAGTCGGGCAAAGTCCCGGCCACCGCCTGAAGGAGCCCGCACATGTACAGCTTCGACTATCAACGCCCCGCCGACCGTGCCGCCGCTGCCGCCGCCTACAAAGGCGAGGCCCGTTACCTGGCCGGCGGGCAAAGCCTGGTGCAGGCGATGAAGCTGCGCCTGTCCAGCAGCGACGTTCTCGTGGACCTGGGCGGCATCGCCGACCTCAAAGGCATCAAGGTCGACGCCGCCAGCGTGACCATCGGTGCGATGACCACCCACTCCAGTGTCGCCAACTCGGCCGACGTGCAGCGCGCCATCCCCGCGCTGGCCGAACTGGCCGGTGGCATCGGCGACCAGATGGTGCGCAACATGGGCACGATCGGCGGCTCGGTGGCCAACTCCGACCCCGCGGCGTGTTACCCGGCGGCCTTGCTCGGGCTGGGCGCCGCGGTGCACACCAACAATCGCTCGATCCCCGCTGACCAGTTTTTCACCGGTTTGTTCCAGACGGCATTGCAGCCGGGTGAGTTGATCACCGCGGTGAGCTTCCCCATTCTCAAGAAGGCCGCCTACGTCAAGTTCAAGCAGCCGGCGTCGCGCTTCGCCTTGGTGGGGGTGTTCGTGAGCCAGGGCGCGGCGGGCGTGCGGGTGGCAGTGACGGGTGCCAAGGCCTGCGCCTTCCGCGTGACGGCGATGGAAGCTGCCTTGACAAGCAGCTTCACGCCCGAAGCCGCCAAGGGCGTGGCCGTGCCGACGACCGACATCAACAGCGACATGCACGGCTCGGCCGCCTACCGCGCCGCGATGATCAGCGTGATGGCATCGCGCGCTGTCGCGGCGGCGTTGGCGCGCTGATACGCCTTGCATTTGGCGCCTGCAGTGTTGGTGGTGCACGATTGGCCCGGGATCAGCCGATGGGGTACTCTGCTGCGCGAATGTCCCCCGCTGTCGGCCTTCGGCCTCGGCTCCTCCTCTACTTCGCTCCGCAGAGCACCCCACCGGCTTGATCTTGCAGCGTCGTGGCGGGTCAAGGTCTTTCTGACGCAAGCCATCTACGGTGGCAGGCCGAGGGCGCCGGGTGACCGGCGCAGTGAAGTAAAGGAGGAGAGCCGGTACTCCGGCTCGGGGGACATGAACGGAGCCGGTCACCCGATGCCCTTGGCCCGCGCAGACGCAGCGGAAGCCGCTTGCCCGATGCCCTCGGCCCGCGCAGACCCAGCGCCGCTCACCCGACGCCCTCGGCACGCGCCAACGCAACCCTGACTCTTGAAGCGACGCGCATGACATGACGGCCTCCACACTGAAACTCCCCGATTCCGTCGATGCGGTC
>JANNDW010000319.1:0-31017 GCA_031378125.1 Methylibium sp. | reverse complement strand
ACGCCGAGCAAGCCCAACGCGTAGCCCTGCGTCAGGTCCGTGAAGCCGCGCGAGGCGTTGCTGCTGCTGGTGCGATCAACATCCATGGCAGCAGTCTAGGCGCGCGCAGCAGTACATCGTCAGTACACTTGCCGTCAAACTGACGCGCTCTGTACTGCCGACCATGCCCACACAGCGGACCCTTCCCGCGTTCGAGCGCGGCGCGCTGGCGTCGCTGCCCGAGCAACTGGCGCAGTGGCTGGCGGCGCAGATCCAGGCGCGCACGCTGGCCGCCGGTGCGCGCCTCACGTCCGTACGCGAGGCGGCGCGCCGGCATGGCCTGTCGCCGTCCACCGTCGTCGCCGCGTACGACCAGCTGCAGGCCCAAGGCCTGGTCGAGGCGCGGGCGCAGCGCGGCTACTTCGTGCGCGAGTCCGGCGCCCGCGGCGCGGCGGCGCAAGCCGCGCCCTTGCAACGCCGCGCGCTGCCGCAGGGTGCCGCGGCGATGGTGCGCAGCATGTTCGAGCACCGCGGCGACAAGGCCGCGTCGCCCGGCATCGGCACGATTCCGCCCGACTGGCTCGACCTGCCGTTGCTGCACAGCGCGCTGCGCCGCGCCATCGCCGACGATGCCGCCGAGGCGGGCAGCCTGCGTTACGGCGATCCGGCCGGCGACGCGCGGCTGCGCCATGCGCTGACGCACCGCCTGGCCGACCTCGGCATCGCCAGCCACGCCGGGCAGGTCGTCACCACGGCCGGCGCCACCGCGGCGCTCGACCTCGTCGCGCAGTTGCTGCTGGCGCCGGGCGACAGCGTGCTCGTCGATGAACCCGGCTGGCCGGTGGAGTTCGCGCGCCTGGCGCTGATGGGCGTGCGCTGCATCCCGGTGCCGCGCGTGCACGACGGGCCCGATCGCGCGGCGATGCGCCGCCTGCTCGACCACCACCGCGGGCCCGACAAGCCGCGCGCCTTTATCACCGTCTCCGTGCTGCACAACCCAACCGGCAGCTCGATCACGCTGGCCGCCGCGCACGAGGTGCTGAAGATCGCCGAGGCGCACGAGCTGACGATCATCGAGGACGACAGCTACGCCTGGCTGGCGAGCAAGGAAGCGCCGCGGCTGTGCGCGCTCGACCAGTTGCAGCGCACGGTCTATGTCTGCGGCTTCTCGAAAATCCTCACGCCGGCCTGGCGTGTCGGCTTTCTGGCTGCGGCGCCGGCGCTGGTCGAGCGCCTGATCGACAGCAAACTGTTGGGCCTGCTGACCACACCGCCCTTGCTGGAGCGGGCCGTCGCCTGGTGCCTGGACCAGGGCCTGCTGCGCCGCCATGCCGAGCGCGTGATGCAAAAGCTCGATGCGGCGCGCGCCCGTTCGGTCAAGCTGGCGCAATCCCATGGCTGCCGCTTCGCCGCGCCGCCGCGCGGCTTGTTCGGCTGGGTCGACGTGGGCGTGGACACCGAGCGCCTGGCGCAAGCGATGCTCGACGACTGGCTGCTCGCCCCCGGCGCGTTGTTCCACGCCACGCACCGGCCCACCACGCTGATGCGGATCAACTTCGCCACCACCCAGGAGGCGCGCTTCTGGCGCGCGTTGGAGCGGGCGAGGGCCGCTCTTTGAGTGAGGTGTCGCCGGGCTTGATTGCGGCCGCTCGTCCCCAAAGCTGTGGACCTTGAATTAACTGAACGCAGCGTGCCTCTAAGCGTTGATACACCGCGGCTTAAGCGCCGCCGGCCAAACTGTGTTTCACAGGAATCCGCCTGTCACTCGAGGCAACTCGGATCCCGGCCGCATCAGGTCGCCCGACTGTGACGAGCTAGTCGCAACTTTGTCCATCAAGGAGAGCAATATGAGCATCGAATGGGGAGGCCTCAACCTCCAAAGCAACACCACCTGCCAGGTCATCGATCCGGGCCAGGCACCGCAGACGGTGCTCGATTCCGGCGTGCCGTTCAGCGTGCGCGTCAGGTGGGACATACCCGCCGGCCTGGCGCCTTTTCTGGGCGGCCAGTTCAGGCTGCGCTGCTTTGCCGAGAGCGTTGGCCCCGGCCAGGAAGTGCAGGTTGGCGCCACGACCCTGGTGGCCGTTGTGCCAGGGCAGATCAACTACACCCGTGACATTCCCGTGGGCGCCAACGCGCTCAGAGGCGAAGGCGAGTTGGATCCCGTCACCGCGCAGCCGGTCTCCGGCATGTACCGGATGGCCACGGTGATCCAGCACGTCAACGGCGTGCCCACCGAAGGCTGTGGCTTCGCGCAAGAAGAGTTGATCCAGATGCGCACGCCCTGAAGGGCACGCTGACCCACTGCGGCGGAGACGACGAGTCTGCGCCGCCGTTGCGGCCGTTTGCTCCATGGTTGATGGGGTGAACGGCCGCTCTTGGTTTGTGCGCGCCGTGCACCGAGAGCGGCTTGCGCAGCCACCCGCGGGTCAAGCCACCTGCAGCAGGGGCCCTTGCAGATAGGCAAACGGACGTGTTGCGTTGGGCAGCCGGGCAACGCAGTCGAGACGGTAGGTGCCCACCGGCAGGCGCACGCGCGACAAGGTGGCCGCATAGGACAAGCGGCCCGGCACCCATTCGACCGTCGACGCTTCCCCGAGGCGCTGCTTCTCCGCGGTCAGCATATTGCGGCTGAAGAACTCCACCGGACAACGGGTCGGTGGCAAGGCGGGATCGAGCGGACCGTCGGCGCTGATCTCCAGCACCGCCTCAAGGTTGAACGTGTCGGCGTCGGTGCGCGACATCGGGCGCTGGGCTGCGCCCGGCGCCCCCATGGCCGCTGCCCGCCCTTGTGTTGCGGGCACGGCCCGCAGCTGCGCGATCGCCAAGTTCAGCTGCGGCAACGGGGCGGGCGCCGCGCCATTGCTGGCAGAGCCCCGCACCGCCTCGGCCGTCGGCGCTGGCGCATGCTCGGCCCAATCGCCCACATGCTCGCCGATCCACTGGCACATCGGCCGCAACTCGGCGCCGGTCCAGGTGGCGGTGATGCCGCCCTCTTGCATCTTGTGGGCCGTGATGCGCTCTTCGTGCCCACCGGCGCGGGTGTTGCGACTTTCGAAAGTCAAGACGAAGTTGGCGACTTCGACCCAGGCCTTGGGCGTCGGCCGGCGTGCCGGCTTCGGCCTTGACGCTGCGCCTTTGGTCACCGGCTTGGGCGGCTGGGGGGTGGTCTTGCGGGGCTTGCTCATGGTGTCCTCCGGTGGGGTTAAACGGCCTGGCGCTGGCGGATTTGCTGGAACAGCGCCACGGTTTGCGGGCTTGGAATCAGGTTCAGTTCACGCGCCAGCGCATCCACGCAAAAGTGGTACTGGCGCAGCGCCAGATGGGCATGCCCCATGCGGCTGTAGCAGCGCATCAGCAGGCGGTGCGCGTCTTCGTCGCAGCGGTCCACGTCGAGCATCCGGCTGGTCACGCCGATGCAGGCTTCGAACTCGGCGTTGTCAACGTGGTGCGAACGCAGGCGCTGCAGCACCTTCATGTAGTCGTCCTGCAGGCTTTGGCGATGCGGGATCAGCCAGTCTTCGTAGCGGTCTTCGACCAGCAGCGCGCTGTCGTAGATCGCTTGTGCCACGCGGTATTCGGCCATCGCCGCGCTCAGGTCGCCGCGCTGCTCGGCGGCCTGGGCCCTGTGGATGCGGTCGGCAAACGCTTCGGCGTCGACCCACATCGGCAGCGCCGGGTTGAAGGAATAGCAGTCCTGGCGAAACAGCACGAACGAGAAGTCCGGGTCGGCCTTGGCAAGCGCCTTGCGCAGCCCGTAGACGGCGACGTTCAGGTTGTTGCGCGCCGCATCGGGGTCGGCGCCGGGCCAAAACACTTCCATCAGCACCTCCTTGGGTACCGGCTGGGCGCGGTGCATCACGAGGTACTTGAAGATGGACTTGCCTTTGCAGTTGGGCCAGTCTTCGATCGCGCGGTCATTGGCAAATACCTTGAATGGGCTCAGCAGGTAGATCTCGACCGAGGGTGCGGCCGGGTCTTGGGCGGTCGTGGGCTCCTGGGCCCTGTCCCGCACGGCAGCGATGCCGCGGGCCTCGGCGGCGGGCAGCTCGCACCCATCGCTGGCATCGCTTGCGTTGTTGCCGGGCGGGCGGGCCGCTTCGGCCACCGGCGTCAACGGGCGGGCACCGTGGCCGAGCAGGTGGCCGAGTTCGCCGATCAGGGCCTGGGTCTGCTGGTGGGCGGTCGTACAGGCGTGCTGGTGCTGCAGGGCTTCGGCGCGCGATCTTTCGCAGGCCTCCAGCAGCCGCACAGCGGCATCCAGCACGCGCGTGGGCGGCGGGCGCGGATCGCGGCCGCGGTCGATCATGAACACCCCGTCGATGGATGGGCCAAGCGACGTGCTTTCGGCGGAAGACATCGCCAAACCTTAGGCGCATGGCGGCCGAAGGGCAATCCGCCGACGCCGACAAGGTCCTACAAATTATCGAGGGGGCCGCCTCGTGGATTGCAGGTCGTGGGCGGGAGATGGCGCCGCGCGCCCTGCAAAAGCACAGGCCTCGATCAGCCGATAATCCACGTGCCGCGGCGCACCTGCCCGCATCGAATGCTTTTCGAGGATCACGAACATGAAACAGTACGAATTCCATCGCATGGACAACGAACTCCTGCCCGAGCGGCAAACCATGCGTTACAGCTGCCGCATCTGCCACCGGACCGTCGAAGACGGGCCCGAGGGCGTGACGATCATTCACAAGGGCGATCCGACCGTTGCGCACCGTGGGGGCTCGCTGGACATCGCCCACGACGAGTTCGAGCAAGACTTGCAAGCCAAGCCGCGGTTGCACTGAAGCCCGCACGGATGGCCGTCCTGTCGCTCTCCAACGCCCACCTCGCATTTGGCCATGTCGCCCTGCTCGATAGCGCTGCGTTTTCGCTCGAGGCCGGTGAGCGCCTCGGCCTGATCGGGCGCAACGGCGCGGGCAAGTCCTCGCTGCTGAAAATCATTGCCGGGCTGGAAAAGCTCGACGATGGCTTGCTGCAGATGACGCAGAACTTGCGCATCCGCTACGTGCCGCAAGAGCCGATCTTCGATGCCGGCCACAGCGTGTTCGAGGTGGTCAGCGAGGGCGTCGCCGAAGCCAGATCGGTCCGCCAGCAGTACGAAGAACACGCCGAGGGCGTGGATCTAGATTGGCTGCAAACCCGCATTGAAGCGCTGGACGCCTGGAACTGGGAGCAGCGCGTGGACACCACGCTGGCCCAGCTTCACCTTGATGGCGCGCGCCCGATCGGCGAACTCTCCGGCGGCACGAAGAAGCGCGTGGCGCTGGCGCAGGCGCTGGTGGCGGTGCCCGACGTGCTGTTGCTGGACGAGCCCACCAACCACCTCGACCTGGACTCGATCGCCTGGCTCGAAGACCTGCTGCGCGGTTTCAAGGGCAGCCTGATGCTGATCACGCACGACCGCGCGTTCCTGGACGCGGTGGCCACGCGCATCATTGAGCTCGATCGCGGCACGATTCGCAGCTACCCCGGCAATTTCAGCACGTTCGAGCGCATGAAGGAGGAGCAGCTCGCGTCCGAGGCGCTGGCCAATGCGCGCACTGACAAGCTGCTCGCGCAAGAAGAGGTGTGGGTGCGCAAAGGCGTCGAAGCGCGCCGCACGCGCAGCGTGGCGCGTATCCAGCGGCTGGAGGTGCTGCGCGCGCAGCGCCAGGCGCGGCGCGATTCGCTCGGCCAGGTGCGGCTGGAGATCGACTCCGGCACGCCCAGCGGCAAGCTCGTGGCCGAGCTGCGCGATGTGGGCATGACTTTCTTTGCGACCCCCACGGCGCCGTTGGCGGGCGACAAGCTCATCGTGAAAGACTTCAACGCCACCATTCTTCGCGGCGACAAGGTCGGGCTGATCGGCCCCAACGGCGCCGGTAAAACCACCCTGCTCAAGCTCATCCTCGGCGAGCTGCAACCGACCTCCGGCAGCGTGCGCCAGGGGGCCCGGCTGGAGGTGGCCTACTTCGACCAGATGCGCAGCAAGCTCGACCTGGACGCGACCTTGGCCGACACCATCAGCCCCGGCAGCGAATGGGTCGAGTTCGGCGGCCAGCGCAAGCATGTGATGAGTTATCTGAACGATTTTTTATTTTCACCGGCGCGCGCCAACTCGCCGGTGCGCACCCTCAGCGGCGGCGAGCGCAACCGCGTGCTGCTGGCCCGGCTGTTTGCGTTGCCGGCCAACGTGCTGGTGCTGGACGAGCCCACCAACGACCTGGACATCGACACGCTGGAGTTGCTGGAAGAGCTGCTCCAAGGCTACGCCGGCACGGTGTTTCTGGTCAGCCATGACCGGCGTTTTCTCGACAATGTGGTGACCAGCACGATCGCCTGGGAGGGCGAAGAGTCTCCCGGCCTGTGGCGCGAATACGAAGGCGGCTACGAAGACTGGAAGCTGCAGCGCGAGCGTGCCAGGACATTGCGTGAACAGGCTGCGCGCACCACCGCGGGTGACAAGCCCAAGGACAGCGCGCCGGCAGCCAAGCCGCCTGCACCCGCCGCATCAACGCCCGCGGCCAAGGGACGCAAGCTCAGCTACAAGGAACAGCGCGAACTGGATGAATTGCCGAAGCGCATCGAGGCGCTCGAAGCCGAGCAGAAAGCGCTGGGCCAGTTGCTGGCCGATGGCGCGATCTACACCACCGACCCATCGGCCGCGGCAAGAGCGCAGGCACGCTACGCGAAGATCGACGATGAGCTGCTGGGCACGCTGGAGCGCTGGGAACTGCTGGGCAGCCGGGTCTGACGCGCGGTGCGCCGCGCAGCGCACAACCCCATCAAGCGAACACCGCGGAACCGGCTTTGCCGGGCCGCTGGCGTGCCTTGCCGGCCGCGCCGGGGCCAGTGGCCCGGCTCTTCGCCAGGCACAAAAGGTCCACTGGACCTTTCGCGTCCGGGCTCAGCCCCGTTGAGGGGGAGCGGCGAAGCCGCTTCGGGGGTGGGTCCATCCCTCAGCGCGGCTCGCCGCCGAACCATTTTTCGCTGATCGCGTCGGGGTGCGAGCGGCTCACGATCAGGCCGGCTTGCAGGTACAGCGCATTGAGCAGCCGAATCGCCCGCTCGCGGTCCATGCCCGGCCACCCGGCCAGTTCACGCAGATGCACGCTTTGCTCGCGCAGGCGGTGAATCATCTCGATCAGCACCGGTGGGGCGGGCAGGTGGTTGATGTCCAGCGCCGGCGCCACGCGGTAGGAGGCGGGGCCGGCAATTTCGGGCAGCAACTCGTTTCGCAGTCCGCGCAGCGCCAGATTCCACAGCAGGGGGCCGAGTGGATGGTGCAGGTGGCCCATGCCGGTTTGTGAACCGGCCTCGTCCCCCGGGGCGGGCAGCAGGGCCGGCTCCACATGCATCACCCTCAACTGGGGCAGATGGCGTTCGACCAGCTCGTCCATGTCCATCGGGCAATGCACCAGCCGCTCGCGCGGGAACACCGTGATCGGCACGACGATCGCCCCGCATTGAAAGTGGATCGTCACGCGTTTGCTGTGGCGCACGCAGGCCGCAAGCACTTCGATGGCCTCGGAGCCGGTGCCGTTCTGCTCAAAGCGCAACAGGTCGGCTCGCAGCGACGGGCTGAGCGACGAGAAGCGCGTGCTGATACCGGCCGGAACGGTTTCAGCCTCTTTCTCATCGAGGTAGCGGCGATAGGCGCTGGCACGCATCAACCCCGGCTCGCCAAAGGGGAGGGTGGACTCGAACATGTCGCTGTTCATGGGCCGCACATTCTCGCCGCATGGCCAGGCTTGCGGAAGGGGCCCCCTGAGGAGGGTTGCATCAAATCCTGGGCTTGGTATCTTCTGCAGGTACCTATTGGGGGACGAAGAAATGAGCACCACGCACGATCTGGTGGCCGCGCTGAAGGCCGAACTGAAGGCCGCCGGCATCACTTACGCCGACTTGGCGGGCCACCTGGGCTTGGCCGAGTCGAGCATCAAACGGGTTTTCGCCAAGGCCGACATGCCGTTGTCGCGCATCGACGATGTGCTGCGGGTGCTGAAGATGGACTTCGCCGAACTGGCCCGCAAGGTGGCCGATGCGCAGCCGCTGCGGCGCGAGCTGACGCTGGAGCAGGAGAGCGCGGTGGTGGCCGACCGCAAGCTGCTGCTGCTGGCCATTTGCTGCCTGAGCCAATGGACCTTCGAGCAGATGATCAGCACCTACCGCTTCACCGAAGCCGAATGCGTGAAGTACCTGGTGCGGCTGGACCGCCTCGGCTTCATCGAACTGCGGCCGCTGAACCGCTACCGGTTGAAGGTGGCCAAGGGTTTTCGGTGGCGCGCCAACGGGCCGGCGATGGAGTACTTTCGCAAGCATGTGGCGGACGACTACTACAGCGGCGGCTTCGACGGCGAGGGCGAAATGCTGATGCTGGTGCACGGCCAGATCAGCAAGAGCCTGGCGGCGAATTTTGTCGAGCGTTTGCAGCGCGTCGGGCAGGACTTTGCGCAGCAACACCTCGCCGATCAAAAGCTCCCCAGTGACCAGAAGCGGCCCTACACGCTGGTGGTGGGCATGCGCTCGTGGCTGTTTGCGGCGTTTCGGGACTTGAAGCGCGACGCGACGACCACCCTCTGAATCAAACCAGGCAGCGACGGCGCTGGCCAGAGATCACACCAGGCCGCGCTGCCGCAACGCCTGCAACTGCTCGCGCGTGACACCCAGCTCGCGCAGCACGGCGTCGGTGTCTTCTCCCAAGGTCGGCGCGCGGCGGTGCAGGCTGCCCGGCGTGAGACTGAGCTTGGGCACGATGCCGGGCACGTCGAGCCGCAGGCCGTCGGTGGTGGTCACGGCTTGCAGCATGTCGCGGGCGCGGTAGTGCGGGTCCTCGGCGATGTCGCGCGCGGTATAGATGCGCCCGGCCGGCACGTTGGCGGCGTTCAGCGCCTCCAGCACCTCGGCCACGCGGCGCGGCGCGGTCCAGGCGCCGATGGCGGCGTCGATCTCGGCCACGCGCGCCACACGGCCGGTGTTGCCGGCCAGGGCAGGGTCGGCGCCCAGGTCGTCGCGGGCGATGGCGCTCATCAGCCGTTTGAAGATCGAATCGCCGTTGCCCGCCACCAGCACCCAGCCGTCGGCGCAGGCGTAGGCGTTGCTTGGCGCGATGCCTGGCAGGGCCGAACCGGCCGCTTCTCGAACGGCGCCGAAGGCGCTGTACTCGGGCAGCAGGCTTTCCATGCAATTGAACACGGCCTCATACAGCGCCACGTCGATCACCTGTCCCCGGCCCTTGGGCGCTTGGGCGCTGACCGTGGCGTGCCGGTGCCGCAGCGCCAGCAGGATGCCGATCACGCCGTGCAGCGACGCCAGCGTGTCGCCAATGCTGACCCCCACCCGGACCGGCACGCGCCCGGGTTCGGCGCTCAGGTGGCGCAGCCCGCCCATCGCCTCGGCCACCACGCCGAAGCCGGGCCGGTCTCGGTACGGCCCGGTCTGGCCGTAGCCGCTGATGCGCAGCATCACCAGGCCGGGGTTGCCGCGCTCCAGTGTGTCGTAGGCCAAACCCCAGTCCTCCATCACGCCGGGCTTGAAGTTTTCGATCAGCACATCGGCCTCATTGATGAGCCGGCGCACGATGTCTCTGGCCTCGAGCTGGCGCAGGTCCAGCGTCACGCTCTTCTTGTTGCGCGACTGCACCTGCCACCACACGCTGGTTCCGTTGTGCAGCAGGCGCCACTGGCGCAACGGGTCGCCGCCGGGGCCTTTGTCGCTGGCCGGTGGCTCGATCTTGATGACCTCGGCACCGAAGTCGGCCAGCGTCTTCGCGGCAAAGGGCCCGGCGATGAGCTGGCCGAGCTCGACGACCTTCAACCCGACCAGCGGGCCGGTGGGGGACGGCATGGGTGCGGCGACCATATCGCGATCGTAGCCTCGCCTGCGGGCTTGCCGTCACGGCAAGGCGCCTCGCTGCGGCGGCTCAGTGCGTCGTCGAACTCGCCAGCGCCTGGGCGAGCGGCCGAACTGATGGGGGCGGCGGGTCCAGCAGCGGCAGCAACGGGCTCTTCAACTCGCGCGCCAGGCTCACCACCGTGCGCTGGGGTTCGTGGGGCAAGCGCTGCCATGGGTCGGCGCCGTGCGCGAGCAGGTACTCGACGACCCAGCGCTGCCGGGTTGCGTCAGGCAGGTAGCTCGGCGAAAGCGCACGGGCCAGCGGCAGCCAGGGCAACTGGCCGCCCAGCGACGGTGGCGCGCGGTTCACCAGTTCCGGCGCGCGCACCAGCCACCAGTCGAGCGCCGCCAGGTCAGCGCCGCGCAGTGCGGCGTCAAAGCCCGACGGCAGGCGGCCGTCGTACGCCGCCAACCCGGCCTGGGCCGTGTGGCCTTGCGCCTCCAGTTGCTGCGCCAGCCGGGAGCCCAGGTGGCTGGGGTGCAGCGCCCCCAGCGGGCTGAACGAGATTTGGCCGGCGGTCAACTGGCCGTCGGCAAGCCAGCCGTCGAGCACGTTCGCAAGACCCGTAGCACGCGCGCTGGGGCAGCTCAAGGCACGCATCACGTCATGGTGCACCGCGCGTGCGTCGGCCTGGGCGAGCCAGCGCAGCGCCTCGATTTGTTCCGCGGACGCACTCTCAAAAGGCGGGCAAGGATGAGCCAGCGCGAGCGCACGCAACGGAGACTGTTCACAGCGCTCGGGCTGGGCGCCGCGGGCCAGCAATTCCGGCAAGACGGGCCAGAACTTCGGGTCGCGCGCCGCCAGCGTCAACGGGCAAATGTTGAGCCCTGAGGCCAAGACGTCTTTTGTTACCAAACGGCCCGCTTCGAACTTGCCGCAGCGTGCCTGCAGGGCACGTTCCACGCTGTTGAGCCTTGCACACGGCTGCGGGTCGCCTTCGGTGAGCTTCTCGTGCAGGTGCACCAGCACCACGGCGGTGGTGCAGCCGCTGGTCAGCAGCGCACCGGTCAGCAGGGCCAGCCCGGCCACGACAGCTTGCAAAAATCTCATCACCACCCCAACGTTGGCTCCGGCGTTCGGGTGGCCGGAAATGCACTGCTGCAAGGCTAACCGCGGCCCGGGTTGCAGTGCCTGGCGATGGGTAAGGAGATGTTGATCGGGCCCGTTCGGCGGCCCGGTTCAGGCAGCCCGCTGTTCGAGCAGGTAGTTGGCGCCGTCGTACTGCCCCAGCACCTCGGTGAGGTAGGGCAGCACCTCCAGCAATTGGTCATGCAAGGTGTGAGGCGGGTTGAGGATGAACACGCCGCTGCCCGCCAGGCCGAAGCCCTGTGAATCGGGTTGCTGCACGGTCAGCCGCGCATGCAGCCAGCCCTTGGGGGCCAGGCTCTGCAGCCGCTTGGGCAATTGCGCGGCTTCGAGCTTGGTGACCTGCGGGTACCAGACCATGTACACGCCCTCGGCAAAGCGTGTGATCGCCTCGCGCAACGAGGCGATCACTCGGCTGTAGTCGCCATGGCCCTCGTAGCTTGGGTCCATCAGCACCACGGCGCGCCGGCTGGACGGCGGCACCTGGCCTTTGAGGCCCTCAAAACCATCGGTGTCGTACACCTCGGCGCCTTTCACCGCACCGAGGTAGGAAGCCAGGATGCGGTGGTCGGTCGGGTGCAGCTCGAACAACCGCAACTGGTCTTGCGCACGCAGCAGCATCTGCGCAAAGGCCGGCGAGCCGGGGTACTGTTCGAGCCGGCCCCCGGGGTTGAATTGCCGGACCCGCGCCACACAGTCGGCCACCGCCTCGGGCAGGTCGTCGCGCGACCACAGCCGCGCGATGCCCAGCTCGTATTCGCCCTTCTTCTGCGCGAAGCGGCCTTCCAGCGAATAGCCGCCCGCACCGGCGTGGGTGTCGATCAGCCGGTACGGTTTTGGCTTGCTGTTCATGTGGCGCAGCACCAGCGTCAGCACGGTGTGCTTGAGCACATCGGCGTGGTTGCCCGCGTGAAAGGCGTGGCGGTACGCAAGCATGCGTGTCAGCCTGGCCTCGACCTCGTCGAGCCCCAGGCGCCCCAGGCCGGCGCCGGGCCGCCGAGGGCAGCGGCCCAGGCGTGGACCTCGGCGGCCTGGGCTCCCCTGGGAGGAGCGCGTGGCGCGGCTCCAAGCCGGCCTGCGCCGGCTTGGACGCCGCGAGTGCCAGCCGCGTCTCGCGGATGGCGTGGCCGCAGGCGTCTTGGGCTCGTCATGCCTAGGCTGGAATGCGCAGCAGCTGGCCCGGATAGATTTTGTCCGGGTGCGACAGCATGGGCTTGTTGGCCTCGAAAATCTTCATGTAGGCCGTGGCGTTGCCGTACTGCGTTTTCGCGATCGCCGACAGCGTGTCGCCGCGCACCACCGTGTAGTAGCGCGACTCGTCGGCCGGCTCGGCCACGGTGAGCAGGTCGTTGACCTGCGTCACGCCGCTCACGTTGCCACAGCACAGAACGATTTTTTCCTTGGTGGCCTGGTCGGCGGCCAGGCCGGCCACCGTGACACTTCCAGTGGCCCCGTCGAATTCCACGTTCAAGCCATCGGCGCTGAGGTTCTGGGTGCCGATGTAGGAGACGATGGCGTTGGCCGCCGTCTGGTTGGCGTCGGTCAGCCGGGCTTGCAGCGTGGCGTCGTCCGGCGCGGCCTGGGCCTTTTGTGCCGCGGCTTCGGCGTCCTTGTGGCCGAACAGTTTTTCGCCTGCTTCCTTGAAGAAACTGATGATGCTCATGGGGGGGCTCCTTTGATGAGGTCAAACGCTGAAACATCGGCATCCAAGCCGAGCGCCGGACTGTAACGCGTGAACATGGTGCCGGCGTGACGAATTCACGCCAACCCAACTTGCTGCCCACAAGGTCCGATCAGCGTCTGTGCGCCGCCACGCGCGCGCGAAACAGTTCCGTGATGCCGACGTCGCGTGGCCCCGGCACCAGCTCGAACGATTCGCCCGCGCTCAGGCGGCCCGGGACACGCACCGCAAGGTAAAAGCCGCACCACGCATTGGCCGCCATCAGCTTGGAAGCCTGGTTGAAGCCCATCGCCGCGTTGAACTTGAAGCAGGGAAATCGAGGCTCGCTGACGGCCAGTTGGCAATCGGCAAAGCGCAGCACGTCGCCGACCCACAGCTGGCTTTCCAGCAAACCATCCAGCGTGAGGTTTTCGCCCAGCGAGCCCGGCGGCAGGGCGTCGTGCCACAGGCTCACGCCGGCCTGCGCCCGGACCGTTTGCCAAAACGGGTAGTGCTCGCCGGGATAGGCGTAGACCGCCTTGCCCAGGCCGCCGTGCACCGACAGGTCCGCCTGTTCGTCGCCCGCCAGTCCCATGGGGCGGACAAGCACCGGCCCCGGCACGGCGCGTTTGGCGATCGCCGTCATGAGCTTGCGGCCCGCGATCTCCACTTCGCGAGCCAGGCCGACGTTGACGCTTCGAATCTTGAAACCCATCAAGGGATGATGCCGCATGCCTTGCGCGCGCACCGTTGTATAGTTGTGTATATTGAAAAAGTCACCCCACCATGTCTCGGACGAAAGCCCGCTGCTCGGCCGCCTGAGCCTGAACACGCCCGGCGGCCTGCTCGCGGGCGAGCGCCGCATCCGGCTGCTCGAAGCGATTGATGCGCAGGGCTCGATCACGCGCGCCGCCCGGGCGCTGCCGATGTCGTACAAGGCCGCCTGGGACGCGGTCGATGCGATGAACAACCTGTCGGAGCAGGCGCTGGTGATGCGCAGCACGGGCGGGCGCCAGGGCGGCGGCACGCGCCTGACCGAGGCCGGGCGGCGCCTGATCGCGACCTTCCGTGCGCTGGAGCGCGAGCAGCAAGGCGCGATCCAGCGGCTGCAGCCGCAACTCGCACATCGCAGCGCCAGCGCGGTGCCCGACGCGCGCCAGTTGCAGTGGCTGCTGCGGCGCTTGTCGGTGCGCACCAGTGCGCGCAACCAGTTTGTCGGCATGATCGCAGCGCTGCGGATGAGCCGGTTCAGCGTCGAGGTGGCCATTGCGCTGGACGCGCACACGCAGATTGCCGCCGGCGTCACGCGCGACAGTGCGCGCGGCCTGGGCCTGGCGGTGGGCTCGCCGGTGCTCGCGCTCGTGAAGGCGTCGTCGGTGCTGCTGGGCGTGGGTGACGGTGTGCTCACCAGCGCCCGCAATCACCTCAGCGGCACGGTCAGCCGCGTGGCGGCCGGGGCCATCAGCGCCGAGGTGACGCTGGCCTTGCCGGAGGGGCGAACGGTCACCGCCGGCATCACGCGCGAGAGCCTGGACCGCCTCGGCCTGGCCAAGGGCAAACCGGCCAGCGCCTTGTTCAAGGCGTCCAGCGTGATCCTGGTGGCGCTGGACTGATGCGGCGCCAGCCAAGGCTTTGCATGCACATCACTTTGCGACGGGTCGTTCTGTGGAGCGCGCTGCTCGCCGCCGGAGTCAACGTGCAGGCGCAAGCGCTGCGGGTGGCCGTTGCCGCCAACTTCGCCGCCACCTTGCAGCGCATCGCCACCGAGTTCGAGAAGGACACCGGCCACACGGCCTTGCTCAGTGTGGGCGCGACCGGAAAGTTCTATGCGCAAATCCGCAACGGCGCACCGTTCGACATATTGCTGTCGGCCGACGACGAGACGCCGGCCCGGCTGGTGGTTGAAGGCGCCGCGGTGGCTGGCAGCCAGTTCACGTATGCCCTGGGGCGGCTGGTGCTGTGGTCGGCGCAGCCGGGTCGGGTGGATGATCAGGGCGCGGTGCTCAAGCGCGGCAGCTTTCGCCATCTGGCGCTGGCCAACCCGAAGACAGCGCCGTACGGCGCCGCGGCGGTCGAGGTGCTGACGGCCATGGGCCTGCGGGACACATTGGCTGCGAAGTTCGTGCAGGGCGAGAACATCGCGCAGGCCTTGCAGTTCGTCGCCACCGGCAATGCCGAACTCGGGTTCGTTGCGTTGTCGCAAGTGTGGAAAGACGGCCAGCTCTCCGAGGGTTCGGCCTGGCTGGTTCCCGCCCGTTTGCACAGCCCGATCCGGCAGGACGCCGTGTTGCTGGCGGGCGCGCGCGACAAGCCGGCCGCGCAGGCGCTGATGCGCTATTTGAAGGGCGACACGGCGCGTGCCATTGTCCGCAGCTTCGGCTATGAATTGCCGGCGCCGCCATGATCGGCCCCGACGACTTGAGCGCCGTCTGGCTCACGCTGCGGCTGGCCAGCGTGACCACTGTCTTGCTGCTGCTGCTGGGCACGCCGCTCGCGTGGTGGCTGGCGCGAACGCGTTCGCGCTGGCGCGCCGGCGTCGGCGCGGTGGTGGCCTTGCCGCTGGTGCTGCCGCCCACCGTGCTGGGCTTTTATCTGTTGATCGCGATGGGGCCGAACGGTGCGCTCGGGCAACTCACGCAAGGTTTGGGGCTGGGGCTGCTGCCCTTCACGTTCGCCGGGCTGGTGATCGCCTCGGTGCTGTACTCCATGCCGTTCGTCGTGCAGCCGCTGCAGCAGGCTTTCGAGGCGCTGGGCGAGGCGCCGCTCGAAGCGGCGGCAACGCTGCGCGCCGGACCGTGGGACACCTTCTTCACGGTCGTGCTGCCACTGGCCCGGCCGGGCTTCATCACCGCGGCGGTGCTCGGCTTCGCGCACACGGTGGGCGAATTCGGCGTGGTGCTGATGATCGGCGGCAACATCCCCGACAAGACGCGGGTGATTTCGGTGCAGATTTACGACCATGTGGAAGCGCTCGAATACACCCAGGCCCATGGGCTGGCGGGCGCGATGCTGCTGTTCAGCTTTGTCGTTCTGCTGGCCTTGTACACGCTCAACCCGGCGCGCCGGCGCGCATGAGCAGCGACGCGCGGACTGCGCCACAAGACAGGATCGAAGCGCAAATCGCGTTGGCCTACCCCGGCTTTGCGCTGGACCTTGACGTTCAGCTTCCGGGCCGCGGCTTCACCGCGCTGTTCGGCCCGTCGGGCTCGGGCAAGACCAGCTGCCTGCGCGCGATCGCCGGCTTGCTGCGCGCGCGCGGGCGCCTGGTGGTGCAGGGCGAGGTGTGGCAGGACGATGCGCGGCGCATCTTCGTTCCCACCCATCGTCGTGCGCTGGGTTATGTGTTTCAGAACGCCGCGCTGTTTGCGCACCTGAGCGTGCGTGGCAACCTGGAGTATGGCCGCCGGCGTGTGCCGGCCCCCCAGCAGCGGGTGGACTTCGATCAGGCGGTGGCCTTGCTCGGATTGGAGCCGCTGCTGCAACGAAGCCCCGCCAGCCTGTCCGGCGGCGAGCGCCAGCGTGTGGCGATCGGCCGCGCGCTGGCGGCCAGCCCGCGCCTGCTGCTGCTCGATGAACCGCTGGCGTCGCTGGACCTGAAGCGCCGTGCCGAGCTGCTGCCCTACCTGCTGTGCTTGCAGTCGCAGCTCGACTTGCCCGCGCTCTACGTCAGCCATGCGCCCGAGGAGGTGGCTCAACTCGCGAGCCACCTGGTGCTGCTGGAGCACGGCCAGGTGTTGGCCAGCGGCCCGACGGCCGAGCTGATGACGCGTCTGGACTTGTCCGTGGCGCAGGGCGACACGGCCCAGGCGGTGCTGAACGTGGTGGTGCTGTCGCACGACCCGGCCACGCAGTTGATGCGGGTGGCCTTTGCCGGCGGCGAGTTGTCGCTGCCGGCCTCCAGTGCGATCCCCGGCGCCAGGCGCGTGGTGCGCGTGCCGGCGCGTGATGTGAGCCTGACGCTGAGCCGCCACACCGACACCAGCATCCTGAACATCCTCAGCGTGACCGTCCAGGCCATCGCCGACGACACGCCCGGCCACGCGATGGTGAGGCTGGCCACCGGTGGTGCCGTGCTGCTGGCGCGCATCACCCGCCAGTCGGTTCAAACGCTGGCGCTGCGGCCGGGCCTGGTGGTGTTCGCGCAGATCAAGGGCGCTGCGATCAGCGCCTAGCGCGCGTGGGGTTCACGCGTTGGCTGCGCGGTAACCGCGTTGCGCAGCCACCGTGCGGGCACCCTTGGGCCCGTTGATCCAGACGGCAAACATCTTGCTCGCAGGGTGGTTGACGCGAAACGAGCGCATCACGTGCACCGGCACGTCCAGCAACGGGTCGCCTTCGACCAGCAGCGCCAACGGCGCACCGCCCTGCGCGGCCCAACTGCCTCGCTCGACAAGGGCATAAGCCCCGCACGCCCGGGCCTGGGCAATCAGCTTGCCGCCCGCCGCCGCGGCCATGTACCAAGGCGCCGCAGGAGCCACTTTGGCGGCCCGCCAGAGCGCCTGCTCGGCCGCATGCGTGCCCGAGCCATCGGCGGCGGAAAGGAACATCAGCGTGCCCGGCGTGGCGGCGGCGGCCGCGCTGATGCGCTGCAGCGCCTGCGCGACATCACGGCCGCCGGCAATCCCCGCCGGGTCCGTCGTCTTGCCCTTGGGCGCCGGGCCCACCACGATCATTGCACTGCTTGCGACCACGCGCCGGTCATGCACCAGGCCTTGCTTGTCCAGCCTTGTCTCCGCCTCGGGCGCATTGCTCAGCGCCGCGTCCAGTTCACCGCGCTCCAACGCGTCGAGCAGCGCCAACGCCGGCCCGGGAACCAGATGCACGGCGATGCCGGTGTCGCGCCCGAAGGCACGCTGGAGCGATTTGGCCAGCCCCGATTCCGCCAGCGCAAAGTCCACCCCCAGTCGCAACGGGTTGCTCAGCGATTGGCGCTGCTGCGCACGCGCCAGAGTCGGCCATTGGGAGCCGCCAAGGCAGGCCAGCAACAGGGCGCGTCGACGAATCATGGCGCGGATTATTGCGTTCGCCGACGCCGGCGCTGTCAGCGAAAACGTGCGATCTTGCCGGCCGAGATGGGCTGCGCCGACGGGCGGAGCATGAACTTATTCCGTATCCGCATGCCCCCCCAGATTCAGGTCTTCCCTGCGGTTACGGCGCGATTACACTGCCGCAAATCAACCCCAAACGAGCGAGTTTTAAGGGTGGGCCGGCGTGATCAGCGGGCTCACGAAACAATGAAGCAAGCTGTTCCGTTGCAGCCCAACGCCCAGCGGCATTCGGCAAACCCGTTGATGCCTGTCGCCCGGGCTGTGCAGGTTTGCCCAACCCCGCATTTTTGACTCCGACGAATGGAATCTTCGATGAATCGACCTCTGATGGAAGGCATCCCGCTCAACCTGCCGGCTTCTGTGCGGCACGTGCAACTGATTGAGTGGGTCGCTGAAATGGCGGCCCTGACCCAGGCCCGCGACGTTCATTGGTGCGACGGCAGCAGCGCCGAATACGACCGTCTGTGCGCGCAACTGGTGGCCGCCGGCACATTCAGGCAACTCGACGCCACGCTGCGCCCGAACAGCTATCTGGCCTGCAGCAGCCCGAGCGACGTGGCCCGGGTCGAAGACCGCACCTTCATCTGCTCGCAGAACAGGCAAGACGCCGGCCCGACCAACAACTGGATGGCGCCGGCCGAGATGCGCGCCTTGCTTCAAACCGGCGACCAGGCGCTGTTCAAGGGCAGCATGCGCGGCCGCACGATGTACGTCGTGCCGTTCAGCATGGGGCCGCTGGGCTCGCCCATCGCGCACATCGGCGTGGAGCTGTCGGACAGCCCGTACGTGGCCGTCAACATGAAGATCATGACGCGCATGGGCGCCAAGGTGCTCGACGTGCTGGGCACCGATGGCCACTTCGTGCCATGCATGCACACCGTGGGCGCGCCGCTGGAGGCCGGCCAACAAGATGTGGCCTGGCCCTGCAATGAAACCAAGTACATCGTCCACTACCCCGAGACCCAGGAGATCTGGAGCTACGGATCGGGTTACGGCGGCAACGCGCTGCTGGGCAAGAAGTGTTTTGCGTTGCGCATTGCCAGCACCATGGGGCGCGACCAGGGCTGGCTGGCCGAGCACATGCTCGTGCTGGCGGTGACTTCTCCAAACGGCAAAAAGCACCATGTGGCCGCGGCCTTCCCGAGTGCCTGTGGCAAGACCAATTTTGCGATGTTGATCCCGCCCGCCGGCATGCGCGGCTGGAAGGTCACGACCATCGGCGACGACATTGCGTGGATCAAGCCGCACTCGGACGGCAGGCTGTACGCCATCAACCCCGAAGCCGGCTATTTCGGTGTGGCGCCGGGTACCAACGAGCACACCAACTTCAATTGCATGCAAAGCCTGAAGCGCGATGTGATCTTCACCAACGTGGCGCGGACGGATGACGGCGATGTGTGGTGGGAAGGCATGACCAACACGCCGCCTGCCCACCTGATCGATTGGCAAGGCTTGGACTGGACGCCCGCCCTGGCGAAGGAGACCGGTGCCAAGGCCGCCCACCCCAACTCACGTTTCACCGTGGCCGCCACCAACAACCCGGCGCTCGATGCCGAGTGGGACAACCCGAGCGGCGTGCCCATCGACGCCTTCATTTTCGGCGGCCGTCGTTCGACCACCGTGCCGCTGGTGACCGAGGCGCGCGACTGGGTTGAAGGGGTTTACATGGCCGCCACCATGGGCTCGGAGACCACCGCCGCCGCCAGCGGCGCGCAGGGCGTGGTGCGGCGTGACCCGTTCGCCATGCTGCCTTTCATCGGCTACAACATGAGCGACTATTTCCAGCATTGGCTGGACCTGGGCAAAAAGCTGCAATCGGCGGGCGCCACGCTGCCGCGGATCTACTGCGTCAACTGGTTCCGCAAGGGCGCCGACGGCAAGTTCGTCTGGCCGGGCTACGGCGAAAACATGCGCGTGCTGCAGTGGATCGTCGAGCGCGTGCAAGGCAATGCGCAGGGTGAGGAACACGCCTTCGGCGTGACGCCTCGTTTCACCGATCTGAACTGGGACGGCCTTGATTTCAGCCCGGCCGACTACCAGCAGGTGACACACACGAATGCAGCGCAGTGGACGACCGAGCTGGGCCTGCATTCGGAGTTGTTCCAGCAGCTGGCCCACCACCTGCCGGTGGAGATGAGCGCCGTCAAGGCCGCGCTGGAGGCGCGATTGGCCAGCTGACTCGAGCTGCTTTTGCGCACAAAAAAAGGCCGGCGTTGTGCCGGCCTTTTTGATGGTGGTGCTTACCGCCTGTGGGCGGCCCGTTGCGGGGTCAGGTTCAGCGCGCTTCCGATGAGTTGCGGCTGCCCGTCAGCGCGGCAGCGCGCAGGTCGGCCGCATAGCTCGGCTGCGTGCTCTCGTACGCTTCGGCCAGGCGCAGCAGCTCCGCGGCTTGCTGGCCGGCGCGCGCCGGCCGTTCCCGCAACTTCTTGTCCAGGGCGTTCAGGCCGAGAACCAGACGGGACATCGCCGTGTTGAGAGAAAAGGCGATAGTGTCGACAACCAAACGGTTGGCGGCGGAACGTTTCAGGGTGGTCGTGTTCATGGTGAATTTGGATCCTCGCGGTGGCTTGAATCGATGCGCCGTTCAAAGGCCGTTGGCTCGTTCGTAGCGGTCGGCTGCGGCGAACAGGTCAGTGGCAAAGCCGGGGTCGGTCTGGAGGTAGCTTGTCGCCAGATCGCGAACCCGATTCGCTTCTTCGGACGGCGTCACAGGCCGGTGGGATGAAGCGGCGCGCAGCTGCAGCGCTGCCCGCAAGGCTTTCAGAACCCGCCCGGCCGCGGCAGACAATTCACGCAGCGCGTCGCCGACGGCTTGTGGCCGAGCGGGGGTGTAGCGGTGCGATTGCAGGGTGGTGCTTGACATGGTGTTTACTCCTTCGGCATCTCAATTGATGCTGCATTGAACTATAGGGTAAATACTTATACCGAAAGATCAATGCTGTGAATGTCGAACATTCATTTGTCGAGCGAATGATGGCTTTAGAGGAAAGTTAGTGTGTGCATGCTGTCTTCTAAAATGAACACAGATGGTTCTTCAGTCGGTACTGATCGATGCGCGCTCAGACGCAACCCGAATCGAGACTTGCGGCGCGCAATTGGGCCGCCAGTTCCGGCCGCTCAGATTGCCAGCGGTCGGCCAAGGCCAGCATTTCGCGGCGCGCCCTGGCGCGTCCGATGGCTTGGAGGAATCGCCACGCGGCGGCACCGAAACGGCGCACACGGCTTGGCTGGGCGCTGCCGGATGCCTGAGCGGCAGACGGAGCTTGGGAAAACTTCAACGCATTGAATCGGGTGTTCATGACAGGGCCTTTCCAGAAATGCAGGCGGGGGAAGCACCCCACATACTTCTATATTAGGGTTAACCCTGTAGAATGCTCATCAATGTTGTGAATCACTGCCATAGCCTCCAAGCGCCGTTTGTAAGCGCACACCTTTCCATGAATTTCCGCACACTCGACCTGAACCTGCTGCGTGTTTTCGACGCCGTGATGGCGGAGGGCAACATCACCCGAGCCGCCGAACGGCTGGCGATGACGCAGCCGGCGGTCAGCAATGCCTTGAAGCGGCTGAAGGAATCGCTGGGTGAAGAGTTGCTGACCCGCATGCCCAGCGGGGTCAAGCCCACCGCCTTTGCGGAAGTCTTGTGGCCGCTGGTGCGTGAGTCACTCGGCCACCTGCAGCAGGCGCTGGAGCCGGCCCAGCACGACCCGCTGGCCCAGCCCCGCGTGTACCGGCTTGCGATGGTCGACGCCGTCGCGGCCCTGCTGATGCCGCCGTTGATGGCGCGCTTTCAAGCTTCCGGTGCGCGCGCCCAGATCGAGGTGCACCCGCTGGTCAACCGCGATCCGCGCGACCTGCTGAGCCGGGGCGAAGTGGACTTTGCACTGGGCCACTTTCCCGAAGCGGTTGCCGCGATGGCGGCGCAGGGCAACCAGGCGCCGGTGCGCCACCGGCGCCTTTCAGAGAACCGCTTCGTGTGTGCGCTGCGGCGCGATCATCCGCTGGCGCAGGCGCCGCTGACGCTGGACTCTTTCTGCGCGGCGGACCATGTGCTGGTCAGCTTCTCGGGCCGAGCCCACGGTTTCGTGGACCAGGCGCTGACCAGCCTGAACCGCAGCCGGCGCATCGTGCTGACGGTGAACCAGTTCTTTACCGCGGCGCTCACGGTCGTGGGCACCGATTTGTTGACGGTGCTGCCCGACGGCTTTCTGGAGGTCACCGGCCTGACGAAAAAATTGGTGACGTGTGAATTGCCGCTTGCCCCAGGCGGTGTTTTCGTCGACGCACTGTGGCATGTGCGCAATGAGCGCTCCAGTGCTCATCAGTGGTTGCTGCAAAACCTGGTCGAGATTGCGCACCGAACTGTGCAGGCCGCGGCGCAAAAAGGCGCCGACCCGCCGTTCAAGGATCCGTACCACCCCACAGTGCCCACATGACCTCGGCAAAGCGTGCGGCGATGCGCGCCTCGAACGCATGTCGGCCGGCGCTGAGTACCCGGCGGCCGGCCACGTAAACCTCTCGCACGGCGGGTGCGCCGGTTGCAAAGACCAGCGCGTCCAGCGTGTGCGAGGCCGGCGCGCCGAGCAAGCCGGGCGCCTCCCCATCGAGCACCAACAGATCGGCGCGCGCTCCCGGCACAAAGCCCCAACGCTTGAAGCCGGCGCTGGCGCCGCTGCCGGCCAGCACGCTGTCGAACAGCCGCGCCGCCGTGGCCGGCTGAGCCGCCGCCGCGGCCACATTGCGCTCGCGCCGCAGCAGGCGCTGGCCGTATTCAAGCCAGCGCAACTCCTCAACCCAGCCGCGGCAGACCTGGCTGTCCGAACCCACCGCGATGGGCACCGCGCCAGCCAGCCAGCGCGGCAGGTCGGCCAGCCCATCGCCCAGGTTGGCCTCGGTGCTGGGGCAGATCACGATGCCGGCGCCGCTGGCGGCCACCGAATCAATCTCGGCTGGCAACGCATGCGTGGCGTGCACCAGCTGCCAGCGTGCATCCGGCCGCAACGCGCGGCAAAGCCATTCGATCGGCCGCGCCCCGGTGTTTGCAACGCAGTCGTCGACTTCGGCTGTCTGCTCGGCCACATGAATGTGGATCGGCACCTCGTCGTCTCCGACGAGCCGCATCAGCTCGGCGATCGAGGCCGGCGAGGCGGCGCGCAGCGAATGGATCGCCACACCCGCATTGACGTGCGCGCGACCCGCGGTTTGCAGCGCGCGATACAGGCTGTGCACCGAGGCCGGCGTGCCCTGAAACCGCCGTTGGTCGTCGCGCAGGCCGCTCTGAGCGAAGCCCGCACGTTCGTACAGCACCGGCAGCACGGTGAGGCCGATGCCAGCCTCTTCAGCCGCCCCGGCCAGCGACCAGCTCAGGCGAGCCGGGTCGTCGTAAGGGCTGCCGTCCTGCGCATGGTGCAGGTAGTGGAACTCGCACACCTGCGTGTAGCCGCCGCGCAGCAGCTCGACATACAGCTGGGCGGCCACGGCCTGCAACTGCTCGGGTGTGATGCGCAGTGCCACGCGATACATGCGGTCGCGCCAGGACCAGAAGTCATCGAGTTGCCCGTGGGTGCCGCTCAGCCGCCGCTCGGCCAGGCCCGCAAAGGCGCGCTGGAAAGCGTGGCTGTGGGCGTTGACCAGGCCCGGCAACACCGGACCGGCCAGCACCGTGGCCTCAGGCGGCGGGGCGTGCACGCCGGGTCTGATCTCGACCCAGTGGCCATTGGCATCGGCCCGCAGCAGCACCGCGTCTTGCCAGCCGCCTGCCAGCCAGGCGCGCGGGGCCCACAGGCACGCGCCCGTTGTGCCATGGCCCGGCGCCGGCGCTGGCGCTGGCCGCGCTGGAGCGGGAGCGAGGGGCTCAGGCATGCGGCGTCCACGCCAGCATCGCCCGCACCAACGCCTGCAACATCGGCAGCAGCGTGGCGGTGCGCCCGGGGTCGACCTGGAACGGCGGCTGCTCCGCCATGTAGCTGCTCCAGCACATCTCCAACTGCACGGCGTGAATGCCTTCCCGCGGCCGGCCCTGCCGGCGTGTGATGTACCCGCCCTTGAAACGACCGTCGACGACTTGTGTGAACGCCGTTTGAGCTTCAAGCACCTTGACCAGCGCAGAACGCAGCGAGGGCGCGCAGCTCGCGCCATCGACCGTGCCCAGGTTCAGGTCCGGCAGGCGGCCTTCAAACAGCCACGGCAGTTCCGACTTGATGCTGTGGCCGTCGAACAGGATGGCGAATCCGTGCGCCGCTTTCAGCCTGGCCAGCTCCTCGTCCAGCGCGTCGTGATACGGGCGCCAGAAAGTCTCGCGGCGCCGCGAAATCTCGCGCGCATCCGGTGCCATGCCGTCGCGGTACAGCGGATCGCCGGTGAAAAAGCGCGTCGGGCACAGTTCGGTGTTGTTCACTCCCGCGTACATCGGTGCGTCTTCCGGCGGGCGGTTCAAGTCGATCACGTAGCGCGAATGGCGCGGCACGATCAGGCTTGCCCCCAGCTCGCGCACAAAGCCGTACAGCTGATCGAGATGCCAGTCGGTGTCTTCCACCGCCAGCGCCCGCTCGACATAGCGCGTGCGCTGGTCCTCGGGAATGGCGCTGCCCACATGCGGCAGGCTGACCAGCAGCGGCATGCCGCCACGGTGCAAGGTGTAGACCGGCGCGTTCATGCCCTGCGCTCCCGCCCGCCGACGATCACCCGCCGGCAAGGGTTGTGGCCAAACCAGTAGGCCAGCTCGTTGGGGTGGGCTAGATCCCAGGCCACGAAGTCGGCGCGCTGGCCCGCCACCAACCGGCCGCGGTCGGTGAGGCCGAGCGCCAGTGCACCGTTCACCGTCGCGCCGCGCAGCGCCTCCTCGGGTGTCAGGCGGAACAGCGTGCAGGCCATGTGGATCATCAACAGCAGCGACAGCCCTGGCGAACTGCCTGGGTTGTGGTCGGTGGCCAGCGCGATGGGCACACCGTGCTCGCGCAGCGCGGCCACCGGCGGTGCTTGCGTGTCGCGCAGAAAGTAGTACGCGCCCGGCAGCAGCACCGCCACCGTGCCGGCCCGGCGCATGGCGCGCACGCCGCGCTCACTCAGGTGTTCGAGGTGGTCGCAAGACAGCGCGCCGAACTCCGCCGCGAGCTCGGCGCCGCCCTGATCACTCAGCTGTTCGGCATGCAGCTTCACGGGCAAGCGCAGCGCGCGCGCGGCCTCGAACACGCGCCGCGTTTGCGCCGGTGTGAAGCCGATGCGCTCGCAGAATGCATCCACCGCATCGACCAGCCCCTCTGAATGCAGCGCCGGCAGCCACGCGCACAGCGCATCGACGTACGCGTCGGCGCGACCGTCGTACTCGGGTGGCACAGCATGCGCCGCCAGGTAGGTGGTGCGCACCGACACCGCCAGCTCTGTTCCCAGCCGGCGAGCCACCGCAAGGCAACGCCGTTCATGGTCCAGCGTCAGGCCGTAGCCGGATTTCACCTCCAGTGTGGTCACGCCTTCGGCCATTAATACCAGCGCACGTTGGCGGGCGGACGTGAACAGAACCTCGTCGCTGGCGGCGCGGGTGGCAGCAACCGTGGAGCGGATGCCGCCCCCCGCCCGCGCGATCTCTTCGTAACTCGCGCCCTGCAGGCGCAGCTCGAATTCGCGCGCCCGCTGCCCGCCGTAGACCAGGTGGGTGTGGCAATCCACCAGGCCGGGCGTGACCAGCGCGCCGCCCAGATCGTGTTCCGCGGCCACGCTTTGGGCAAGCGGCGCGGGAAGGCTTGCCATCGCGCCGGCCCACTCGATCCGTGTGCCGCGGGTCAACAGTGCGCCGCGCTCGACCAGGCCCCAGGCCGGGGCCTCGGCCAGCGTGACCAGCCGCGCGTTGCGCCAAAGAACCAGCTCGGTGTTCATCAGGCGTTGCCCGAATGACCGAGCCACCAGCCGCAGGGCCCGGGGCTGTCCGGCACGAAGCTGCACGGCAGGCCGCCAAGGTTCCACAGCAGCGTGAGCGCCTCGACCCGCAGCCCGGTGGCTGGCCGGCTGTCCCCGTCGCCGGGGTCGATGGCCAAGTGGCCGGCGCAGGCCGTGAACAGGCCGCGTTCAGCGAACCGTTCATTCCATGGTTCGCCGGCACGAACCAGCCGCATGGCGCCGACGCCGTCTCGCAGCATCAGGTTGAGGTCACGCGTCGGGCCGTCGATCAGCGCGCAGCCGGGCGCATCGGCACCATCGAAACAGATCGGCGCATCACCCGCGCGCACTTGCAGCTCAACGGCCGCAAACCGCAGCAGCACACCGCCGCCCTGCACCACCGCAAACCAGCGCTGGGCGCCGGGAAAGGAAGAGAAAGGGCCATCCGCTTCGATGTCGGCCAGGCTCACGCGCAGCGTCCAGTCGGGCCCGGCCGGCCTTGCCAGCAACTCGCGCGTGCGCCCGCCGCCGTTGTGCCAGGGCTGCGCAGTTCGCTGCTCAGCGTTGATCCGCAGCATGTGGGTTCTCCGCCACCACGGGTTCATCAACCCGCCGTTCCCACAGCACTGGAAACAGCGGGTGCTGCATCGGAGCGCCGGGCGCCAGTTCCTCGCGCAAGCCGGGAAACTCGGGTGAGGTCGCCCACCGCCGGGGCGCATGGCGGATGTCGTCGCCGAGAAAGCGCACCGAAAACACCCGCCGCCGGCGATCGCCGTCCACACCGCCGGCGGCATGCAGCGCCAGCATGTGAAAGCACACCACGTCGCCGGGTTCGATCTGCCAACCGATGATGGGGTGCTGCGCGCGCGCCGCTTCGATGTCGGGCAGATCGGCCAGGCTGCCTTCGGGGAACCACTTCGCCTGCTGGTCCATGAAAGTGCGCGGCATCAGCCACGGGCCGCGGTGCGAACCGGCGACAAACTCCAGCGTGGAGTGGCGCCGCACCGGGTCGACCGGAATCCACATGCTGACGTTCTGCCGGCCCTCGATGTTGTAGTACGGCTGGTCCTGGTGCCACGGCGTGCGCTGGCGTGTGCCCGGCTCCTTGGTCAGCATGTGGTCGTGGAACAGCCGCACGCGCTGGCTTTGCATCAGGTGCCCGGCGGCCATGCCGAGTGCGGACTGGAAGATGGCGCGGCGGTAGCTTTCGACATGCTGCCAGTTGCAGAAGTCTTCGATGAAAAAGCCCGGGTCGCCAGGCTGGCTGGCGATCTTGGCGCGCGGGCTGGGCTGGGCGATGTTCGTGTCGATGCCATCACGGACCAGCGCCATCTCTGTGGGCGTCAGCAACTGCCGAATGCACACCGCACCGTCGCGATCGAATGCGGCGATCACCTCGGGTGTGACCCGGTCGCGCACCCGCTGTTCGATGGCACGCTGGTCATGCGGCGCTGCGGTGTTCATGGCCTGAATTCTCCATGCAACATGTAGCGCGTGCCCGGGTGCACCAGCCGCGCCAGTGTGATGACCACACCGCGGTTCAAGGTGCGGCGCACCACGATCAGGCAGGCGTCGCTTGCCTTGACGCCCAACAGCGCGGCTTCCTGCGCGGTGGGTGCGCCGGCTTCGATGGAGTATTCGGCCTCCCACAACGGCGCCACCTGGAGCAGGTAGTGGGTGGGCGTGGTGCGGGTGAAGTCCACGCCCAGGTAGCCGGGCGCGCAGGCCGGGTTCACATAGCGGTCTTCGCATTGCAGCGCCACGCCGTTTTCGAAGTGCACGATCAAGCTGTGGAACACCGTCGCCCCGCTGGCCAGGCCGAGACGCCGCGCCAGCTCGGCCGGCGCGCGCTCCTGGCGGGCCAGATGCACCTCGGCATGGTGGCGGTGGCCGCGCGCGGTGATCTCTTCATGCAGGTCGCGAATGGTCAAGGTTGACGCCACCCGGGACAGATGCGCCGCAAACGTGCCCACGCCCTGCAGCCGGTCCACCAGGCCCTCGGATTGCATCTCGCGCAGCGCGCGCGTCACCGTCATGCGGCTGATGCCGAACTGCGCCACCAGCTCGGCCTCGGAGGGCATCAAGGTGCCGGGTGCCCAGCGGCCTCGTTCCAGCCCCTGCTTGAGGAACTGTTTGACTCTTGCGTACGGCGCCGAGGGAGGCGCCGCCGGGGATGAAGCCACGTCAGGGAAAACCATGCTCGAAGTCTACTTGCCTAGACTTGTCTATGCAAGTAGAGTAAACCCATTCCTTTCATCGCCATTGACCACCTCCCCGCGGGATTGCCATGTCCGACCTGTCCACCGTCCAGCACATCGCCCAGCCCCATCCGGTGCGCGCGCCGCGCGGCTCGCAAATCAGCTGCAAGAACTGGCTCATCGAGGCCGCCTACCGCATGTTGCAAAACAACCTCGACCCCGAGGTGGCCGAGAACCCCGACGCGCTGGTGGTCTACGGCGGCATCGGCAAGGCGGCGCGCAATTGGGAGTGCTATGAAGCGATGCTGAAGGCGCTGCGCGCGCTCAATGAAGACGAGACACTGTTGGTGCAAAGCGGCAAGCCGGTCGGCGTGTTTCGCACCCATGTCGATGCGCCGCGTGTGCTGATCGCCAACTCCAACCTCGTCCCGAAGTGGGCCACCTGGGAACACTTCCACGAGCTCGACCGCAAGGGCCTGATGATGTACGGCCAGATGACCGCGGGCTCGTGGATCTACATCGGCAGCCAGGGCATCGTGCAGGGCACCTACGAAACCTTCGTCGAGGCCGGCCGGCAACACTATGGCGACGGCCCCTCAACCGCCGCAAACGGCGTTCGGTCCCCCGAAGGGAGGGCGCCCGGCTTGGGGCGGCCCGGCGCTCGGGCGCCTGGGGGCAGTGATTGGGAGGGCCGCTGGATTCTGACCGCCGGCCTGGGCGGCATGGGTGGCGCGCAGCCGCTGGCGGCCAGCTTTGCCGGGGCCTCGTCGCTGAACATCGAATGCCAGCAGTCGCGCATCGAATTCCGGATCAAGACACGCTATCTCGATGAGCAGGCCCGCGATCTCGACGACGCACTGGAACGGCTGGAGCGCTATGCCCGCGAGAAGAAGGCGGTGTCGATCGGCTTGCTGGGCAACGCCGCCGACATCCTGCCCGAACTGGTGCGGCGCGCCCGGGCCGGCGAGATCCGCCCCGACCTGGTGACCGACCAGACCTCGGCGCACGACCTGGTGAATGGCTACCTGCCTTCCGGCTGGAGCGTCGAGAGCTGGCGCGCCGCGCAGGCCGACGCCGGCCAGCATGCCTCGCTGCGCGACGCCGCGGCGCGCAGCTGCGCGGTGCATGTGCAGGCGATGCTCGACTTCCAGGCGATGGGCGTGCCCACGGTGGACTACGGCAACAACATCCGCCAGGTGGCGCTCGATGCCGGCGTGAAGAACGCGTTCGACTTCCCCGGCTTCGTGCCCGCCTATGTGCGCCCGTTGTTCTGTCGCGGCAAAGGGCCGTTCCGTTGGGTGGCGCTGAGCGGCGACCCCGACGACATCCGCAAGACCGATGCGAAGATGAAGGAGCTGTTCCCTGATGAGAAGCCCCTGCACCGCTGGCTCGACATGGCGGCCGACCGCATCGCGTTCCAGGGCCTGCCGGCGCGCATTTGCTGGATCGGCCTGGGCGAGCGCCAGCGGGCCGGCCCGGCCTGCAACCAGATGGTCAAGAGCGGCGAGCTGAAAGCGCCGATCGTGATCGGCCGCGACCACCTGGACAGCGGTTCGGTGGCCTCGCCGAACCGCGAGACCGAAGCGATGCGCGATGGCAGCGATGCGGTGTCCGACTGGCCCTTGCTCAACGCGCTGCTGAACACCGCGGGCGGCGCCACCTGGGTGTCGCTGCACCACGGCGGCGGTGTCGGCATGGGCTACTCGCAGCACGCCGGCGTGGTGATCGTTTGCGACGGCACCGACGCTGCCGCCCAGCGCATCGCACGCGTGTTGTGGAACGACCCGGCCACCGGCGTGATGCGCCATGCCGATGCCGGCTACGACGAGGCGCTGGCTTGCGCCCGCGAACAAGGCTTGAACCTGCCGATGCTGAACACCAATGCCTGACATGCTGATCCGCCCCGGCCAGCTCACGCTGGAGCAACTGCAGGCGATCCACGCCGATCGGGTGGTGCTGGCCCTGCCGGAGTCGGCGCGCACGGCCATTCGCGCCAGCGCGCAGGTCGTGCAAACCGCGGCCGATGGCGACGCGCCGGTGTATGGCGTCAACACCGGCTTTGGCAAGCTGGCCAACCAGCGCATCAGCAAGGCGCAGCTGGCCGCGCTGCAGCTCAACCTGATCCGCTCGCACAGCGTCGGCGTCGGCGAGCCACTCGCCCCCGAGGTGGTGCGGCTGCTGTTGGCGCTGAAGGCCGCCAGCCTGGCGCGCGGCCACTCCGGCGTTCGTGAGGTCGTGATCGACACCTTGCTGGCCGTGCACAACGCGGGCCTGGTGCCGTACATCCCGTCGCAGGGCTCGGTTGGCGCGTCGGGCGACCTGGCGCCGCTGGCGCACATGACGCTGGCCTTGCTGGGCGAGGGCGAGATGCTGATCGACGGCAAACGCAAGAGCGCCGCACACGCGCTCAAGCAGGCCGGCATCGCGCCGCTCGCGCTCGGCGCCAAGGAAGGCCTGGCGCTGATCAACGGAACGCAGACCTCCACCGCGCTGGCGCTGCATGCGCTGCTCTGTTTCGAACCGGTGCTCGAAGCGGCGCTGGTGATCGGTGCGCTGACGGTCGACGCGGCGCGCGGCAGCGACGGCCCGTTCGACCCGCGCATTCACGAACTGCGCGGCCAGCCCGGCCAGATCGACGTGGCCCAGTACTACCGCGCGTTGCTGGCCGGCAGCGAGATCCGCCGCTCGCACATGGAGGGCGACGACCGCGTGCAGGATCCGTACTCGCTGCGCTGCCAACCGCAGGTGGTGGGCGCCTGCCTGGACACGCTGCGCCACGCCAGCCTGGTGTTGCTGCGCGAGGCCAATGCGGTGACCGACAACCCGCTGGTCTTTGCGGCGGCCGATGGCGGGCCCGGCGCCATGATCTCCGGCGGCAACTTCCACGCCGAGCCGGTGGCGCTCGCCGCAGACGGCATGGCCCTGGCCATCGCCGAAGTCGGCGCGATTGCCGAACGCCGCATCGCGATGCTGATCGACAGCGGCGTGTCGCGCCTGCCGCCCTTCCTCACTGCCGACGCCGGCCTGAACAGCGGCTTCATGATCGCGCACGTCACGGCCGCGTCGCTGGCTTCCGAGAACAAGTCGCTCGCGCACCCGGCCAGCGTGGACAGCCTGCCCACCAGCGCCAACCAGGAAGACCATGTGTCGATGGCCACCTTCGCGGCGCGGCGCCTGCAGGCGATGACTTCCAACACCGCGCACATCCTGGGCATCGAGTTGCTGGCCGCCGCGCAGGGCATCGAATTCCTGCGCCCGCTGCAAAGCTCGGCCGCGCTTGAGCGGGTGCACGCG
>JANNDW010000284.1:0-18947 GCA_031378125.1 Methylibium sp. | reverse complement strand
CAACGTCATGATCTTCTGGGTGGGCACGACAGACACGCGCTGGTTCGAGTTCCTGGCACCGCGTCACCTGGACGAGGTGAACTTCTGGCAGCCATCGGTGCGCCCCGCGTTCGAGAACGCGCCCAGCGGCATGCCGTTCGTGTTCAAGGTGAAGCGTCCACATAACCACATTGCAGGTGCCGGCTACTTCATCACGCGCAGCGTGCTGCCGCTCGACCTGGCGTGGGAAATCTTCGGGCAGAAGAACGGCGCGGCTTCACTCGCAGAACTGCGCGAGCTTCTGGGGCCGCTGGCCGGCCGCGGTACACCGCTCACCCAGATCACGTGCCAGGTCATCGCCAACCCCGTCTTCTTCGAACCGCGAGACTGGTTGCCCGATCCGCCGGGCTGGTCGTCCAACATCGTGCGCGGCAAGATGTACCGGACCGAGGAGGCCGACGGCGCCACGATCTGGGCGCATGTGCTGCCGCTGCTCGCCCGTGGTCTCGAAGCCCAGGCCGAGGCCACGGATAGCGGCGCCCTGATCGTGAACGAGCCGGCGGCGCGGTACGGTGAGCCCATCCTGATGCGGCCCCGGCTCGGCCAGGGCTCGTTCCGCGTGGTCGTCACCGAGGCCTACAACCGCAAGTGCGCCATCACCGGCGAAAGCACCTTGTTGGCACTGGAGGCCGCGCACATCGTGCCCTACGCTGAGGAAGGTGCCCACGACGTGCGCAACGGCCTGCTGCTGCGGGCCGATTTCCACCGCCTGTTCGACGCCGGCCTCGTTTCGGTGACGCCCGACATGACGATCCGCGTCAGCCCGCGCATCCGCGAAGCGTGGTTCAACGGCAAGGCGTACTACAGGATGGATGGGCAGCCGCTGACCGTCACGCCGACGCGCCCGGAGTACCGCCCCGATCCCGACCGCCTTCAATGGCACCTCAAGAACAGGTTTCAGGCATGACGCATTTGCCCGAAGAGCTCACCCAGCGCCTGCTGGCCTTCCGTGCCGAGCGAGACTGGGAGCAGTTCCACAACGCTCGAAGCCTTGCCACCGCCCTGTCCGTGGAGGCGTCCGAACTGCTGGAGCACTTCATCTGGGCCAAGGACGCCGACGTGGTCGAGATCGTCGACAAGCGCCGCGATGAAATCGAGGCCGAGCTTGCCGATGTCGGCATGCTGCTGGCCTACCTGTGCCATGACCTGGGCGTGGATCTGGCGGCCGCGGTGTCGCGGAAGATGGATGCCAACGCGATCAAGTACCCGGTAGAGAAGTCGCGCGGGCGATCGGAGAAGTACACACGCCTGTGACGGCAACGGGAGCAGACCTTGGAGCGCATTCCCAGGCGGTTCGGCGTACGCCGGAGGCAGAGGCGCCATGGTGCAGCCAGCAACCAGGCGTGGCCGACTCGATGAGCAAGCGCCGGCTCGGGCTCTGGATGAACGCGTAGCGTGTCGGCACGTGGACCCGAACGCCGGGCGGTGACGAGTTGGACTACGCACCCGACTGGGTTTCGTCGCCCCAAGGCCTGCCACTGTCGTTGGCGTTGCCGTTCCGCCCCGGCAACGAGCTGCATCGCGGCTCCGGTGTCGACGCGTTCTTCGAGAACCTGCTGCCAGACAGCTCAGTGGCGCGTGAGCGCCTCGCCCGGCGCTTCCAGGTCAGCACGCCCGATGCCTTCGGCTTGCTGTCCGAAGTGGGCCGAGACTGTGCCGGCGCCCTCTACATCGCGCCCTTGGACCGACCGCCCGGCGACATCCGGCGCATCGATGCCGACCCCCTCGACGAAGCCGACGTGGCCAGGCTGCTGCGCGCAGAGACTGAGGATCGTGCCCCTGGCCAGGCCGCGGAATCGCCGCATGCGCCACGCGTCGCCATTGCCGGCGCACAGGAGAAGACGGCGCTGCTGTGGTACCGGGACCGATGGTGGCGACCGGCGGGCGCCACACCGACCACGCACATCCTCAAGCTGCCGCTGGGCCTGGTTGGCAACATGCGGCTGGACGTCAGCGACTCGGTCGACAACGAGTGGCTGTGCGCTCTGGTTCTGGCTGCGTACGGCCTGCCCGTCGCGAGGTGCCATCCCGTGGTGTTCGAAGACCAACGCGTGCTCGCCGTCGAGCGCTTCGACAGGCGCTGGTCGGACGATGGCTCATGGATCACCCGGCTACCCCAGGAAGACCTGTGCCAAGCCACAGGCAAAGCGCCGCACTTGAAGTACGAGGCTGACGGCGGCCCGGGCATCGACGCCATCTTGCGTCTGCTGGGTGGGTCCACCCAGCCTGAGCGAGACCGCGAGACCTTCTTCAGGGCCCAGTTGATTTTCTGGATGCTGTGCGCGCCCGACGGGCACGCCAAGAATTTCAGCATTGCCCTGCACACTGGCGGCGCCTTTTCGCTCGCACCGCTCTATGACGTGCTCTCGGCCTACCCCTTGCTGGGCTCCGGGCCGGGTAGGTTGTCGCCGCACCGGGTCAAGCTGGCGATGGCCGTTCGCTCGAAGAACGCGCACTGGCGGATGCAGGACATCCTGCGCAGGCATTGGGAACTGGTGGGCCGGCGCAACGGCGTCACTGCGGCCGATGGCAGAGATGTCAGTGCCATCGTCCAGGATCTTGCCGAGCGGACGCCGGCCGTGATCGAGCACGTGGCCGGCCAAGTGCCGGCGACGTTTCCTGCGCGTGTACTCGACCTGGTGTGTACCGGCCTTCGCGATACCGCCGCCACACTGGCCAGAGGCCCCGGCCGATAGCGAGCCTGCCGCCACCCGCAGGCAGAATCTGCCATTGCCTGGCCCAACCGCCAGACCCACGAGCCGAACGCCACCTTTGATGCCCAGCCCCCGCCGTACCCTTCGCCGCCCATCCCAAGCGCCATGATCCGATACACCCACGGCAACCTGCTGGATGCGCAGGACGAAGCGTTGGTCAACCCCGTCAACACCGTCGGGGTGATGGGCAAGGGCCTCGCACTGGCCTTCCGGCACCGCTTCGACCTCAACCACCGCCTGTACGTGGAGGCCTGTCAGGCCGGTGAGTTGCAGGTGGGCAAGGTGCACGCGACCGAGACCGGCCAGGCCGTCGGGCCGCGCTGGGTAGTGAACTTCCCGACCAAGCAACATTGGCGGCAGCCATCGCAACTGCGCTGGGTGTCCGAAGGCCTGATGGACTTGCGCCGGTTCATCGCCCAGCATCGGGTGCAGTCGATCGCCATTCCGGCACTGGGTGCCGGCCTGGGTGGCTTGGCTTGGCCTGACGTTCGGTCGGCAATCGAGTCGGCCCTTGCCGGGTTGGATGACGTGCAAATCACTGTCTACGAGCCCTTGACCGCCGCAGAGGCCGCGCCCGCACGGCCCTGACACGCAAGCACAACCCGCCCGATGAAACTGCCCATCAAGCTCGACGACCTGCTGCGCCAGCGCACTGTGGAGAGCGAGCGCATCGAATACAAGGCCGGCTGGAACCCGGATGCTGTTTTGCGCACGGTGTGTGCCTTCGCCAACGACTTTGCCAACCTGGGCGGCGGCTACGTGGTGATCGGTCAGGACTGCGACGCCCAGGGCCAACCAGTGTTTCCGCCTGTGGGCCTGGCCGAGAACCAACTGGACAAGATCCAACGGGAACTGCTCGCGCACTGCCAACTGATCCAGCCGCCTTATTTCCCGACGCTCAGCATCGAAGAGGTCCAGGGGCGCAAGCTGATCGTGCTGTGGGCGCCGGGCGGCATGAATCGCCCGTACAAGGCCCCGACAGCGGTGACGGCCAAACTCAAGTCCTGGCACTACTACGTCCGCCGCTACAGCAGCACGGTGGAGGCCAAGGGCGAGGATGAGCAGGAACTGCTGGGCTTGGCCGCCAATGTGCCCTGGGATGACCGGCTGGCGCAGCAGGCACGCGTGGAGGACTTGTCGCGTGCGTTGATGCTGGACTACCTGCGCGAAGTGGGCAGCGCCTTGGCCGATGAAGCACCGGGCCTGCAACTGGAAGCGCTGGGCCGGCAGATGAACGTGGTCGGCGGGTCGAGTGAGGCACCGTGGCCCAAGAACGTGGGGCTGCTGTTCTTCAACGAGGCGCCGGATCGCTTCTTTCCCTACACCCAGATCGACGTGGTGTGGTTCCCGGAAGGCGCGGGCGGTGACCGCTTCGAGGAGAAGGTGTTCAAGGGGCCGCTGGCCCGCATGACGCGCGAGGCGCTGGGCTACATCCAACGCAACTACCTGCGTGAGACTGTTCTGAAGCACCCCGACCGTGCCGAGGCCACGCGGGTGTGGAACTTCCCGTATGCGGCCATCGAAGAGGCGCTGGTCAATGCCGTGTACCACCGCTCCTACGAAGAGCGTGAACCGATCGAGGTGCGGATCGGACGCGAGGACCTGGCCATCCTGAGCTTTCCCGGGCCAGACCGCTCCATTCGCATGGAAGACTTTGCCGCCGGGCGTGCCGTGAGCCGGCGCTACCGCAATCGCCGAATTGGTGAGTTCCTCAAGGAGCTGGACTTGACCGAGGGGCGCTCGACCGGCGTGCCCAAGATCCTGAGAGCGATGGCGGATAATGGCTCGCCGGCACCGGCTTTCGAGACCGATGATGACCGCACGGCGTACCTGATCCGGCTGCCCGTGCACCCGCTGGCCCAGCAGCCGCAGCGCCCGACCCCGGAAGTCACCCCCGTAGTCACCGGGGAAGTCACCGGGGAAGTCACCGGGGAAGTCGCGCGCTTGCTTGGGGCACTGTCCGGCGACATGTCGCGCCAGGAATTGCAGCATGCCTTGGGCCTGAAACACGAAGACCATTTCAGAGCGGCCTACCTGACGCCGGCACTGAAGTTGGGGCTGATCGAGATGACGCTGCCTGATGTGCCGCGCAGCAGCAAGCAGCGCTACCGGCTAACCGCCGCCGGAACGCAGGCCAAACGGCCCCGCTGAGCTGGACATGAGCGAGTACACCAAGTTCACCGAAGTCGAGCAATCCTCCCTGGCGCAACTGGCTGCCCAAGGTTGAACCGTCATCGACCAAGGCACTCAGCTGCCGCAGCGCGCGGCGCCCAGCCTGCGCAGCAGCTTTCGTTCGTGGTGGCTGCCTGGCCCATTCGCATGGGGTAGGTAAAGAATGCCTTACTCGATTGCCGTGCCCATTCCCGAAGTCTGGCAAGGGGCAATTCCCGCAACAGTGATCCGACGCTCGGGGGACAGCCAATTGCCGGGCACGGACTGAAGTTGGGCCCCAGCAACTGACCGGCAGTTCAAGACTGGGTGCAGCCGCCCGGATTTGGCAGGCGAATGTCGGCGGGCGCCGATACCTGACGTTGGCCAGCCCTTCGGGCGGCTGTCCGCTGTACCTCGGAACTTGACGTTCGGCGGGCGCGTGGGGCGGGTCAGCGATTTGGCGACGACGCCCGGCCAACGACTGCTCCTACTGGCGGCGAACGGTCGCTGCCGACCCCAAGCCGCCGGTGGCACTTTTCAGGCCGAGCGGCCGCACCACTCAGGAAGCTGCCGTTCGCGAATCAGGCCGAAAAACGCTTGCCAAGAGATTGCGGTCGGTCAGGGCTCGTGCGTCCCAGCCAGCAAAGGCATGCGGATGAACGACTGCTGCTGCAGGCTGCGAACTGGCGGTGCCGACCGAGGCCGTGTGGAAACTCGATCGCAGAGCAGTTTCGGGGGTCGTTCAACCCCTGACGAGGTCGGGAAAGCCTGTACTTCAGCCAAGGCACCTTGGCCGGCAACGCGGCGTTGAGCGGCATGGGCATTGCCCTCACGGAGCCCAGCTTCCTGGCACACGGTGGGCCGAAATCGAAGCTAGTTCAGCGATTGCCCTCCCAATGGAGCACGGGCCACCGCTACCACGCCGTGTGGTCCGGACGCACGCCGCTGTCCCCAGCGGCGAGACAGTCTTTCGACTGGTTGAAAGTGCAAGCGCTGTCGGCCAGAGAGACGGGGTTGGCCAGCACCGACTAAATGCTCAGCGACGTGCGCGAGCCGCGGGCCAGTTCGTCGAGCGGGCGACGCCACTCATGTGCCATACGGTCCAGCCGGTATACGCTTCCTCAATGAGCACTCTTCCGCCCGGCTGGGCAACGGACCTGGCGGTGCTGGCGCTGAGCGGCTCGACCGTCGAGGATCGCGGGGACCATTTGGTGCTGCGCACCCCGTCGAATCCCACGTTCCACTGGGGCCACTGCCTGCTAGTAACTGATCCGCACGCAGTGGACGATGCGGGCCGTTGGGCAGCGGCTTTCGCCGTCGCCTTCCCCGACGTCGACTGGCTTGCGATCGGGCTGGCCCGCATGCCGGACGACGTCGAGGCCTGGGGCCGTCTGGGCCTGGAGGTCGAGCTCGAAGAGGTGCTCACCACGGCCACGCTGCCCCGGCAGACCGAAGCGCCCGCGGGGTACGCCGTGCGCTACCTCGAAGGCGCCGACTGGGAGCTCAGCGTCGCCCGCGCCATACAGGAGAACGCGGCCACCGGCGAGTACGACGCGGACCAGCATGCGAGCTTCGTGCGTGCCCGCGCGCAGATCCAGCGTGACCTGTGCGACCGCGGCGTGGCGGGTTTCGTCGGCGCGTTCGAGGGCGAGGCGCTGGTGGCCGAACTGGGCATCGTGTGCTGCGGCGAGCGGGCCCGCTACCAGCACGTCGGCACCGACGAGCAGCACCGCGGGCGGGGCCTGGCCTCCCACCTGCTCTGGGTCGCGGCGCGGTGGGCCGCCGGCCGGGGCTGCACCAGCTGGGTCATCGTCACCGAGGCGATGAACCCGGCGGGCCGGGTCTACCGTCGCGCAGGGTTCGTACCCGACGCGGTCAGCGCGTCGGCTTACCGGCCGCCTCCGGCCTGAATCGCGCGCGCCAACGCCACCTCACGTGCCCCCGCAGGTTTAATGTGGGAAGTAAGGATAGGGCGCCGTGTCCAACAATTACGCGGCCAGGATGTCCGCACTTGAATGGGCGGAGCGATGCAACAGCGTTCACGCCGCAGAGGCAGGGCGGCGCGCGCATGTGCGAGCCGCCACACCTGCGTTCGGCACACGAACAGCACGTCGCACGGGGCTGCCGGCTGATCCCTCAAGGCCAGCGACCGGTGTCGGCCAGAATGCTGACCTTCAACCCGCCCCGATCGACGGTTCCTTCATGGCCGCTATCGGGTTTCGCCGGGGCCGCCGCAAGCTGACTTTGCCGGGGGGACCACCGCATCGAGAGTCAGCTTCCTGGCGCCTCCTCGAACTCCTCCTGGCGGCCATCAGCGGTCGCTCGCCCGTCAAGAGATTCGTGTCGCCACCGACCGGTTCCAAAGTCCAGCAGACCTAGCTCGGAGACAGATCGCGGCGACGAATTCTTCGAAGCGGTCATTCATCTCCTTCCGATGCAAGCCGGCATCAAGGGGTTGACCGTGGTTCCGCCGCTGGTCAAGGGCTCAAACTAGCGCTGCCGGCCCATTCCAGACCTACGGCCGTCCTGCTCCACTGCTTCAGATCAGAGAGACTCGACCTCGCCTCAACAGGGCGATCCCGTCGCGCGTGCGGTCACCGTCTCGCGTTCACCTGAGATGCGCATGTGAACCCTCACCATGACAAATAGCATCTGGAAGCTGAAGAAGGCGAGGCTCATCGACTACGCGCCCGGCCATCTCTCAGTCCTGAATCAACTTCGCTTTTGTCGTTTCCCTCGCGACTGCTACGCCAGCCTGATCAGCAACAGCGGTGCTTGACATTTGGCAGCCACACGCGTGGACACTGAACCTAGCGTGACGGATCGCAGTGCGCCACGCCCATGTGAACCAAGCGCGAGGATATCGAGCTTGCTCTTCTTGACGCAGGACGCGATCTCGTCGCCGGGGTTGTTTCCCGTCAAGCGCACCTCGTTGACCTGCAGGCCGGCGGCTTCGAGCAGCTTCTTCGGAACGGCCACAGCTTGCTCGAATGCGGCACGCTGCATTGCCTCGACTTGCTCAGGCTCAACGACCCGCAGTGGCTGTCCTCCAAAGTAGCCTGGCACAACCAGATTCAGCAGGTCAGGTACGACATGCATCAGGGTGACCACAGGCGCGACGCCAAACAGGTCCCGCTGTTTGGCGATGAATCTGGCTGCTGCGACGCCGTACTTGCTACCGTCAAGCGCAATTCCGATTCGCAACGAATCCTTCTTCGGGGCCACGTCGCCGCGCAGCACGAGCAAGGGCGTGGTGCAGGATGCCAGGACAGCATTGGTCACCGAACCAAAGAGAACGCTGCGAAAGCCGGTGTGCCCGTGGGAGCCCATCACGATTAGGTCGGCAGCGTCCTCGGCTGCAATCTTGCCGACGGCCGATCCCGGACTGCCGGCGACGTACTTCGCCCGGGCCATCAACCCGGCGCGCTTGAGCGTCGCCATGCAGGGCTTGAGTACCTTGTTCGACTCAGACACCTGGTAGGACTCCACCAGTTCCTTGCCCGCAGCCCGCCCAACCCGTGCCGACACGGGGTACTGGACGTTGAGCAACTCGACGTCGGGTTGCTGCTGGATCAAGGTGGTGCGCGAAGCGACGAAGTTGACTGCGGACTTGCTGAAGCTGCTGCCGTCGACGGGGATGAGAATGCGCATGGTTTGGTTTCCTCAGGTTTTGGTGAAGGGTTCAAAGCTGATCGGCATTGAGCCGGACGATCGTTACGGGCCGTGGTGATGTCTGCAAGACGGCTTGCGACACCGATCCGAGCAGCGCGCTGCGCAACGCGCCGTGGCCCCTGGCTCCCATGATGATGAACTCGCATCCGAATCGCGCTGCGATATCGAGCAGTGCCTGTGCCGGGTCGCCCGAGCCGATTTCGGCTTCATAGCCGACGCCCGCTCCGTCGAACAGCAAACGGGCTTGCGACAGCGCGCGCTCGCCCACAGCGCCGGTAAGACGTTCCAGCACCTCGGCGCCCGGCGCCAGCATCAACTCGATGTTGTAGGTGGGCTCCTGAACGGTTGCCAACACGAAGCTGCACTGTAAGCCCAGGGCGTGCAAGCGCAAGGCATGGTGCGCCGCACTGAGCGACGCTTCGGAGCCGTCGATGGCGACAAGTACCTTGTTGGGCGTTGGTGCATTCATGGATCACAACTCACCGTAGCTTTCGATAGACCTGAATGGCGTTCATGCAGGGCCGTTGTTCACACCACGAATCAATTTGAGCAGCAACTTTCTGCCTTCATCGAGCAGCAGGATGGATGAGGCGACCGCAACGGCCAGAGCCCAGTCCTGCGCTGACAAATCAGTGGTGTGAAAGATGTCCTGTGCGGGCGACCAATGAACCGCCAGCACCTGCAAACCCAGCACTGCGCCGAGAGCGGCCCACAGCTTGGCGTTGCTGAAGAGTTGTCGGTTGAATGCCGAGGCGTGCTCGACACGGGCATTGAACACATTGAACAACTGGAACAGCACAAACGTCGTGAACGCCAGTGTCAGCGCGTAGGCCGGGCCGTTCGGCCGGGCATGGTCCAGGAGCACCAGCGTGCCCGCCGCCATGGTCAGCCCGTACATCGCCAAACGCGACAGGCGCCCCAGCGAAAGGAAGCGGGCGTCGGCACAGCGCGGGGGCTCCTGCATGATGCCGTCGCGTGCCGGCTCCAGGCCCAGGGTCATGGCCGGTGGGCCGTCCATGATGATGGCGATCCACAGGATGTGCACTGCCGTGAACGGCATCGGCTGCCCCAGTACCTGGGCACCCAGCACGGCGAGGATGGCGCCGACGCTGGTGGAGACCTGAAAACGAACGAACTTGACGATGTTGTCGTAGATGGTGCGGCCTTCCTTCACCGCTTGCACGATGGTGGCGAAGTTGTCATCGGTCAGCACCATCGTGGCGGCCTCCTTCGTGACCTCGGTGCCGGTGATGCCCATGGCCACGCCGATGTCGGCGTTCTTCAGCGCGGGCGCGTCGTTCACGCCGTCACCCGTCATGGCCACGACATGGCCGCGCGCCTTCAGCGCCTGCACGATCTTGACCTTGTGCTCAGGCGCGACGCGCGCAAACACGGCGGTGTCTTCGATGCGGCTGGACAGCTCGGCGATCTCGATACGGTCGAGCTCGGCTCCCGTCAGCACCGCGCCTTTCAAACCCAGCTCGTGGGCTATGGCGGCTGCGGTAAGGCTGTGGTCGCCAGTGATCATCTTCACGGCAATGCCAGCTTGCCGGCACAAGGCGATCGCGTCACGCGCCTCGGGCCGCGGCGGGTCGATGATGCCGACCAGCCCGATCAACATCAGCTCGTCGGCCCACACCATCAGGTCGCCTGAGGGGTCAAACGCCTCGGCGGGAATGTCGCGCCCGGCGATCGCCATCACCCGCATCGCACGCCCCGCCAATGCCGCGTTCTCGGCCACGAATTCGTTGCGTGCGGCGTCGGTCAACGGCATCGCAGCGTCGGCCGCAAGATACGTCTGCGCGCGCAGCAGCAAGACATCGGGCGCGCCCTTCACACACATGCGCACGTGGCTGCCGTCGTGGTGAAAGGTCGCCATGAACTTGTGCGCCGAGTCGAAGGGAATCTCGGCAATGCGCGGGCTGTGCTCGATGGTCGACTCGTGGACGACGCCGCCCTTGGACGCCAGCACCAGCAGCGCGCCTTCGGTCGGATCGCCGATGAGCAAGCCGTCGCGGATGCGGGAATCGGAACACAGCACGGCCGGCGTGAGCAGCGGCAAAAGGTCCGGTAGCGGCTGGCCATCGTCGCTGCCGATGACGCCGACCGTGCCATAGCCTTCACCGCTGACGGCAAATCGTCGCTCGCGGTAGTACAGCGAGCGCGCGGTCATCTGGTTGAGTGTGAGGGTGCCCGTCTTGTCAGAGCAGATCACGGTGGTCGACCCCAGCGCTTCCACAGCCGAGAGCTTCTTGACGATGGCGCGGTTGCGCGCCAGCCGGTGCATGCCGATGGCCAGCGTCACTGTGACGACGGCCGGCAGTCCTTCGGGGATCGCGGCCACGGCCAGGGCGATCGAGGTCATGATCGTCTGCAGCAAGGCATCGCCGCGCACGATGCCGATGGTGAAGATCAGCAGCACCATCACACCCGCAACGATCGCCAGCCGCTTGCCCAGCGCGTCGAGCTGGATCTGCAGCGGCGTGGCGCTCTCCTTGGCCGCTGCCAGAAGGCCGGTGATGCGGCCCATTTCGGTGGCCATACCGGTGGCGCAGACCAGCAGTTCAAGCCGGCCACGGGTGACCACCGTGTTCATGTAGGCCATGTTGAAGCGCTCGGCCAAAGGGTGCTCGCCCGCCGAAAGGACATCGACGTTTTTGCCTACGGCTTGAGACTCACCGGTCAATGCCGCTTCGGCGACCTCGACGTTGTGTGCAGCCAGCACCCGGCCATCGGCGGGTACACGGTCGCCGGCCTCGAGCAACACGACGTCACCCGGCACCAGGTCATGCGCCAGGATGTTGGTCACTTCGCCGCCACGACGCACCCGGGCATGTTGGGCCAGCATGTTCTTCAGTGCGGCCAGCGTCGCTTCGGCGCGGTACTCCTGGTAGAAGCCCAAGGCGGCATTGAAGACCACCACGAGCAGAATTACGGCCGCGTCTTCGATATCACCCACGACTGCCGCGAGCAGCGCGGCGCCCACCAGCACCCCGACCAGCAGGTTCCTGAACTGGTCAAGGAACTTGAGCCACAGCGGACGCGGCAGTTTCGCGGCGAGTTGGTTGGTGCCGACGCGTTTCAAACGCAGGCCCGCCTCCGTGGGGCTCAGGCCCTTGGCAAGGTCAGTCTCGAGTTGTGTGGCACAGGCCACGACGGCCAGGCTGTGCCAAGCCGGCGCTTGCGTGGCTTCCAAAACACTATTCGGGCGCTCGCCAGCGGCGAGCAGCGTCATGGCGACAGAGTCGTTCACGGCGCTTGCCCTACCAACACGCGAAGCTGCCCGGACAAAGCCGTCATCTCCTCGCGCGCCACCGTCGCGTGGCGCGCAACGATCAGCTCGGCATACGAGGTGCACAGTGCCCATTGGCAAGCACGAACGAGCAGCCCATCGGGCAAGAATTCAAGGCCACGCAGCCTCGCAGGGGTGACGGGGATGCCTTGCGCGCGCAGCGCCGCGAAGGCCTGGCGGATGGTGTGCAACAGGGCGATGACGCGGGGTTTGCTGTGGCCCAGCGCCTTCAGGTCGTTGCCCGCGGCATAAAACGCATCGGCGATCGGGCTCACCACGGCGACGTGGGTCTTCAGCCAGGCGTCCATGTTTCTCGACAGTGCCGTGGGAAAGCCTGCCTCCCTCAGCGCAGCCGCGAGCCGCCGAAGGCGCGGCGTGAGGCGGCCGTCGAGTTCACCGAACGTGGTCATTTGCATCAGCGCGGGCAGGACCGTGGCCACGACACTCCCGTCGGCGGCTCGCTCGCCCGCCGCACCCGGAAAGCCCAGCAACACACGTTCGCGGCCGAGCGCCTCGATCAATCGTTCGGGCCCGATCACGTTGTTGAACATGAACACGACCCAGGGTGTTGCCTTGCTCGCGGCGAACGAAGGCAATACCGACTCGACCTGGTCATTGCGGACCAGTACCAATACATAGTCGCAGGCCGCTTCCGGCTCCAGCGATTCAATGACACTGACGTGCGCATGCCGGTAGATGCGCCCGTGCTCCTGCACAACGAGACCACCGGCCCGAAGCTGTGAAGCCCGGCGGCCGCGGGCAAGGACCGTCACATCGTGTCCGCAAGCCAGGAGTTTCAGGGCATAGAAGCTGCCCAGCACACCGGCGCCGAAGATCAACAGGCGCATGGGACTTCACTCATGCGCATCCTTCAGGTCGTGATGCGTGGGGACCGTTCGGACAGCACCGCATGGGCTGGCGACGAGTCCGATTGTTTGGGCCAAAGGCCTGACTGGGCTTTCGCCGGCAGCACCTGCACACTCGCGTGTCCGAGGTTGCGATAGATCCTTCGCCTGCGCACGATCGGCCACCAGTCGTAGAGGAATATCTGCAGCGGCCGCCACATCGCGACCCAGCCTCCGATGAGCAGGCTCTCCTTGAGCAATCGGAAGAACGTATTGGTTGTGAAGGTCGCGAGCAGGTCGGCGCCGAGCAGGCACAGCGCCAGGAAACCCAACCCGATCACCAGGCTCGTGCGTCCCTCGATCAGCAGCAAGCGCAGGTTGCGCAGGGCCAGCACCGACTTGTAGTCGAAGTAGTTGCGCATCGCCTCGCTGACCAGCGGCGTGGGATCGTCCGGCGGCATGTTCTCGGTGTGGACGATGATGCGAAAGTGGCTTGCCGGCGGAAACTCCAAGGCCCAGCTTTCCAAAAACTCCACGGCATCGCGGTCCAGGTCGCGATGATGGAAGGGGGTGGGATCCATCGAGTTGAAAAGTTCGGACAGCGACGCGATGCGCAGCTCGATCTGGTGCACAGGGGCGTGTGATGACTTCATGCGGCACGCGTCGGTTGACCGATGGAATCACCGGTGGCACCGGCCCCGGCGTCGCTCATTCGCCCTGCGCAATGCGCATCACGACGCGGCCGTCGATGGCCCCGCTGCGCAAGCGGGCGAACACCGCATTGATGTTGTCGAGGCTGTCTTCGCTGTAAACCGTATGCACTTTACCTTCAGCGGCGAACTCGAGCGCCTCTTGCAGATCCTTGCGGGTGCCGACGATGGAGCCGCGCACCGTCTTGGCGTTGAGTACGACATCGAAGATCGGCAACGCGAAGTCGCCCGGCGGCAGGCCCACCAGCGACATCGTGCCGCGCTTGTGCAACATGCCGAGCGCCTGGGAGAAAGCGCTGCGCGAGACCGCGGTCACCAGCACGCCATGCGCACCGTGCAGCGTGCGCTGCACTTCGGCCACCGGGTCTTGCTTCGCAGCGTTGATCACCATGTCGGCGCCCAGCTTGGTGGCCAGGGCCAGCTTGGCGTCGTCGATGTCCACCGCGATCACATGAAAACCCATTGCCTTGGCGTACTGCACGGCGAAGTGGCCGAGACCGCCAATGCCCGAGATGGCGACCCAGTCGCCGGGCTTGCAATCGAGCACCTTCAAACCCTTGTAGACCGTCACCCCGGCACACAGCACTGGCGCGATGGCGGCAAAGCTGATCTGGGCGGGCAAGTGCCCGACATAGCCAGGATCGGCCAGCACATATTCGGCGTATCCGCCATTGACCGTGTAGCCGGTCATCTGCTGCTCATCGCACAGGGTCTCCCAGCCGGTGATGCAGTGCTCACAGCGGCCGCAGGCAGTGTGCAGCCAGGGCACACCGACGCGGTCGCCCTCTTTGATGCCCTTCACGCCCGCGCCGAGGGCGGCGATAAACCCCACCCCTTCATGGCCGGGAATGAACGGGAGCGTGGGCTTCACCGGCCAATCGCCATCAGCGGCGTGCAGGTCGGTGTGGCACACCCCCGAGGCCACTACCTTGACCAGCACTTGCCCTGCGGGCACGGTGGGCACATCGACCTCTTCGATCGTCAAGGGCTGGCCGAAGCTGTGGACGACGGCGGCTTTCATTTTGGTCATGACTGAGTCCTTGGATGAATGCGTCTGAACTAGAGGTCGCCCTGCTTTTCGGGGCAGTGCACGGTGGCCAAGGCAAGCGCGCCGGCAACAGGGCCGTTCACGTCACTTGACCAGCAGCACTGGCACGTCGCACTCGGCGACCACACGCTGTGCCACGCTGCCCATCAGAATCTGGCCGATGGGGCTGTGGCCGTGGGTGCCCATCACGATCAGTTGCGCCTTCGCGCTCTTGCTGGCCGCCACGATTTCCGCAGCCGGTGCGCCCACGACCCATTCGCAGCGGTAGCGAATCGGGTGCCTGTCCAGGAACTTCTTGATCGGATCCAGGACGCTGTTGGCCTCGTCGCGGTGGAAGTCGTTGACGAGGTCGGGGCTGACGATCGGCCGCATGCCGAGCAGCACGCGGGGCTGCACGTTCAAGACCAGCAGTTCGTCTTCGGCACCGGCCAGGTTCTCGTGCGTGACGAGGAAGGCCAAGGCCTTCTTCGTGTACTCGCTGCCATCGGCAGCGAAGATGATTTTCATTGAGGGTGCCCAGCCTGAGACTCGCGTTACCTACGCAACAGTACATGCTTGCGCCTTAAGACCCTTATACAGGCGATCCCTTGAAGTGTCGATGCGCTGGAGCAAACAGCGTTGGGGCAAACAGGCGAAGAAGGCACCGCGCCGGAAGATTGTGTCGATTGCAGGTTTGCACTGCTACGAAGTGGAGTGATCGGTTTTGCCGGGATACGGCTGCGACGGTCGCCGTTCTTCGGATTCAAGTCGCACGAGATCCGTTGCGACTTCCGAATACGGTCATCGTCATGTGGACGCTCCTGGTCGAGTCTTGCCAATGAGAGCCGTCGGGCAAGCGATCGCAATGCGCCACATTGCTGACATCGGACGCGCTGACTCGAACTAACCCCGTGGGTCGTGCGTGCACCGTCGTACCGATCAAGAGCGGCAGTTGGGCTGCGACTTCGTCGCCGCCGCCGGTAATCACCCTCGAATGACCGCTTGCTTTCATCCTGTTTTCGCCACGGGTCGGCGAACGCCCGCCACCTGGGTGGACCGGTCATTGGCTCTGGAAATCGCCTCGGTCTGCAACGGGTCGAGGCTGTGTGAAAACCCCCTTCCTGTGGCGCCTTCAGATCCGTAGAGTTCGAAGACATATCGAGCACAGGAGTCGGTATGTCGCGTTTTGTCGAAGGGTTGGATCGAAGCCAAGTCACGCTGATTCCGGAATGTCTGGACGACTTCATCACTGAGGACAATCCGGTACGGGTTGTCGATGCCTTTGTCCAAGAGCTTGATCTGTCCGCGCTGGGCTTCAAGGGGACGACGCCCGCGTCCACTGGCCGCCCGTCTTACGACCCGGCAGTGCTGCTGAAGATCTACATCTACGGCTACCTCAACCGTGTTCAATCCAGCAGGCGCCTGGAACGCGAGTGCCAACGCAACGTTGAGCTGATGTGGCTGACCGGGCGCCTTGGACCAGACTTCAAGACGATTGCCGACTTCCGCCACGACAACCCTGCCGGCATCCGCAACGTCTTCCGCCATTTCGTGTCGATCTGCCGGCAACTCAAGCTGCTGTCGCAGGGTGTCGTGGCCGTGGACGGCAGCAAGTTCAAAGCGGTCAACAACCGCGACCGCAACTTCACGCCTCACAAGTTGGCCAAGCGCATGCAGCAGGCCGAAGAGAGCATTGCGCGCTACATGGCTGCACTGGACACCGCGGACCGCACGCAGCCGGTGGATCTGCAAGCCAAGACCACCAGGCTGCAAGACAAGTTGGTCAAGCTGCTCAAGCAAATGCAGCACCTGCGGGACATTGAGGTCGAGCTGGCCAAGCAGCCTGACCAACAGTTGTCTCAGACGGATCCAGATGCACGTTCGATCGCCACCAGCGGGCGCGGCACCGGCATGGTGGGCTACAACGTGCAGGTGGCGGCCGACACCAAGCACCACTTGATCGTTGCCACCGAGGTGATCAACGAAGGCCATGACCGGGGCAGCCTGTGGTCGATGGCGCAGCGCTCGCGAGAAGCGGTGGGCAAAGAAGAGATCGAACTCATCGCCGACCGGGGTTACTTCAAGGGCCCGGAGATCCTGGCCTGTGAGCAAGCAGGCATCAAGACCTACGTGCCCAAGCCGATGACGTCCAACTCGAAGGCTGAAGGCCGGTTCAGCAAAGCGGACTTCATCTACATGAGCCGAGACGACGAGTACCAATGCCCCGCCGGTCAGCGGCTGCCCAGGCACCACTCAAGTGTCGAGAACGGCATGCGCATCGACACGTACTACACCTCTGTGTGCCCGCAGTGCCCGATCAAGGCGCAATGCACGACCGGCCAGGAGCGCCGGGTCAGACGCTGGGAGCACGAGGCAGTGCTGGACACCATGCAGGCCCGGTTGGATCGAAAGCCTGATGCGATGAAGATCCGAAGACGAACCATCGAGCACGTCTTCGGAACACTGAAGCACTGGATGGGATCAGTGCACTTCCTGATGAAGACGCTCGTGCACGTGCCCACTGAAATCAACCTGCACGCGTTGGCATACAACCTCAAGCGGGTGATTAGCGTGCTTGGTATTGCCAAAACGATGAAGGCGATGAGGTTGGCGGGCGCGTGAGCGCTTTTTTATGACTAAATCGGGTGAAACCAGCCAGGTTCACTCCCAAGACGCGCATATCGACGAATTGAACGCACTGGATGGCGAAAGAGCCCAATTCCAAGTGCAATTGCTCCTTCGGCCGAGGCCAGGTCCAAAGAGCAGTTCTCACACAGCCTCGGTCGGCAGCGACCCGTCGGGCCGAAGAGGAGCGGTCGTTCGATCTGGCCCGGACGATGTTTGGCGCCGGCCGCCGCGCGTCGGCCCCAGCCGCCTCCACGGTCACTGGCTATGTCAGCGGTATCCCTGTAAGCGGCCGGTGGTGGCGCCTGCTGGTGCGCGCCTGAACGACTGCAAGGTGTCCAAGACCGTGAGTTCAAGGGCTGGCGGCGACCGGCTCCTCACGCTGCTGAGCGACCACTCGCGGCCAGATGCTGAGTGGTACCTCGAGTCGATCCGGGCCGCGGAACGCCTGGTTCACCGTGACGCATGCGCGAGTTCTTGCCGGATCTGAGCCACACCGTTCTGGCGTGCCTCGATGCAATACGAACCCGAGGTATCGGGTACGGCGCCGAGTCGGTTGACGTCTTCGCCTTGTGATTGATAAAGGACGTTATCAATCATGAAGGCCTGGAGGCGACAGCATGACGAACTATAGGGTGGCGCCCCTCAGCGACAGCCTGCCGGCGTTGTATGCGCCGGACCCTGCGGCGGCGCGTCGCACGCTGCAGTTCTTCACCGCGAACATTCGCAACCGCAACACGCGCAAGGCGTATGCACCGGCCGGCGTTGAATTCGCGAGGTGGTGCGAGGCGCGCGGCATCGCGGCGCTGAAGCAGATCGAGCCCGTGCATGTCGCGGTCTACATCGAGCAACTGCAGCTTGCAGCGCCATCGGTGAAGCAGCGACTCGCGGCCCTGCGCACGTTGTTCGATTGGTTGGTCGTCGGCCAGGTGATGCCGGTCAATCCGGCAGCATCGGTGCGAGGTCCGAGTTACTCCCTCAAAAAGGGCAAGACGCCGGTCTTGTCGGCCGAGGAGGTGCGGGCGCTCAATGATTCGATCGAGACCGACACGATCATCGGTCTTCGGGACCGCGCGCTCATCGGGCTCATGGTCTACACGTTTGCGCGGGTGGGCGCCGCGGTGCAGATGCGGCTGGAGGATGTGTACGTGCAGCGGCGCCGCACCTGGGTTCGGCTGCACGAGAAGGGCGGCAAGCTGCACGAGATGCCGTGCCACCACAACCTGGAGGACTACATGCACGCCTATGTCGATGGCGCCGGGCTCGACGACGCCAAGGGCTTCCTCTTTCGAACGGCGAAGGGCCCCGGCGCTGCGCTGTCGACGAAGCCAATGCGGCAGGCCGACGTGTACCGCATGATCTGTCGGCGTGTTGAGGCTGCCGACATTCGCACGCACATCGGGTGCCACAGCTTTCGAGCGACCGGCATCACCGAGTACCTGAAGAACGGCGGGCGCCTGGAGATCGCGCAGCAGATGGCCAACCACGAGTCGTCGCGAACGACAGGCCTCTACGATCGGCGCGGCGACCAGATTAAGCTCGACGAGGTTGAGCGGATCGCCATCTGAGCCGGATGGTCTGGGCGATGTCAACGGCCGCGCTGCGGAGGCTCAGTGCCACGAACGGTGGGGCGCTGGGCGTCGCACGCGCTCACTGATCGATCGTCGTGGTTGCCACGATGATGGTGAGTGCCCCATGCAGACCTATGCAAGCGCTCTTTCGTAGGCTCGCCACAAATTAAAGAATGTTTTAAGATGTGGCGCCACCTTGAAAAGCCTCTTTCACACCATGCGCACCACAGGCACCTACGTCACCACCACCACCCTGGGTGAAAAGGTGCGCGCGTTCGTGCCGCATCCGCTGCCGCCAGCC
>JANNDW010000270.1:0-9526 GCA_031378125.1 Methylibium sp. | reverse complement strand
TCTCGGCCCCACTGGTGGCCGGCACGGCGGCGCTGGTGTTGTTCGCGCAACCGGCGCTCACACCCACCGAGTTGCGCAATGTATTGCGCGCCACCGCGCGGCCGTTTCCCAGCACCGGCGGTGCGGCCGCCAGCGTCGCCTGCGTGGCGCCCCAACCGATCGGTGCCACACAGGTCAACCAAGTCGAGTGTTATTGCACCACCGCCACCTGCGGCGCCGGCATGCTGAACGCCGGTGCGGCGGTGACGGCCGCCGTGTCTGCGATTGCTCGCATCAGCGTCAGCCCCGGTGCGGCGCAGGTGGGGCAGGCGGTGACGTTCGGCTCGGCGGCGTCGCTGGTGCCGAGCGGGCGCAGCATCGCCAGCTACCTGTGGGCGCTGACCGACAGCGGCGGCATCGTCACCAGCCTGGCCGGCGCCACCGATGGCGCCACGGCCTTCGCCACGCCGGCGGCGGCCGGAAGTTTCAGCGTGAGCCTCACGGTGACCGACAACACCGGCGCACGGTCGACCGCCAACCGCACGGTTTCGGTGGCGGCCGCGCCGGTCCCGCCGCCGCCGGCCGCTTCTTCGTCCGATGGTGGCGGTGGCGCCCTGGGTGGCGGCTGGCTGTTGTTGTTGGGCGTTGCGCTGCTGGGCCTGCGCGCCGCTGCGGGCCCGCGCCGCCATCGCAGCTGATGAGCCAGGGCCGGTGGCACACAACGGCGCGCGCGCTGTGCACCGGCCTGCTGGTCTGGATGGCCGGTGCGCCGGGCGCGTCGCCCGCAGGGCAGGCGGCTTCAGGCTCATTCGCGGCGCAAGCGGCGCCCGCTCGGGCTGAGCGTTCCGCCGGTCTGATCGTCAAACTGCGCGATGCGCCGGCGCACACGGGCGCGCTGGCCTTGCAGGTGCAGGCGGGTGCTGCAAGCGCCGATGCAAGCCCCGGCGCGAAAGCCCAGGCGCAGCAGGCCGAACGGGTCCGCCATCTGCTTGTCAACGCCGGGCTGGGCAGCGCCACATCGCGTCCGGTCGGACGCGCCGCGCAGTTGCTGGATTTCGGCCGCCCGCTGAACGCGGCAGACGCCCAACGCATGGCCGATCAATTGCGCCAGCGGCCCGAGGTGGAATGGGTGGCCTTGAATGAGCGCGAGCGCCGCCTGCAAGTTCCCAGTGACCCGTACTTCGCCGCCAGCGCCACGTCTTCCGGGCAATGGTGGCTGCGCGCGGCCGGTGGCAGCAACGCCAATGCATTGCAGGATCGGCTGCGCGGGGTGCCGGGCCTGCAGTCCGCCTGGCTCAGCAGCACCGGCAGCGCGCAGGCCGTGGTGGCGGTGCTGGACACCGGCATCACCGCGCACCCCGACCTGGACGCGCATGTGTTGCCGGGCTACGACTTCGTCTCCGAGGTGGTCTATGCCAACGATGGCGATGGCCGCGACGGCGACCCCAGCGACCCCGGCGACTGGGTCAGCCAGGCCGACAAGGACGGCAACCCGGCCTTGTTCGGCGACTGCGAGGTGGACAACAGCTCGTGGCACGGCAGCGTGATCGCGGGCATCGTCGCGGCGATCACCGACAACGGCCTGGGGGTTGCCGGCATCAACTGGAACGGCCGCGTGCTGCCGGTGCGCGTGGCCGGCAAGTGCGGTGCGGCGGTGGCCGACATCGTCGACGGCATGCGCTGGGCGGCCGGCCTGCCGGTGGCCGGCGCACCCCAAAACCCGAACCCGGCGCGGGTGGTCAACATCAGCTTTGGCGGCAGCGCGGCCTGCAATGCGGCTTACCAGGAGGCCATCGACGAACTGCGCGTGCTGGGCGTGGTGGTGGTGGCCGCGGCGGGCAACGGGCATGGCAACGTGAAGCGGCCCGCCAGTTGTGCCGGCGTGATTGGCGTGGCGGCATTGAACCGCGATGGCTTCAAGGCGAACTACTCGAACTTCGGTCCCGCGGTGGTGGTGTCCACCGTCGGCGGCGACCCGCCGGGCGAGGGGCTGTGGGGTGCGCTGCTGGGCGACGATGGTTTGTTGACGCTGGACAACCTGGGCCTGCGCGGACCGCAGAGCCCGGCCTACGGCAACAACGCCGGCACCAGTTTTTCCACGCCGGTGGCGGCCGGCGTGATCAGCCTGATGCTGAGCGTCAACCCTGGCCTGAGCGCGGAGCAGCTCATCGACGGCGTGCGCCGCAGCGCGCGGCCGCATGTGGTCTCGGCCAAGATGGGCACCTGCTCGGCGCAAAATCCCGGGCGCTGTGTGTGCACCACCCAGACCTGCGGCGCAGGCGTTCTGGACGCGCCACAAGCGCTGCTGTACGCCCTTGACCCCGCCAGCTACGTGGCGCCGGCCCGCAACGGCGCGCTGATCGACAGTCCCGACGTGATGGCCGCCGTGGCACTGGGTTCGGACCTGCCGCCGAACGACGGTTCGAATGCGGCTGGCGGCGAATCGGGTGGCGGCGCGCCGGGTCTAGAGTGGCTGGCGATGTTGGGGCTGGGCGTGGCCGCGCTGGCGCTCAGGCGCCGGTCGGCTTGGCGCACAGCGCGAAGCCCCTGCCCAGCGCCGGTGAACTGAGCGCGGTCACCTGGGCGGCGAGCGCCGGCCCGGCCCTGTCCACCCGCAACAAGATGCTGTTGGCGGGGGTTCTCACCTCGATCACCTTGGCGGTGCGAAGGCCGCGCAGCGAGAATTTTTCGAGCGCGTTGACCGCGTTGCCGCGTTCCTCGAAGCGCCCCAGCGACAGCCCCGGCAGCAGGTCGGGCGGGCCGCGCAGCTCATCGTATTCAATCCGCAGGCCGCGCAATTCGTCTTGTTTTTTCAGCAGACTGTCGCGGTCCTTGAACCGGCCCATGTAAACCATCCACAGCCCGGGCTTGCCGGACTTCACGCTGGCCCAGCTGCCGTCGGGCAGCGCGGCCTGCACAGCCGCCTCGGCCGCGCTCGCCTCGGTGCCGCTGAAGGGGCCGGCCTCCAGGCAGGCCAGCGACACCGGCGATGCGGACACCGAAGCCGGGGCAGCGGTGGGCAGTGCGAGCGCAGCTGACGCGGCCGGCGCTGAAGCAGCCCTGGCGGGCGGCGCCAGGATCTGAACCAGCTCGGGTTGCACCTGGCGGCCCAGGCGCTCGGGTTCGCGGTCGCCCAGTGCACGGGCACCGGCAACCTCGTCGATCCAGCCCCGCGTCCACGCGAAGAAGGCCAGGTTGGCCAGCGCCAGCAGCAGCACCAGCGCCCTCAGCATGGCCGCTGCACCAGCGCCGCATCGGGCGGCACGCCCTGCGCCACGCCGGGTCGCGTGGCCATCGCCCGGCCGGCAGGAAAGTTCAGGCGCACGCTGACCTCGCCGCTGGACACCGGCCTCAGCCCCGAGGCGGTTTGCACCAGCAGCGCGCCTTGCGCCGACACGCCCTGCGCAACACCTTCGGGCACGTCGGGTTGCGTGGTGCGCACCGGCTGGCCGCGCAGCAGGTCGCGCGCGCCAAACCGATCGGTGAAGGCGGCAAATCCCTCGCGCTCGAACTGCCTCAGCGCCAGCACCAGCGGCAAGGCCACCTGGCGCAGCATGGCCGGCGCGCTGGCCGCGGGGTACAGCTCCCGCAGGCAGGCAAAGCCGCTGTTGGCGTCGCTCACTTCCATCGGCTTCACATTGAGGCCGATGCCGATGACGGCCAGCCGGTGCGCGCCCGCGGCAACCGTCTCGATCAGAATGCCGCCGAGCTTGCGGCCGGCGCCAGCGCCGTCCATCAGCCACAGATCGTTGGGCCATTTCAAGCCGATGCGGGGGAGCCGTGGTTCGGGCGGTTCGGTGCACGCCCCAGGGTCGAGCGCATCGGCCACGGCCACACCGACCGTGAGCGACAGGCCCGACAAGTCCGCCACGCGCAGCGGCAGCGCGAGCGAAAAGGTCAGCGAGGCGCCCGCCGCCGAGCGCCACACCCGGCCCTGCCGGCCGCGGCCGCCGGTCTGTTGTTCGGCCACCAGCAAGCAAGGCGCAACGTCGGCCGAGCGGCGGCCGAAGGCCGCACTCTCGACACTGCGACGCACGATCGGCAAGGGCTTGTCTTGCGGCCCCTGCGGCTCTTGCAGAGGCGCTACCCGGGCGCGCTCCAGAATGGCGGTGTTGGTGGAAGCCGTCCGCTCCAGCACCTCGACGCTCAGGCCGGGCAGCAGCGGCTCGAGTTGCGCCCACAGCGCGCGCGCGTCCCAGTGAAGCAGGTGCTCAGGCATAGGGAGTGGCTTCAGCGCTTGGGCGCCAGCATGGTGCCGCGGCATTGGCGCGCACCGCAGCGGCATTCGAACTGCTTCTTCACCTTGGCGGTGTGGCGGTCGTCCAGGATCAAGCCGTAGTCGTAGAACAATTCCTCGCCAGGCAAAACAGCCCGCAGCGCCTTGATGAAAACGCGGCCGCCGATTTCATCGGCCTCGCAGTTGGGCCGGCAGGCGTGGTTGATCCAACGCGCCGCATTGCCGCCGACCTTGGCGTCGATCACATGTTTGTCGTCGACATGAAAGTAAAAGGTGTGATCGGGGTCCTTGGGGTCGTGCGGGTGGCGCCGCAGAGCCTCTGGCCAGGTGATGACCTCGCCCTTGTATTCGATGATGACATCGCCACGGGCCAGCGGCGCCAGGGCGAATACCCCCTTACCATGCACCCCCGAGAGCCGGACCTGGATGCGCCGCCCGCCGGGGGCGGCATTTTTGTTGGCGGCGGTTGCGGTGGCGGCACTGGCTTGCGTCATCGGAGTCTTTGGGTACATTGAATTCATGGGTGCGCGCATGTGTGCGCCTGCGTGCGCACGCGCACACGCGCGAGAACGCCGGATTGTAAGGACGCCGCAGGCGACGAGCCTGATGAATGCGGAAGAACGCCACTAGCACGGATGATTGCCAAGAAGGAACCATGACCAAGTCACTGATCATTGCCGAGAAGCCCTCCGTCGCACAGGACATCGTGCGCGCGCTCACACCTCACGCTGGCAAGTTCGAGAAGCACGACGAGTATTTCGAGAGCGACACCTACGTCGTGACCTCGGCCGTCGGCCACCTGCTGGAGATCAAGGCGCCGGAGGAGTTTGACGTCAAGCGCGGCAAGTGGAGCTTTGCCCACCTGCCGGTGATCCCACCGCACTTCGACCTGAACCCGATCGACAAGAGCAAGGGCCGCCTGTCGGCCATCGTCAAGCTGGTCAAACGCAAGGACGTGGCCGAACTCATCAACGCCTGCGACGCGGGGCGCGAAGGCGAATTGATCTTTCGCTTGATTCAGCAACACAGCAAGAGCCGCCACCCGGTCAAACGGCTGTGGCTGCAAAGCATGACGCCGGCAGCGATCCGCGACGGCTTCGAGAACCTGCGCAGCGACAAGCAGATGCTGCCGCTGGCCGACGCCGCGCGCTGCCGCAGCGAGGCCGACTGGCTGGTGGGCATCAACGGCACACGCGCGATGACGGCGTTCAACTCGCGCGACGGCGGTTTTTTCCTGACGACGGTGGGCCGCGTGCAGACGCCCACGCTGTCGATCATGGTCGAGCGCGAAGAAAAAATTCGCAAGCACGTGGCACGCGACTACTGGGAGATCAGGGCCGGCTTTGCGGCCCAGGCCGGTGAGTACGAAGGCAAGTGGTTCGATCCGAAGTGGAAGAAAAACCCCGATGACGCAGAGTTGCGCGCCGACCGCTTGTGGAACGCCCGCGATGCGCAGGCAATCGCCGACGCGGTGCGCGGCCAGCCCGCCAGCGTGACCGAGGAAGCCAAGCCCAGCACCCAAAGCGCGCCGGGCCTGTACGACCTGACCACCTTGCAGCGCGAAGCCAATTCACGCTTCGGTTTTTCGGCCAAGACGACGCTGTCCATCGCGCAGGCGCTGTACGAAAAGCACAAGGTGCTGACCTACCCGCGAACCGACAGCAAGGCGCTGCCGGAAGACTATGTCGAGGTCGTCAAGCAGACGATGAAGATGATCTCGCTAGAGGACATGCCGGGGCCGCTGCGTGCCTTGGCGGTGCACGCGAAGACCGCCCTCAAGGAGGGTTACCTTCCGACAAAGGAGAAGCCCAACAAACGCATCTTCGACAACACCAAGGTCTCGGACCACTTTGCCATCATCCCCACGCTGCTGCCGCCCAAGAGCCTGAGCGAGATCGAGGCCAAGCTCTACGACATGGTGGTCAAGCGCTTTCTCGCGGTGTTCTTTCCGCCGGCCGAGTTCATGGTGACGACGCGCATCTCGACGGTCAAGGCCGCGGTGGCAGGCGTCAGCAAAGAGCACAGCTTCCAGACCAACGGCAAGGTGATGGTCAAGCCCGGCTGGCTGGCGGTGTACGGGCGCGAAGCGCAGGAAGACGATGCCAACCTGGTGGCGGTGGCGAAGGGCGAAGTCGTGCGTACCGAGCGCGTGGATGTGAACGCCCTCAAGACCAAGCCGCCCGCGCGCTACACCGAAGCCACCTTGCTGAGCGCCATGGAGGGCGCGGGCAAGCTGGTCGACGACGACGACATGCGCGAGGCGATGCTGGAAAAAGGCCTGGGCACGCCGGCCACGCGCGCGGCCATCATCGAGGGCCTGATCTACGAAAAATACATTCACCGCGAGGGCCGCGAACTGGTGCCCGGCGCCAAGGCGTTTCAACTGATGACCTTGCTGCGCGGCCTGGGCGTGGAAGATCTGACCAAGCCCGAACTCACCGGCAACTGGGAGTACCAGCTGTCCGAAATGGAAAAGGGCCGCTTGAAGCGCGCAGCCTTCATGGCCGAGATTGCGCAGATGGCCGAGCGCATCGTGCGCAAGGCCAAGGAGTACGACCGCGACACCATCCCCGGCGACTACGCCACCTTGAAAACGCCGTGCCCGAACTGCGGCGGCGTGGTGAAGGAGAACTACCGCCGCTTTGCCTGCACCGGCCTCAGTGCACAAGGCGCGGTTGGCGCCGCGGCCGATGCCACCGAGGGCTGCGGTTTTTCGATCAGCAAGATTCCCGGCAGCCGCGCCTTCGAGCTCGACGAGGTCGAGCAGTTCATCGCCAACAAGAAGATCGGCCCGCTGGAGGGTTTTCGCTCCAAGGCGGGCTGGCCGTTCACGGCCGAAATCAAGCTGGTGTTCGATGCCGAGATCAACAACTGGAAGCTCGAGTTCGACTTCGGCGAAGACGCCAAGGGCGCCGAGGCCGGCGACGCGGTGGACTTTTCAGCCCAGGCCAGCCTGGGCCCGTGCCCCAAGTGCCAGAGCCATGTGTTCGAGCATGGCAACGCCTATGTCTGCGAAAAGAGCACCGGCCCGCACGCCACCTGCGACTTCAAGAGCGGCAAGATCATCCTGCAGCAGCCGGTGCCGCGCGAGCAGATGACGCGGCTGCTGGCCACCGGCAAGACCGAGTTGCTGGAGCACTTCGTCTCCAACAAGACGCGGCGCAAGTTCAAGGCCTATCTCGCCTTCGACAAAAAGGAAGGCAAGGTGTCGTTCGAGTTTGAACCGCGTGCGCCGAAGGTGCCGGCGGCAAAGAAGGCTGTTGCCAGGAAGGCCGGCTGACAGTCATCAGGCACCCCACAGAGGAACCCAGCGATGAAGCTTGTTGGCGCGCGCGCGATCTTGGCAAGCCTGCTCACGGTGGCCGCGTCGGTGGCCCAGGCCACCCTTGTCTTTGCCATCAACGAAGGCGTCACCTACCGGGTGCCCAACGACGAGATTCGCGCCAGGTACGCGAGCATGGCCGCCGACCTCAGCAAATTGCTCAAGCAGCCGGTCGTGATCGAGCCCATCGGCGCCTACCCCACGTTGCGCAAGGGCCTGGCCGACAAGGCATACGACATCGCGATGGTCCACCCGGCGCATCTGTCCATCGAAGCGATGAAGAAGTCGGGCTACAGGCTCGTGGCCGTCACCAAGGGCTACCAGGAATACAGCGCCAATTTCCTGATCAAGGCAGACTCTTCCCTGAAGTCGCTGGCCGACCTGAAGGGCCGCAAGCTCGGAGCCCCCGACGAAGACTCGATCACCTCGTGGATGGTGCGCGCCACCTTGCGCGACGCGCTGGGCGGGGCCAACCAGGTCACCTATGTGTACACCCGCTACCAGGACGCGGTGCCCTTCTTCGTCGAGAACAACCTCACCGCTGCCGGCGCTACCGCGGCGGGTTCGGTCATCAAAGCCTGGCAGGCCGGCGGTGGCAAGGTGCTGGCCAAGTCCAGGCCGGTGCCCATCAAGCACATCCTCGCCAGCCCGACCCTGCCGCCCGACCAGCTGGACAAGCTGCGCGACTACCTGCTGGCGCTGGACCGCACCGATGAAGGCCGCAAAAAGCTGGAGCCAACGAAGTACAGCGGCTTTGCGAAGTACGACGAGGCCGCGATGATGGCCATCGGCGCCTGGCTGGGTTTGTAGGGCGCGGCGCGGCGCGCCAATGTGCGGCCAGCGGGTTCAACGCGCCAGCGGCTGGGGCCGGGCCGGTCGGGGTGAACACAGCGCGCCCACGCCCCACAAGCCCACCACGATGGCGGCAGCCGCGCCGGCCTGTTGAGCCAGGCCCAAACGATGGGCATTCCACAGGAACAGCGCCGTGCCCGTGAGCAGCACCGCGAACAAACCGCAGGCGATCGCGCCCGCGCCCGGCGGCATGCTCGGATCGAAGCGCTGCACCGTCGCAATATCGAACCGCGGCTTCGGCCACCTCGCCGCCACATCCGCGGGCCGCCAGCCCGGGTGCATGGACCAGACGCGCAGCTTGTCGGCCCACAACCGCGTTCGCCATGAGTCACGCGCCAGCTCGGCGTAGTACTGCAGGTTGGCCCACAGCGGGTTCCAGCTGCGCAGCGGGCCGCGGGTTCCATACACGCAAGGCTCGCGGTCGTCTTCTTCGACGAAGCTGCCGAACAGGCGGTCCCACACGATGAAGATGCCGCCGTAGTTCTTGTCCAGGTACTTGTCGTTCACGGCATGGTGCACGCGGTGGTTGCTGGGCGCGCAGAACCAGCGGTCGAACCAGCCCAGCCGGCCGACCTGCTGCGTGTGGACCCAGAACTGGTACAGCAGGTCGATCAGCGCCACCACCGCAAACACCAGCGGCGGAACGCCCAGCACCGCCATCGGCAGGTAGAACAGCCAGCCGGCGAGCCAGCCGCTGCTGGTCTGGCGCAACGCGGTGGACAGGTTGTAGTCCTCGCTCTGGTGGTGCACCAGGTGCGCCGCCCAGAACAGCGACACGGTGTGGCCGGCGCGGTGCAGCCAGTAGTAGCAGAAGTCGTAGGCCACCAGCGCGGCAAGCCACACCCACAGTGCATCGGCCGGCAGTTGCCACAGCGACACGTGTTTGAAGGCCGCGGTGTAGATGCCCACCGTCATCAAGGTGGTGAACACACCGACGAGCTGGCTCATGATGCCCAGCCCGATGCTGTTCAGCGCGTCGTTGAGCCGGTAGGTGTTGTGGCCGCGTCGCAGGCCGACCGCAAACTCGATGGCGATCAGCAGCAGGAACACCGGTGTGGCGAGGACGATGACTTGGGGGCCGGTCATGAAAGCAGGGCAAGCCAGAGATACTCTGATGATGCACCAGCCCGCCGCGA
>JANNDW010000247.1:0-3894 GCA_031378125.1 Methylibium sp. | reverse complement strand
CGAACCGAAAGCGCCACGATCGAAAATCGCGGCCTGATCACGTCGGTCACCGACGCCAACATCTTCACCACCAACTACGGCTACGACCTGATCGGGCGCTTGAACTTGATCACGCGGCCCGCGGGCGATACGGTGGCCTGGAACACCACGTCGTTTGCATTTGAGCCTGTGGCCGCTGATGAATACGGCCTGCCTGCCGGCCACTGGCGCCAGACGATCACCACCGGCAATGCAAAGACGATCACCTACTTCGACGCGCTGTGGCGGCCTCGGGTCACGCGCACCTTTGACAGCACGAACTTCGCGACTGAAGGCGACAGCGCCAAGACCGTGCTGCGTAATTTCGACAGCGACAACCGCAAGGTGTTCGAGTCGTACCCGGCACGCACGATCGGCTCCGTCAACGCCACACCGGTCGGCACCTCGACAGCCTTCGACGGCTTGGGCCGCCCGATCAATACCTTCGCCGACAGCGAACTCGGGTTGTTGACGACGACGACCCAGTACCTCACCAACTTCCAGAAGCGGGTGACCAACCCGCGCGGCTACGCCACGACGACCAGCTACCAGGTCTTCGACGAACCCAGCGAGTCGGCCATCGCAACCATGGCGGCGCCCGAGACCCTGAGCGTCAGCATCGCTCGGGACCGTTTTGGCAAGCCGACCAGCATCACGCGCAGTGGCAGCACCGGCGGAACCGTCAGCGCCACGCGCAGCTACGTGTACGACAGCTACGAGCGCCTGTGCAAAACCGTCGAGCCTGAAATCGGCGCAACGGTCCAACTGCTGGATGCGGCCAACAACATCACCTGGCGCGCCAGCGGCTTGAGTTTGACCAGCCTGATATGCGATCCGGGCAGCGTGCCTGCTGGGAGCAAGGTCAGCTACGTCTACGACACACGCAACCGGTTGACCAGCACCAGCTTCGCTGACGGCAGCTCGGGTATCGCTCGAACCTATACGCCCGACGGGTTGCCCGCCACGGTAGCGTCCGGCGCCTCGACCTGGGCCTACATCTACAACAAGCGCAGGCTTCTGGAGCGGGAGACCCTGACCTACAGCGGGCAGAGCTACCTCATTGCGTGGAGCTTCAATCCCAATGGCCACACCAGCCAGCTCACCTACCCCGACGGCGCGGTGCTTGCCTACGCCCCCAACGCGCTGGGCGAAGCGACACAGGTCGGCAGCTATGCCACTGGCGTGAAGTACTGGCCGAATGGCGCGGTGTCCGGCTACACGCTCGGTAGCGGCATCACTAACCTTCTCTTCCAAAATACTCGGGGCTTGCCAAACTGGAGCCGGGATAACGGGGTCACTCAAGATCTCTACAGCTACGACGCCGGAGGCAATCTCACTGCCATCACCAACCAGTGGGAAAACATCAACCGCACGATGAGCTACGACGGGCTCGACCGGCTGACCAGCACCAGCGCGCCATTGATTTGGGGTAATGCAACCTACGGCTACGACGCGCTAGACAACATCCGTACCAGCGTCGTGGGCAGCAGGAACTCGGTTCACAACTACAGCGCCACCACCAATCGGTTGGACACGATCGCCACCAACGGCGTGTATACCGGTTACTCCTACGACACTCAGGGAAACATCGGTGGGCGAGGGAGCCAGGGCTTCTACTTCGACCAAGGCAACCGGCTGCAACTGGCTACCGGAAAAGGCTACTACACCTATGACGGCCTGGGTCGCAGAACCAGCATTTTCACCGCCGACGGCACGACCAAGTCTCAGGTTTACAGCCAGGGCGGCAAACTGCTCTACGGCACCCAGCAGCAGGGCATGGTGGTGCGCAATACGCGCTACGTGTACTTGGGCAGCAAGCTGATTGCGGAGGTGGGAACGAGCACCGGGACCGAGTACGTGCACACCGACGAGCTGGGTAGCCCTGTGGCTAGAACCAACAGCAGCGGAGTTTTGCTGACACGCACACGCTATGAACCTTACGGGAACACGGCGGCTGGCACGGTGCCGAACGGGATCGGGTTCACGGGGCATGTGAATGATCCGGATACCGGGTTGGTGTACATGCAGCAGCGGTATTACGATCCGATCGCGGGGAGGTTCTTGAGTCTTGATCCGGTGACGACCGATGCGAAGACTGGCGCGCATTTCAACAGATACGCATACGCGGAGAACAATCCATTCAAGTACGTCGATCCTGATGGCAGAGCGCCGCACGTCATTCTTGGAGCAGCAATCGGGGCTGTTAGTGGATATATCGGCGGCGTAAATAGTGGTGCATCAGGCATGGCGCTTTTGGGTTCGGTGGCCGCGGGCGCATTCGCTGGAGCGGTTGCAACCGCTGTTCCGGTTGGCGGTGCCACGTTAGTGGTGGCGGCGCAAAATGCAGTGGCCGGAGGGCTTGGAAACATCTTCGGTCAGAAGGCAGGTGGTGCTGAGAAAGTCGACTTGAAGCAAGCCGCAGTGCAGGCTGCGGTTGCAGGAGGCGCGGGTCTGGTTGGGAAAGTTGTTGCCGGAACCATGGTTGCGAGCCAAGCCTCGAATGTGGGAACAACGGCTTCCTTGGCGGCTGGGACTGTAGCGAATGCGTTTGTCAGCAAAGATAACGGCGGGATGAATCCAGGCTCCAAACAAGGGAGCGGTCAAAGTACAGCGAGTAAGCCCGCTGAAACTAGTTCATCATTAACGAAGTAGCCATAGTGAGAGTTCATTGATGACCTGGATCTACTTGACGCATCACATAGTGTTCGGCGTAGCTGCTGGCTTCGCGCTCGAAAGAATACTTCGGTTGTCGACTCAGAAAGAGTTCGGATTACTTGCTTGGTGCTTGACTGCGGCGATTCTGGGCTATGGGTATTGGTTTTTCGACTACATCGGTTGGCACGTTCGAAATAAGACGCCAGAGGCAGCTGCGAATGGAATTGCGCTGATGGCGCTTCTTGTAGTGTTCGCCGCAGCATTTTTTTTCGCACGGCGCCAAAGCCGACGCGGGAAAGGCAGCTAGTCCGCGCTGAACAACCCACTTTCAGTGCAGTGCTGGGGTCAGGTCTTGCTTCTTGCCTTCCCCTTGCTGCCCTTGTCATCAGTGGTGACGAACCCAATCGGCCGCTTGGGCGGATCAGGCGGCGTCATCAGCTCGCGCAGCGCATCGAAGACCTGCTTCAACGAGCCTGTCCTGAATTTTGTGTGCGAGGCATAGCATGACCAACAGGAGCATGTATGCCGATGGAAGCAACAAAGGGGTCAGGTCTTGCATTTCCCCTGCGCTCGGTCTACTCATGCACATGAGCCGTCCAACGAGTCCGAAGCCAGGTCTTTCCTCGATCATGTCGGTGTTCAGCACTCGCCTCTTGCATTCCCCGTGTCGTCGGAAATGAAGAACCCCATCGACGAATCGGCGGGTTTGCTCAGCGTGTCGAAGGCCTGTTTGAAGTGCTCTCAAGCCGCCAGCGCGCCGCGCTGGAAGTCGGCCACCGCCTGGTGGATCTGATCGCTCGTGTTCATCACGAACGGGCCGTACTGCGCGATCGGCTCGTTCAGCGGCGCGCCGGCAACGAGCAGTACGCGCGCCGGTTGGCCCCCGGCCGTGAGGCGCACGCCATCGGCCGATGCGTCGTTGGCCAGGATCGCCAAACGCTCGCTCTCCACCGCCTGCCCGCCGACATCGACCGTGGCGCCGCCATACACGTACGCGAAAGCGTTGTGCCCTGCCGGCACAGCGGCGTCGAACGACGTGCCCGCCGGCAACGTGATGTCGAGCACCAGCGGTTCGGTCGCCGGCCGGCTCACCGCCCCGGCCACACCGAGCGCCTGGCCCGCGATCACGCGCACCGCCACGCCGCTCTCCAGCGTGATCGTGGGCACCTCGGCCGGCGGCACGTCGCGGTAGGCGGGGGCCGTCATCTTGTCCTTGGCCGC
>JANNDW010000242.1:0-7267 GCA_031378125.1 Methylibium sp. | reverse complement strand
GGCGCGGTGATCGGCGCGGTGGCGTTCACGCTGCTGAAGGAGCTGTTCCAGTCCGAGGCGCTGCTGGGGCCGCTGGCCGCCCATTGGCAGATGACGCTGGGCTTCACGATCATTGCTTTCGTGGCCTGGCTGCCCAAGGGGCTGGTGGGTTTGAGCGCACGCGTTCGGGGAGCCGGACATGGTTGAGTCGAAAAGCTCACCGTTGCTGCGTGCCGCATCGCTCACGCGCCGCTTCGGCGGGCTGACCGCGGTGAATGCGGTGTCGGTGGACCTGCATCTGGGCGAGGTGCATGCCGTGATCGGCACCAACGGCGCGGGCAAATCGACCTTGATCAACATGCTGTCGGGCGAGCTGCCGGCCAGCAGCGGGGACATTCATCTGGCGGGGCAGAACATCACGCAATGGTCGCAACCGCGGCGCGCCCGCGCCGGCCTGGGCCGCAGCTACCAGCGCACGACCATCTTCCCCGAGTTCAGCGTGCTGGAGAACTGCCGCCTGTGCGCGCAGGCCGCGCAGCCGCGCGCCTGGGCGGTGTGGCAAGCCGCCCGGCGATGCGGCCACAGCCTGGGCGCCGCGGCCGACGCGTTGCGCGATGCCGGATTGAGCGAAGCCGCGCAGCAGACCGCCGGAACACTCAGCCATGGCGGCAAGCGCCAGCTCGAAATTGCGATGTGTCTGGCCACCCGGCCCCAAGTGCTGCTGCTGGACGAGCCGCTGGCCGGCATGGGCGCCGAGGAAAGCGACCGCATGCTGGGCTTGCTGGCGGACCTGAAGCGCAGCCACGCGGTGTTGCTGGTCGAGCACGACATGGACGCGGTGTTTCGCATCGCCGACCGCATCACCGTGATGGTCAACGGCGAGGTGATTGCCAGCGATGTGCCGGAGCGGATTCGCAGCAATCGCGATGTGCAGCTGGCCTACCTCGGCGAAACGCACGGTGAGGGCCATTGACCGTGCTCGAAGTCAACGGCCTCAACACGTACTATGGCGACAGCCACATCCTGCGCGGCGTGAGCCTGGCGCTGCCGGCCGGCACGGCGCTCGGCCTGCTGGGCCGCAACGGTATGGGCAAGACCACGCTGATTCGCTCGCTGATGGGCTACGTGCGCGCGGCCGCCGGCCACCTGCTGTGGCAAGGCAAGGACGTGACCGGCGCGGCCCCCGAGCGCATGGCGCGCCTGGGGCTGGGCTATGTGCCGGAAGGCCGCGGCATCTTTCCCAACCTGTCGGTGCGCGAAAACCTCGTGATGGCCGCGCGCGCCGGCGTCGACGGCCGCAAGGACTGGACCTGTGAACGGGTGCTGGCCACCTTCCCGCGCCTGACCGAACGGCTCGGCCATGGCGGCCAGCAGCTCTCCGGTGGTGAACAGCAGATGCTGGCGATCGGCCGTGCGCTGATGACCAACCCGCAACTGCTGATCCTCGATGAAGCCACCGAAGGCCTGGCGCCGTTGATCGTGGCCGAGATCTGGCGCGTGGTGAGCGAGATCCGCGCCACCGGCATCAGCACCTTGATCGTGGACCGCAACTACCGCGCTGTGCTCGCCCACACCGATCGGGCGCTGGTGCTGGAAAAGGGCCTGATCGTGCTGGACGGCGACTCGGCTTCACTGGCGCACGACAGTGACGCCCTGGCGCGCTATCTCGGCGTCTGAAGCTGGCGTGTGCCGCGCTGCCGGCTTGTAGACTGTTGAGCCACTCACGGAGAGACCCCCCATGATTCTCGAAATCGCCGACATCCGCATCGCGCCCGGTAAACAAGCCGCGTTCGAAACCGCCATCCAGCAGGCTGTCACCACGATCGTGTCGCAGGCCTTGGGCTTTCGCGGCTTCAAGATCAACAAGGGTGTCGAGTCGCCCGAGCGCTACGTGCTGATGATCTATTGGGAGACGCTGGAGAACCACACCGTGGACTTCCGCCAGGGCCCGCTGTTTGCCCAGTGGCGCGCCATCGTCGGGCCGTTCTTCGCGGTGCCGCCGGTGGTGGAGCATTTCACGCTGGTGGCCAAGTCGGCCTGAACCAGCAAAGCAGCACCGAAACAGCGGCGCGCCGCCGCCCGTTCGCTCAGCGCCGAGAGGTTTCGATGCGCGCCAGTGAGGCCACGATGTTCGGGCCGTGGCGCAACGATTGCACCCGCACGCTGACAGGGCCGGCCGGCGTTGTGATGCCGACGCTGCGCGCATCCATCCCGAGCCCCGCGGTGAAGATGTTTGGCGCAATGCTGAGGCCGCTGCCGATGGCCTTCAGGCAAGCCTCCTTGCGGGTCCAGCCGAGCATGAACGCCAGCGCCTGATCCTCGGGCCTTGTGGCCGCCAGTTCGGCGCATTCCGGCGCGCTGAAGTTTTGACTGGCCAACGCCATCGCGTCAGGCATGGGCCGCAGCATCTCCACGTCCACGCCGATCTCGCCGGCGTCGGCGTCGGCCATTGCGACCAGCGCCACGTCTTCGCTGTGGCTCAGGTTGAAGGCGCAGCGAGGCTGGTTGCTCAGCGCGGGTTTGCCGAAGGGGCCTTCCTCAAACAGCAGTTGCGCCGCGGGCGTACCGGTGCGAGAGGACAGCAATTGCCGCAGCGCGCAGTGGGCCGCCAGATAGCGGCGGCGATCGCGTTCGAACACGAAGCGGGCGGCGCGCCCATGTTCTGCAACCGACAAAGCGCCGAGTGGCTGCGGTTCTGGAGGCTCGTGCAGACCCAGCAGCCAAAGTTCGAACGGGGCAGGGGCGCTCAGGCGCAACGCAGCGACTGGGGTCAAGCAGAGCCTCACATGAGGGCGCCGTCGGTACCGATTCCGCGTCAGCGCGATGGCATGGCAGGCCGCGCGGCCACCAGCACGCGCTGCTCCAGCCACTGCACGATCATGTGAGTGAACGCTTGTTGCGCCTCTCTCCGCGTAACCAGGTGATCGCACATCTCCAGGTACGTGAACGCGACCTTGTCGACAAAGCGGTAGCGGCCGAACATGCCTCGAAACTGCCCATGATGATTGAACCATTCCGGCTCGCCGCCGCAGTAGGCGAACAGCAACTCGACCCCACCGTCGACCAGCGTCTGAATGCGGCGGGCGTAGTCGTCGCGCAACGGCGACTCTGAAAAGTCCACCGCTCTTTCGCTGGCTTGCCGGTCCGCCAGGCTCGAAGAGCGAACCGCCGGCAACACGCGCGCCAGCAGCTTGCGCGCCGCCGTTTGCAGACCGGCGCGGCGCAACTTGTACAGCAGCGTGCGCAGCCTGGACTGCAGCGTCGGATGCGCGTACCAGTCCCACAGCACGGCGGCACGCATGCGTGGGTCTTCCAACGCCACCAGGTGGGCCACCTCGGCGCCGGAACAAAGGCCCACCATGAAGAAACGATCGCAGCCGAAATGCGCTTGAGCCGTGTCCATGACCGCACGCGTGTCGGCGACCCATTGCCGCATGACCGGTAGCGAGCCGCTGGAGCGACGGCTGTCGCCCAGCCCGCTCATGTCGAAGCGAATCGACGCGATGCCCATGTCCGCGAAGCGCCGCGCCAGACGCACGTTCATCCGGTGCGGGCCAATGCGCGGAATCACGCCCGAGTTGGACAAAACGGCAACACAGCGCGGTGAATCCGCATCGGTCCCGTTGGCCGGTGTCAGGGTGGCAACGAGATGATTCTCGGCACCCAGGATCAAGGTTTGCTCAGCCATCGGTCATTCCAGCGTGGACAGCAGTGTGCGCGGCAAATCGGCCGGAACAATCGCGGTCCCCATCGCCTGGCTCGACATCCAATCGGTGCGCGTCTCCACGGTGTGCAGTTTCAGCAGTGGGTTTTCCACCAGGTTGGAGAACAGCGAGCGCTGTTCAGCGTGAACCGCGCAAGTGACGCGGATTCCACGCTGCAGCGCAGGCGCCAGAGAGACATCGTCGAGCCGCTGAAGATCGTCGGCCAGTTGCTGCCCGATGTCGAACCCGAGCACGTCGCCGGGCAGTGTGGGCTCGGTCGCCTTGCCGCTCTTGATGAGCCGGTGCCACGGCACGCCGAACTCGCGCACCAGTTCGGCCCGGTGGGCCTGCAGCAGGTTCTGTGCATAGGCATTGCCGTCCAGCACCGGCTCCCAAAGTACCAGATGGGCGGGCAGCGCGCTGGCGCTCAACGCCGATCGAAGCGCCAACGTGGCGCCCAGCCCCATGCCGAACCAGTTCACCGGCACGCCGTCGCCGGGTTCAAGTTGTTCGTGCGCTGCCAGCGTGTCGTCGACCCATTCGGCGATCGATTGCCGATCCTCGTCTCCCGGCGAGTCGCCAGTGCCGTGACAGTCGAATCGCAAGACATCGCAGCCCTCGCGCGCCAGCCGGTCCGAAAGCACCCTAAAAATCGCCGCGGTGCGAACCGCCTCCTGACCGAGCGGACGGCACAGCAGATAGCGGGCGCGAACCGCGGTTCCGGCGCGTGCCTGTTGGAACACACCCACCATTTCGCGGGAAGGGGGGCCGAATCGTCGGATAGAAATTTGCATGGATGAGGCAAAGGGGCGGCTCCAGCGCATCATGCCGGAGGCTGCACGGGGATGGTGCCGAGTTGGACTGAGGACTGGACAAAGTGCTCGGTCGAGTGCCCATTCAACTACGGTGCGGCGCCGCGCGGCGCGGGTCGAGCGATCTGCTGTCCTATACCCGCTCGAGCCAGATCTCTCGCCAGTACATCAGTTCGCCACGCGGGCAGTCACCCATTTGGTCGGTGCAAAGACATTCTTCGCACAGGGTCGGATTGCCACGCATGTTGCGCAGCATCACGGTGTTCTGGAGCTTTCGCATCAGGCCGGACTTCTCCTCAATGATTTTGTCCACGCGAGTTCGAACCTCGGCCTCGCCGCCACAGCATCGGGTCATTTCGGTGGAGATGCCCATGCCTCGATTGCGGCCGTTCTGACCCAGTGTCTGGACGATCTGGTCTCGACTCTTGACCCGGACGATGTCCCCGGGCTTCAAATCCAACGATCCGACCGGTGTTTGTTTGTGGGGTCCGCGAAGAAACGACTCACCCGCCGTGGCGTTACGCAGCATATGCGAGCACCAGCGCACGAACATATTTGCAATCTCCGTCAAGGAGCGATCGCCATTGCGCACTTCCCTGAACGCGACCCGCACCATCCACGGCTTTTTTCTCCCCGGGAATTCCTCGGTCGCTCTGAGGAGCTCGGTCGACTGGCAGAAGTACCGCTGCTCGTCGGCCTTGACCTTGAGGCGAGCGGTCAGCGCGGCGAGCCCGACTTCGGCAACCGGAGTCGGCATATCCGCGCCCTCGATGGGACGCAGCCAGTCTTCCTTCCAGAATATCCTGCAGCCGCGCTTGCACCCGTCATGACTTTGGCCATCACACCGTGGCCCTTCCAGCAAGACCACGCCGCTACCGGCGAAGCGGCGGTTCGTGTACATCGGCGTGCCGACCTCCACGCAGGTTTTCTCCGCACGGCGCTGGACGCTAAAGGGTTTGCCGCACCAATCCAGCATCTCCGGCATGAAGGGAAGGCCATCCAGCGTGCCGTCAGCATCGAGGGTCGACAGAATCTCTTCCGGCGAGCGTACGACGACCCGGTCTCCGGCACGCAATTGGTCACGGCTCATATTTCGTTTCCCTCAGGTTTTCTGGCTTCATACGTGATAGTTCATTCGGTTCCTGCCCGTGCACGCAGCGTACCCATCAAGCGGCCGAGCATTCCCTTCTTTGGAATGGTCTGGGGGCCACTGTCCGCACTGGACTCGCCTGCGCTGGCCGCGATCTGCCCGAGGCTTTCGAAGGTCAGGCGGCGAAAATCGACCCGCAGTCCCAACTGCCTCTGCATTTGCGCCACCGCCTGCATCGCCAGCAGCGAATGCCCGCCCAGATCGAAAAAATTATCCCCTCCACGCACATCGTCAATCGTCAGCAGCTTCCTCCAGATCAAGGCGACCGCATGTTCCGCCTCGCTCAGCGACTCTGTCTTCGACGCATCGCGCGGCAACATCTGCTCCGCTGCCGTGGCTCTGCCCTCGGGCGCCGGCAGCGCCACGCGATCGAGCTTGCCATTCTGCGTCAAGGGCAACGCCGGCAGGAAGACGAAGTGCGCCGGCATCATGTAGTCGGGCATCACAGCACGGATGCTGTGGCGCAACTGCTCGACGATCTGGCCTTCTTGCCCCTTTTGGCCAGGGCCCACCAGGTACGCCACCAGCCGCTTGTCGCCCGCAACGTCCTCGCGCGCAATCACCGCCACCTGGCGCACCTGCGGGTGCTGCGCAATCTGTGCTTCGATCTCGCCGAGTTCGATACGGAACCCGCGAATCTTGACCTGCTGGTCGATGCGGCCCAGGTATTCGATGTCCCGGTTGTCCAGGCGCCGCGCCAGATCGCCGCTGCGGTACATGCGCGCGTTCGGGTCGGCATCGAAGGGGTCGGGCAAAAAGCGCTGGGCGGTGAGATCGGGGCGGTTGAGGTAGCCCCGCCCGACACCGGCTCCCGAGACGTACATCTCTCCGGGCACACCGATGGGCACGGGCTCGCCCTGGGGGTCGAGGAGGTAGATCTTCAGGTCCGGTATCGGCACCCCGATGACGCTGCCGGCCCCGGCGTCCAGGTCGGCCCGCGTGATGGGCCGGTAGGTCACGTGCACCGTGGTCTCGGTGATGCCATACATGTTGATCAGTTGGGGAGACGTGTCCCCATGGCGCTCGAACCAGGCTTTGAGGCTCTGCAATTCGAGTGCTTCACCGCCGAAGATCACGTATCGCAGCGCGAATGCGCACTGGGGCTGCGCGGCATCGGCATCGATCAATTGCCGGAACGCCGTGGGCGTCTGGTTCAGCACCGTGACCCCCTCGCGCAGCAGCAACTCGCGGAATGCGTCGGTGCTGCGGCTGATATCGAGCGACACGGTGACCAGTCGGCCGCCGTACAGCAGCGCACCCCACATTTCCCAAACCGAAAAGTCGAACGCATAAGAGTGGAACAAGGTCCACACGTCGCGCTCGTTGAAGCCGTACCAGGGTTCGGTGGCCGCAAACAGCCGCGCGGCATTGTGGTGCGTGATGAGCACCCCCTTGGGCTTGCCGGTGGAGCCTGAGGTGTAGATGACGTAGGCCAGATCGTCGGCACCGCTGGCCGCGGGCAAATTGGCATCGGCCGTGGCGTCGCCGGCCAGCGGCTCGTCCAGGCAGATGACGGTGGCATTGATGCCGGCCAGGCCAGCCTTCAGGCTCGTTTGGCTCAGGACGATGCGGGCACGCGAGTCTTCGAGCATGAAGGCCACCCGGTCCTTCGGGTACACCGG
>JANNDW010000224.1:0-4701 GCA_031378125.1 Methylibium sp. | reverse complement strand
ACTCGATTTCATGAAAAAGTCTCCTTCAGGGGTTGATCACACGCACACATCTTGCCGCTGCGCCTTCGTCGGTCAATGAAGGTTTTCAGCGGTCAGGATCTCGATCCGCGGCTGCACCACGCTCAGCGCGCCGCGCACGTTCTCGCACAGCGCGCGCAACACGCGCGCCGCCGTCAACACACAGTAGTGAATGTCCTGGTGCAGCACGTACGACAGGCCGCCCGCGCTGAGCAGCGAGCGGTGCGTGTCGGTGAAATCGTGGGCTACCACGGCCATCGCCGCTGCCGGCGCCGGGCCCGCTGCCGCGGTTGGCGGGCCGGCGGCTTTTGCCGCTCCACCCAAGCCGGCGCCGGCCAGCGCGCGCACCACGCCGGCCGTGCCGCTGCCCACGTTGTAGATGCCGGCCACGCGCGCCGGGTCCACGCCTTTCTTCAGGAAGCGCTGCAAAGCCTTGGCCGCGCCGTCGTCGTCGGCCGGCAGGTCGGGCGTGCGCAGCAGGCGCAGGCCGGGAAAGGATTCTTCGATCACTTGTGCAAAGCCGATGCGCCGTTCGATTTCGGCCGACAACCGGGTGGCCTGCGACGACAGCAGCAGCGTGTCGCGGCCAGGCGCAGCGGCGCTCGCACCTGTGCCCGCACCCGCGCCGCCACCGGCCTGCGCCATGCGCGCCAGCAGCAGGCCGGCGGTGCGCCCGGCGGCGCGGTTGTCGGCGCCGATGTGCGTCTCGCGCATCGAGCCCGCCACGTCTGAAAACAGCGTCACCACATGCACGCCGGACCGCACCAGTTCGTTGATGGCCAGCTTGACGGCCGGCAGGTCGGGCGCCATCAGCGCCACGCCCTCGCAGCCTTCACAGTGGGCCACCTGGGCCAGGCTGGCGGCAAACCGGGCCGGGTCGGTGGCGTCCAGCCGGTGCGTGACTTCGGTGATGTGCTGGTGGCGAAAGTCGCCGGCGGCCTGCGCGATCTGGCGGTCCACCAGGCCCAGGAAGGGCGATTCTTCGGCCGGCAGCACATACGCAAAACGGAAGTTGTCACCCTTGCGCGGCCGCCCGCGCAAGGGCGGCGCACCCAGTTCGGCGACCACCTGCATGACTCGCTGCATCGTGTCCACATTGACGCCGGGCCGCTTGTTGAGCACCCGGTCCACCGTGGCCGTGCCCACGCCCGCGCGGGCGGCGATATCGGCAATGGTGGCGGGGGTGGACATGGTTTTGGCTCGGTTCGAAAGGCCAAGGCTAGTCACATCAATAAATAAATCAATCAGGGTTTGATCGGATAGAAGGCAGCTCCGCGGCGGATCGATCCACCCGGAGTAACACTCGGGCCGTGTTCGTCGCATCAGCGATTCTTGGCGTTCACGTTCGATCTCCGTTCGTCGTCGTTGCGGTCCTGGATCAGCGCCACCGCGGCGTCGCGAGTCTTCTTCCCGCTCTCGGCCCGGTGTTTCAAACTCAACCGAGAATGTGCGCATGAACCGCTTCACGCAGTTTTTCGCCGGTGGGCAATGGCGCGCCTGCTCGGGCGCCGATTTGGTGGGGGTGTTCAACCCCGCCACCGAAGCGCAGGTCGGCATGGTGCGGCTGTGCAGCGCGCAAGACGTTGACGTGGCGGTGCGCGCCGCGGCCCGCATCTTCCCGTCGTGGTCGGTCAGCAACCTGGTGCAGCGCAAGGACGCTCTCGCGCGCCTGGGCAAGGCCATCGAAGTGCGCGAGCAAAGTTTCATTGCCAGCTTTGCACTGGAGGCCGGTTGCCCGGCATCCACCGGGCGCGTGCTGCAGGGCCAGTTGCCGCGCCACAGTTTTGCCGCCACGCTGCACGGCCTGGACAAGGTGCGCTGGCGCGAGACCGTCGACCACTCGCTGGTGATGCGCGTGCCGGTGGGCGTGGTGGCCGGCATCTGCGGCTGGAGCGCGCCGCTGTTCCAGATGGTGGCCAAGGCCGGCGCGGCCATCGCCGCCGGCGCCAGCATCGTGCTCAAGCCCAGCGAGGCGACCCCCGGCACGGTGCGGCTGTTCTGCGAGGCGCTGGAAGAATGCGACCTCCCGCCCGGGCTGGTGAATGTGTTGTCCGGCGGGCCGGTGACCGGCCAGGCGCTGGTGTCACACCCGCAGGTGGCGCTGGTCAGCTTCACCGGGTCGAGCGCGGTCGGGCAAGCCGTTGCGGCATCGGCGGCACAGGGCTACAAGCGCACCGTCCTGCAACTCGGCGGCAAGTCGGCGGCGCTGCTGCTGGACGATGCCGATCTGGACGCTGCGCTGCCCGCCGTGCTGCGCTCGTGCCTGCTGCATTCCGGCCAGACTTGTGCCGCGCAAACGCGCCTGCTGGTGCCCAATGCGCTGCGCGCCGAGGTCGTGGCGGCCTTGCGGGCGCTGGTCGTCGACTGGAAAGTCGGCCCGCCGCAAGACGGCGCGACGCGCGTGGGCCCGGTCGCATCGGCTGCGCGGTTTGCGTCGGTCAACGACGCGATCGAGGCCGCGCTGGCCGACGGCGCCGAATTGATCGCCGGCGGTCCCGGCCGGGCTGCCGGCTTCGACTGCGGCCACTACATCGCGCCGACGATCCTGGGCGTCACGCCACAGATGGCCGTGGCGCGCGACGAGCTGTTCGGCCCGGTGCTGTGCGTGCTGGGTTTCGACACCGACGAGGACGCCATTCGCATCGCCAACGACACGCCCTATGGCTTGTCCGCGGCGGTGTGGTCGAGCGATGCCGCGGGCGCGCAAGCGGTGGCGTCTCGACTGCGGGCTGGCCAGGTCATCATCAACGGCGCCCCGCATAACCTGGCCGCGCCGTTCGGCGGGTTTGGCGCTTCGGGGCATGGGCGAGAGCACGGGCGCTTCGGGATCGAGGCGCTGCTCGACTTCAAGAACATCCAGGGCGTGGCCTGACCGCGCGACCTGGTTTTCGGCGTGGCATCGCGGATCGAAGACCCACTTGTCGATGATGTGGCCGACGGAGTTCACAACCAAATTGGCGCCTGCCGATCTACGGCCTGAACAGCCGGTTGTATTCGAACAGTCGAACGACGCGGGCCGTGATTCGCGCGCTTGCCGGGTGGTTGGGGTTTATCAGCGCGGCGCGCTCTTCGGGAACAACTGCCGAAGGTACCAGCAGGATCGGCGATCGCAACGACGCAAGCCAGGCCGAACCGATCGTCGCACTCGCATGGCTGGGGGGGATTGCCGACCACGTTGGGGGCAGCGTCGCCACCTCGATCACTTCGCGCAACGCCCAAACGTCATCCGGCGCATCGATCTCCAACAGGTACCGGTTCAGCGGCAAGCCGGTGTCGTCGATGTGCGCCGCCGTCTCGAGCACGGCGAGCGAGATCGCAGGGGCGGTGTAGACAACCGCCTCACCGATGTTGTTCCAGCGCCCCGGACGTTTGGCCGCGCCAGCGCCGCTGATGTCATCGGCAGGGTACTGGCGCGTGTCTGCGGCGATGCGCCACAACCTCACTGGTATGCACCGCTTTCGATTGAGCCGAGCAGCCGAGCAACCACCTCCACGCCCGTGGGCGTGTCGATCAAGTCTGCAGGCTTGCGGCCACCGAGTGCTGGCTGGGGCCGCTCGATCCACTTGCCAAGCCACCGGGCGGCATCGAATTTCTTTGCCTCGGCCGCCGTGCTGTTGGCAACGATCTCCTGCGCGATTCCGAGCAGCCTGATCATCCCGACGGCGGCCTGACCACCACTGCCGCTGACCAACTCGCCGGCGGCGGCCTTCTTCTCAGCTGTCGCCTTTGGCACACCCAGGATAGTGAAAATCCGTGAAGCCGGAACCTCCATCCTCTTTGAAAGATCCTTGATGAAAGCGCCCAACACGCCCCGCCGCTCGATCTCTACGATCTCCATCGGCGTAGCGTCGGCGACCGCGCGCACATAGGCGTCGACGCCTTTGTTGCGCTGGTACAGGATGGCCGCAGGTTTGCTCTTGCGCCGCCCAACCGCTGCTTGGTCACTGCTTGCGACGGTGGACGAAGCCTCCGGCCGGGCGCCGCCGCCACGCGCTTTGGCGACGGAGCCGGACTTCGCCGCTGTTGATGACATCGCGCACCCCTTTTCTTGTGTCCACTTCGAGACTTATTCTAGTCCTGAACGGGACGCGCCGAATCAACGCCAGGCCGGTGGGCCGAATTTCTATCGGGACTGCCCTCTCCACCGAAAACGACCAGCCCCTCAAGAAGCTTTCGCGTAAGCCTCCAACGACGCCGGCTTGATCCGCGCCGCCATCCCAGCGCACCCGAACGCGTTGAACCGATCAACACACACATCTCGCGCCGCCGCCGTGGCGTCCTTCAAGAACTTGCGCGGGTCGAACTCGCTGCGGTGCTGGTTCATCGAGCGGCGCATCGCGCCGGTCATGGCCAGGCGGATGTCGGTGTCGATGTTGATCTTGCGCACGCCGTGCCGAATGCCTTCCTGGATTTCTTCGACCGGCACGCCGTAGGTTTCTTTCAGCTCGCCGCCGTTGTCGCGAATGATGGCCAGCCATTCCTGCGGCACCGATGACGAGCCGTGCATCACCAGGTGCGTGTTCGGGATGCGCGCGTGGATGTCCTTGATGCGCTGGATCGCCAAAATGTCGCCGGTCGGTTTGCGGCTGAATTTGTAGGCGCCGTGGCTGGTGCCGATGGCAATCGCCAGCGCGTCGACGCCGGTTTTGGCGACGAAGTCGGCAGCCTGCTCGGGGTCGGTCA
>JANNDW010000218.1:0-22917 GCA_031378125.1 Methylibium sp. | reverse complement strand
CCATGTCGGCAGTGCCTTGTCCGGAATTTTGCGTTGATTGCGCAGGACGCGGTGAACGAGTTTCTCGACGCTGCGCTGGCCGTGCGCGCGTTCACCCCAGCAGCATCGCCTGCACCCAGACGGAAGAGTGGGCGTTCGACTCGACGCGGCGCTGGGCCTGGTGCCGCAGGCCGATGGCGACGCGGCCCGTCCACCAGATCATGCGGCCGGTGCCGGGCAGCCAGGCCGGCCCGACATAGCCGGTGGGCAGGGCGATGGGTGGCGCAAGGTCTGGCGGCAGGATGGCGGGGTCCTTGGGCTTGGAACTGTGATGGGACACTGACAGCATGTTCCTCTCCTGAAGCGGTGCCCGATCATGCGGAGAAGGGACGCGGCGCGCATCCCCTCGATGTAGTGCATTCATTTGAGGGGTTGAGCCGCAACGGGCTGGGCCCTTGAGGGACACGCGCCGGCCGGGCACGACATATCGGGCACTGCATATCGGGCACTACATAGTGAGCCGCCCCGAATACCCCGTCATCTCCAGATAGCCGTGCCCGACCACACGCCCAGCGCCATCGCGCAGTTCGCTCAAACCCTCCCAGTAGATCGCACCCGTGCTGGCGCGGCTGTCGAGTTCCTGGTTGTCGAGCATCGCCTTCACCGTGAATTGCCCGGCGGGAGTTTCGACGCGCCATTCCACCGGGTAGACAGCCCGTGAACTTGCACTGGTCCAGGTCCGCCCCGGCGCCATGCGCACCTCGTCGGGCCCGAAGTTGCGCGCTTGTGCGCCAGCCGCGCGATAGCTGCCGCCCGCGTACAAACTGCCGCCGTCAGCGCGGCGCAGGCGGAAGGCGGTGAGGGCGCTGCCGTCCGTCAGATTCATGCCGATCCAGTCCCAGCCCACGGCCTGCGGGTCGAGCAGCGTGTCGCTCCATTCATGGTCCAGCCAGGCGCGCCCACGCACCGCTTGCGCCTGGCCGTCGAGCTTGAGCGTGCCGGCAACCGCCAATTGCGGCTGGCTGTAGTAGTGGCTGGCCTGCTCGGGCGTGGGTCCCTTGCGCGAGAAGCCGGCCACGCCTTGCAACAGCAGCGGCTGCGTCGTCGTGAAGCGCAGGTCGAGGCCGAAGCCCGCGCTGTCGCTCGCCACTTGCGCGGTGTAGACGCTGGCGTCTGCCGGGCCGCCACGGCGCATGCGCCAATCGCGCAGCAGCACGCGCGTGTCGCCTTCGTCGGCGCTGGCAATGCCGAATCCGCTGCGCGCGATGCGCTGGTCGTGGCGCAAGCGGCGCTGGGCGAGGTCTGTCAAGGCGGCATGCGCGAAGACCAGTTGGGTGGCGGTAAAGCGGCTGGGGTGGTGGGCCGGCACACCGGTGCGCGAGCGGAAGAACGTGATCTGAAATCCGTGGCGCGGTGGCGCGTCGGCGGCCACCTCTGAGGCGGCTTGCAGCGCGCCCGTCACGTACCACCACTCGGTGCGGGTACCGGGGTGCGCGCCGAAGTCGGCCGGGAATTGCAAGCTGCGTGGCCGCACCTCAGTGGCGTGGGCGGCGGGCCAGGCCGGCAAGGCGGCCAGCGAGATCAACAGCGCGCGTCTGTGCATGCCGTGGAGCATCGCACAGCGCCGCTGCACACGCCAATCGGCGAGCCACGGCCACGCGGCCGACGCTGACCGACAATCCAATGTTGCGGGGCCGCCCGCCGTGCACTGCGCCGCCGCCCTGACATGACCGAATTTTTCATTCCCGCCGATTTCGACTTCGGCCAGCAGTTCGAACTGATCACCTTGCAACGCGCCATGGCCCTGGAGCCCGAGCGTGCGGTGCTGTCCATGCAGGTGGACGGGCCCACGCTGTTGACTCGGATGCAGGGCAGCGGGGCCGGCGCGTACGAACAACGCATCGAGCTGCCGGTGGACCGGCGGTTGGGCCTGCGCGTGCAGGGGCACTGCAGCTGCCCGATGGGCTTCAACTGCAAACACGTGGCAGCGGCGCTGATGGCGTTCGAGGCGCACCAGATCCGCCAGCAGAAAAACCGCTCGGCCGGAGTGGCCGACCCGCGCAGGGCGCTGGCGGCCCATGGTTCGAAGCGGGTGCCGATTGCCGCGCCGGCACCCGCGCCGCGCCCCGCCGCGCCCGAACTGCCGCGCCCGTTGCAGGCCTGGTTGGCCGAACTGGCCGAAGTGTCATCCGTGCCCGAGGCCGGCGCGCCGGCCGCTGCGAACGCCGAGCCGCCCAAACCGCCGCTCAAGCAACTGATGTATGTGTTGAGCGCGCTGGGCACCCAGCTGCAAATGCGCATTCACCTCGGCAGCCTGCGCCGCAGCGGAGAACCGGGCTCGCACCACGCGCATTCGCCGTCGGTGGCCGACATGCTGCGCAACCAGCCGTCCTACTTGATGGAGACCGACCTGGCGGTGCTGGCCGCGTTGCTGCCGCTGGCCATGCCCGCCATCACCGCGCAGATTGTGTTGAGCGGCCGGCACGCCGTCGCGGCCTTGCGCGCATTGATGGCCACTGGCCGGGTTTGGCTGCTCAAGCACGCCGGCGATGTGCTGGCCACACCGCCCGGCCCGTCGGCGCGCTGGAATGACGAGCCGCTGCCAGTGGCGCTGCAATGGCAACCCGACACCGCCGGCCAGTGGCGCACCCATTGGCGCGGTCCTGCCGGCCAGGAACTGGCGCTGGTGCTGCTGCCCGAGCCGCATGTGCTGGACGCTGAAGGCGCCACGCTGCAACCCGCCGTACTGACCGATGCATCGCTGCCCGGCGGCGTGGCCGGCTGGTTGACCCGCATGCCCGCGGTGCCGCCACAGGTGCTGCCGCAATTCATCGAGCGCCTGCAGCGCAGCACCAGCGCGCGCCACATCAAGGTGCCGCTGCCACACACCCTGTCGCAAAAAGGCGGCGACCTGGGCGCCTTGCCGCTGGTACCGGTGCTGCGCTTGAGCACCTGCGTCGATGTCAGCTCCGAGGCGATGCTGCACTACCGCTACGGCTCGGCGGCGTCGCGCGGCACCACCTTGCGCCAGGCCTCGGCCCAGGTGCTGTTGCGCTACCTGCCGGCGGGCGCGGCGCCGGTGGAGTTTCATGTGCCGGTGGCCACCGCGGCGAGCGCGTTCGTCGAACTGCCGAACGGGAACCCCGCGCACAACCTCGCACACAACCCCGCGAACATGACACTGGCCCGCTTCGAGCGTGATGGCAAGGCCGAGACCGCCGCGCTGCGCGAGCTGTTCACCGCGCTGGAATTTCGCCCGTGGAGCCTGGCCGCCGGCCTGGTGCTGAACCGCCTGACGCGCGTCAACACCGGGCGCATGCAGGACTCGGCGATCCCGCCGGCGTCGGAAGGCCAGCCGCTGGTGCTGGTGCCGAAACAGCGCGACCAGTGGCCCGAACTGCTGGCCGTGGACCTGCCCGCACTGCAGGCGCGTGGCTGGGTGGTGGAGGTGGAAGACGACTTCCCGTTCGAGCTGCACAACCCGGACGAATGGGCGCTCAGCATTGACGAAGAAGCGGGCGAAGGGCATGGCGAAGAGCCGGGCCGTAGCGACTGGTTCAGCGTCGGCCTCAAGGTCACCGTGGAAGGCAAACCGGTCGACCTGGTGCCGCTGCTGGTGAGCCTGGTGCAGACCGGTTGGTTGAAGCTCGACGCCGCGCTGCGCGACCACGAGGGTGCAGAAAACGACGGAGCGGGCGCAGCCAAGGGAGAGAGCGGTGGCCACGTGCTCGTGCCCTGGCCGTCAGACGAAGCGCCGGTTCCCGGCCGCCCGCCGCGCCAGCGCCTGCTGCGCCTGCCGGTGCAGCGCGTGGCGCCGCTGATGGACTGGCTGCGCACGGTGTTCAAGGCCGGCGACAAAGGCGCGCCGCTGCGCCTGTCGCGCTTCGACCTGGGCACGCTGGACGCCTTGGCCAGCGGTGCCAAGCTGAGCGCACCGCCCAGCTTCACCGAACTCATCGAACAACTGCGCGCGCTGCAAAGCGGCCAGGGTTTGCCGGCGGTGCGGCCGTCTGCCAACGTGCAGGCCGTGCTGCGCCACTACCAGGAGGACGGCCTGGCGTGGATGGACTTCATGCGCCGTGCGCGCCTGGGCGGTGTGCTGGCCGACGACATGGGCCTGGGCAAAACGCTGCAGGCGCTGGCGCTGCTGCAGGGCGAGCAGGACGCGGGCCGGCTGGACCGGCCCAGCCTGGTGATCGTGCCCACCAGCCTGCTGGGCAACTGGCAGGCCGAGGCAAAGCGCTTCACGCCGGGTTTGCGCGTGCTGGTGCTGCACGGGCCGCGGCGCACGCAGCAGTTTGCGCAAATTCCGCAGGCGCATCTGGTCGTCACCAGCTACCCGCTGGCGGTGCGCGACAGCGCCACCCTGGCCGGCATCGACTGGCACTACCTGGTGCTCGACGAAGCGCAGCGCATCAAGAACAGCCGCAGCCAGGCGGCGTTGGCGCTGAAGGGCCTGCGCGCGCGCCACCGGCTGTGCCTCAGCGGCACGCCGCTGGAAAATCACCTCGGGGAACTGTGGAGCCTGATGGACTTTGTGTGCCCCGGCCTGTTGGGCAGCGAGGCGCAGTTTCGCGAGCACTACCGCAACCCGATCGAAAAGCGCCACGACGCGCTGCGGGCCGAGCATCTGGCGCGGCGTGTGCGGCCCTTCATCCTGCGCCGCACCAAGAGCCAGGTCGCGCGCGAGCTGCCGGCCAAGACAGAGACCCTGCTGCGCGTGGAGCTGGCCGGCGCCCAGGCCGACCTGTACGAAACCGTGCGCGCCACGATGGACGCCAAGCTGCGCAACGCGATCGAAAAACAAGGCCTGGCCAGAAGCCAGATCATGGTGCTGGATGCGCTGCTCAAGCTGCGCCAGGTGTGCTGCGACCCGCGCTTGTTGAAAACCGCCGCGCGTGTTGACGGCGACGCGGCAGCCGGCATGGCGCCGGCCCCCGCGCACAGCAGCGCCAAGCACGTGCCCTCGGCCAAGATGGAGTTGCTGCTGGACCTGTTGCCCACGCTGGTCGAAGACGGCCGGCGCGTGTTGCTGTTCTCGCAGTTCACCGAGATGCTGGCGTTGATCGAGCCCGAACTCAACAAGCTCAAGCTGCCCTACCTCAAGCTCACCGGCGACACCAAAGACCGCGCCGAGATGGTGGCGCAGTTCCAGCAAGGCGAGGTGCCGCTGTTCCTGATCAGCTTGAAGGCCGGCGGCGTGGGCCTGAACCTGACCGCCGCCGACACCGTGATCCTGTACGACCCGTGGTGGAACCCGGCCGTCGAGCAGCAGGCCATCGACCGCGCCTACCGTATCGGCCAGGACAAGCCGGTGTTTGTCTACAAGCTGCTGGCCAGCGGCACGGTCGAAGACAAGATGCTCGAGCTGCAGGCGCGCAAGGCCGGGCTGGCCGACCTGCTGCTGTCGGGTGTGGCCAGTGATGCGGCGTTGAATGCAGAGGACTTCGACGAGTTGTTCAGGCCGTTGGGGGAAGGGTAGGGGCGCCGGGCCAGTCTCCACAATTGGATGGAGGCGCGCCGACGGCAAGCACGGGCTGGGCATTGACCCGGTGTTCCAGATCAAGTCACAGTTCGAACCTATCGCGAACGCTTGCTTTGGTCTGCTGAGTTGCTACCGGCGCCGGTTCCAGCCGTCGCGGGTGTGAACCGCACGTCGTGTTCGAGAAATGAGGAGGCCTGCTATGGGACCGGAAACGATCGGAATCGCCGGAGTTGCTCTGGGGATAGGCCTTGTAGTCGTGCTGATCGTCGTGGGGTACCTCACTTCGGGGGCCCCTTCGTCTACAGCCACGGTGTCACCGGGCGGCGCGGGACCGAACCCAAGTTGCGAGACTCTTTGTTCCATTTGGAACAGTTGGCGCGGTCTGGCATGCACGGCAACGGCATCGTCGGCCGCTGCGGGCTCGGCTCTTGCAGCCGCCAATGCGGCGCTTGCAAGTGCCTTGGGAACGGCGGGGTTGCTCCTTGCCGCCGCGATCGCGGCTTCTTTGATCCCGTTTGTCGGTCCTGCAATCGCTGGCCCGATCTTCGGGGCTTACGCTGTCGCGCAGGCCCTGGCTGCGCTCCTTCTAGGCCGACAGTTGGCGGCTGCGCAAGCCGCGGCTTCGGCAGCCAGCGACGCCGTAGCAGCGCTCTCCAGCGCGGCAGCGGCGCGTGCCGATCTCATGGCGCGCTGTGCCGACCCCGCAGCACTGGGTCGATGTCTCGCAACGCCATCTCCTTGCGCTGGCGTGCCGTAAAGCTCGTGAGCTTGTTGGCGATGGCCTGGTGCGCCACGCTGATGACTTCGGCCGCGTGGCATCCATGAAGCTGCGGACGCCCTTGAGCGGCCAACGCCGTTGCGTCATCGAAATTCACCTGGGGGCGGCGCAACAACTTGCGTGCACCCGAGTGGCCTTGCCAGGCCCACCCCTACCCGAACAATCACCCCTCGTGTAGTCTCAGCCGTGGGACTTCCTCTTTTCAGAAACTGATTGATGAACGCAACTCATCTTGGTGCTTCGACACCGGTATTGAAAGGTGGGAAGTCCCTTCGCATTCGTTCGGCATTGCGCCGTGGGGGGTCTACTGTGCTTTTCATTGACTCACAGCAATATCTCGACCTTTATCGGCTCTCGGGCCGCAAGGTGCTGCTTGGGTTGCTCGACACGGTATCGGACCAGGTGTTCGTCACCTCCCAGATCGTCGACGAGGTGACCAGGAACAAGGTTGGAGTCGCCCACAAGTTCTTTATCGACCACTTCAAGGGACTGGGGGAGGAATTCAAGGCGATCGGCAAGGGCTTGCCAGACCAGCTTTTCAGCGACACCGTTACGAGTGAGCTGAAGGCCAAGCTTAAGGCGATCCCGGACTGCATCAACGGGATGCGTAAGGCGGCCGACAAGGCCGTAGACGACCTACTGCAGCAGATCGGCCGGTCGGAAGACGACGTGTCCCGCGTCCTGGCTGGCATATTCGGCCGGGCTATGGATGCCAACCCGTCGGAGCTAGACCGTGCCCGCGCGCGGAAGGAACGGGGCAGGGCACCGGGCAAGCCCGGCGATGCTCTCGGCGACCAGATCAACTGGGAGCAATTCTTGACCTGCACGGAAAAGTGGCCGCAGGTATGGATCATCTCGCGGGACGGCGATTACTGCCACAAGTACGCAGAGACAACCGTTCTCAACGCAGCGCTGTATAACGATCTGACGCAAAAGCGCCAGGGCATCGTGGTGCATTGCTTCAAGGAGATGCTGGAAGGACTTCGGGACTTTATCCAGGCCAACAAGGTCCTAGATGCGCAGTTGCCGACACCCGCCGAGGCTGCGCGGATCAATAAAGAGCAAGAGGCGTTACCTCCACACCTCTGGATGAACTCCGATGACGTTACGTTGGATTTCCTAGTGCAACAGAAAATCGCGCGTGAAAAAAGTAACGCGGCGTTTATGTTCCGTAGCGCCACGATGCATTTTGGCAACGACGAACTTCCTACTTTTGCACCTCCATCTGGGACAACGGAGTGACACGGCATCGCGCCTTACAACCGGCCTCCTGCACCCGGCGCGATGAGTCATGATGTGGCGGAGATCCAGGTCTGCTTTGTGTTCAGCCTGGGGGCTGGAACCGAAAGCAAAACAACTTGCCCCTCTACAAGCAGAAGTACGAAATTATCAAACTTCTTCTGGTCGCGGACCGATCGTTCAACTCGGGAAAGTTAATCGACGTCGATCAACTGGCGGTCAGCAATCCAGGCTTTCGTGCCATCTACTTCATGTCCTATCCGGAGTCCATTCAACATGTCGGCTAGTCCTTCCATCGAGCGGACGTGTCCCAGTTCCAAAGCACGTCCGTAACCGTGACCTCCGCGCAAGCTTGCGAGCTACCCGACGATGCCCTGCTGCGACGGTATCTGGGCGGAGGTTCCTACGCGGACTGCTACGTTGTTGAACTTGCAAGGCCGGTCTCGCATGCCGCGTACGTCGAAGCCTTCTACACCACCGCGGTTTTCAAGCTGGAGCGCTTGCTGCTTTCGTGGTTCGTTGCGCGACCGTCCACCGACGCGCAGGTCACAGAACTGGCCTCCGGAAAAATCGCTTCGTTCGCCGCCTGGAACGTCGAGGCTCGCGGGATCAATCAGATACTCCTGGCTGATTTCCAGGGGCGCACCCGGTCGTGGCTGATGAGCGCTCCCGACCCGGACCATCGAACCACGCGCCTTTTCTTCGGGTCGGCGGTGATGCCCATCGTCGACAGACGCTCCGGTCAGGCAAGAATGGGTGCCGCCTTCCGGACGCTGCTCGGCTTCCACAAGCTCTACTCTCGGGTACTCTTGCGCGCAGCCGTCGCTCGTCTGGTGCGTTCCAGACCCAGCGAACGATGAGGTATCGACATGTCCGCTGACACCCCTCTCCTCGCAAGCCAACTGGTGGTGCGCGTTTGCCTGTTCCTCGTCGCGGCCATCGCCATGTTCGGCGGCACGGTGCAGATGTTTCTGGGCCAACCCGAGACTTCGCCGCGGCTGGACAACGTCCATCGGTTCATGGCCGGCGTGTACTTTTCCACTGGCCTCATCAGCCTCTGGGCCGCCATCACCATTCGGCAGCAAGGAACGCTGGTGTACTTGCTCGCCATCGGTGTCTTGCTGGCCGGCATCGGCAGGCTGGTGTCCATCAGCCGCGTCGGGCTGCCCAAACCCACCGCCGTCTGGTTGGGATACCTCATTCCAGAACTGGTCCTGCCGTTTGTCATTGCCGGGGCACACTACGCTGGCCGTTGAACTTGATGCCGATCATTCCGTCGGTCGATTCCGACCACCCCCGATCGTCGTACAGTCAGACGGTCGTCCTCTGCTTCCATTGCCGATCATGCCCACCAACACCGTTCGACTTCACCGTGTGATCCGTACATCGCCAGAGCGGGTCTACCGTGCGTTCCTCAGCGCCGACGCGATGGCCAAGTGGCTTCCGCCCTACGGCTTCACCTGCCAGGTTCATCACGTGGATGCCCAGGTGGGAGGCACGTTCAAGATGTCGTTCACCAACTTCTCGACGGGCCACGGCCACTCCTTCGGCGGGGAGTACCGGGAGCTGGTGCCGAACGAGCGCATTCGGTACTCCGACAAGTTCGACGACCCGAACCTGCCGGGGGAAATGGAGACGACGGTGTCCTTGCGGCAAGTGTCGTGCGGAACCGAGGTGAGCATCGTGCAGGAAGGAATTCCGGACGTCATTCCGGTCGAGATGTGCTACCTCGGGTGGCAAGAATCGCTCGAACAACTGGTGAAGCTGGTGGAGCCCGTGATCCAGGACTGACGCTCACGCCTGCAAGCGCAGCGCTATGACCGCGACCCCCCACCCCTCCACCGACCCAACCCTCCGCCGATCAACCGCCCTGGTGGCGATCAAGGTCGCCCACACCATCGCGTGGGCATTTTTCGCTGGCTGCATCCTGGCCATTCCGGTGGTGTCCTGGCAAGGCAAGCACACCGCCGCGGCCTGGCTCACCGGCATCGTCTTGGTCGAGGTCGCCATTCTGTTGATCAACGGGTGGCGCTGCCCGCTGACGAGCCTGGCGGCTCGCTTCACCGACGATCGGCACGACAACTTCGACATCTACCTTCCACCCTGGCTGGCCCGGAACAACAAGCGCATCTTCGGCACCCTGTTCTGTCTGGGCATGGCGTTCGCCTACGCTCAATGGGCGTGGCCGTTCAGGTAGCGTTCGGGCCGCCGACCGGCGAGGCCGCCATGGCTTTGATTCGCTTGGCCGTCGAAAGGAGACCACGCCATGGTTTTTGATCACATCGGATTCAAGGTCACCGACTTCCCGAAGACGAAGGACTTTCGGGTCCGCGCCCTGCAACCGCTGGGCATGGGCGTCACCGCCGAAGGCGAGGGCTGGGCCATGATCGGCCGCACAGGGGAGGGCCCAGCTCTGGTTCGGCTGGTTCGGCGGCTGCCCGGGCCCGATCCACATTGCCTTTGCCGCCAAGACGCGGGATGAAGTGCGCAAGTTCCACGAAGCGGCGCTCGCCAGCGGCGGCAAGGACAACGGAGCTCCTGGGCTGCGGCCCTCTCCGAGCTTTGGTCTGCGCGGGTGATCGCGGAAGTCGACGACGCCTACATCAAGGTCGCCAAGGTCCATGGCACTTTGGCCTGGCACAGTCACGACGATGAAGATGAGTTGTTTCTGGTGCTGAAGGGCAGTCTGCGCATCGAGCTGGAGGGCACAGAGAGCGTCGAACTCGGCGAAGGGCAGATGTTCGTCGTGCCCAAGGGCGTTCGCCACAATCCCGTCGCCGAAGAAGAGTGCCAACTGATGCTGATCGAACCCAAGTCGACCTTGCACACCGGCAAGGTCGCGACCGAGAAGACCCGTTCGCTGGCGGATCAACTGCGGCCGGTCTGAGCCGCCGGACCGAAGCGCCTATGAAATTGCGCAGGGGAGGCGGCTCACCTCAGGCCGACGCTGCCCCATTGCATCAGGGCTTCGCTCTGGTCTGAGCCGCCGGACCGAAGCGCCTATGAAATTGCGCAGGGGAGGCGGCTCACCTCAGGCCGACGCTGCCCCATTGCATCAGGGCTTCGCTCTGGTCTGAGCGCAGCCATCGGCGCTGGCGCGCGCGGGCCACGCGCACAGAACGCTCAACGCCGAAACCCGCTTCCCAGTTCAAACCATTTCGGGTTCAGGCTCGCCATCGGTTCGCGCAGCTTGGCGATTTGCGACTCCGGGGCGTGCACTTCCAAGCGCGTGATCTCGGCGATCCTGAGCGCCTGTTGCAGCAACTCGCCCACATTGCCCAGGTGCGCCAGCAGCGCGGGGGCGTCGTCATACCCTTCGCGGCAGTGCGCTTCCTGGCCGGCGAATGAAAACGCATAGTGCACGCAGCCGGGCTCGGTGCGCGACTTCGCGACGAACTGTTCGACGATGGCTTTGAAGGCGGGCAGTTGCCCGTCGGCCACCTTGAAGTAGGGAACCAGGGTGCCGCAGGTGTCGGGGCTGGTCATCGGTGTCTCCATGGTGTTGGGGTGAGAGGCCATGCTACGGCGGGATGACGATCGCATCAAGCCACGGTGCGCAGCCCGTGTTGACCCAGCCAGTCGATGATTTGCGGCCACAGCTTCGCGCCCACCGCGGGGCGGAAGTAGCCCATGTGGCCGACCTCGCGCACACCGAGCGCGGAGGGCTTGAAATCGAAGCGGTCGATGTACGCTTTCGGAAAACCTTTGAAGAACGCATCGCGCGACGCCGGCATGGCCCAGGCGTCGTCGAGTGCGTTGGCGGCGGCGATCGGGATCGTCACATCGGCGAAGCCGCGCACCAGTTCGGTGGCGATGGGGTCGTCGAAAAAGTAGTGCGGAAAGCTGCACCAGCGCCTCCATTGGCGATAGACGCTCAGCGGCTGGTCTTCGCCCAGCCCCATGCGCTTGGCGGGCTGGTAGCCGAGCAGGCGGGTGGCCAGCGGGCCGATCACGTTCCACATCAGCCACACCTTGGGCCGCGCGGCCAGCGGCATCCAGCCGTGCCAGCCGGCGCCGGCGGCGCACACGTAGGCGGCCCGCAGCACGTTCGGCCGCGGCAGCAAACCGATGGCGTGGCCGGCAAAGCTGTGCCCCACCAGGAAGGTGGGGCCGCGGCGGGTGGCGTGGTCGACCGCGGCGGCCAGGTCCTGGCGCGCCCAGTCGGCGTAGTCGGGCATGAAGCCGCGCAGCGACTTCGGCGCCGAGCCGCCGATGCCGCGGTAGTCGGTGGTGATGACGTTGACGCCGCGCCCTTGGGCGTACTCCGCGAAGCGGCGGTAAAAGCCGCGAGGCACGGCGGTGGCCGAGCCGAAAACGACCCATGGGTCCGAGTCTGCGCGATAGACGGTGGCGGCCAGCGAGTAGCCGTCAGGGGCGCGGAGGCGGATGTCTTGCGTGCTGGCGCCGGCCCGGCTGGCAGGCGCCCCGGTCAGGGCGAAGGTGGTGTTCATGCGTTATCCTAGCGCACGCTAGACCGGTCTGTCTAGCGCTTGATTGGAGCCTGATTGCGCGGAGCTTCATTGCGCAAGCTGTTCACGGGTTCCTGCGCCGGCCCGCCTATCATTGACGCGTGACCCGCCTGCCCACCCGCCAACCCGCGCCCGCGCCCGCGCCTGAAATTGACACCCGCAGCCGCATCCTGCGGGCCGCGCTGCGCCTGTTCCGCCGCCACGGCTACCACGGCGTGGGCATCAACGACATCCTGGCCGAGGCGCAAGCGCCCAAGGGTTCGATGTACCACCACTTTCCCGCCGGCAAGGAAGAGATTGCCGCCGCGGTGGTGGCGCTCATCACCGACGGCCTGCTCTTGATGATCGACGCGCAAGACGCGGCCCAGCCGCCCGAACAGGCGGTGGCCGCCGTCGGCGCCGCCTTGCTGGAGACCGTGGCCCGAACGCGCCATGAACTGTGTGCGTTGTTCGCCGCGTTCGTGGCCGAAAAGGCGTCGGCGCCGCGCCTGGCGCAAGCCGTCAATGACGCGTACGCCGGCATCGCCGCGCGCCTGGAGCAGCGCTTGCTGAAGGCCGGCTTCACGCCGGCCCAAGCCCGCGACCGCGCACTGCTGGTGGTGATGCTGCTCGAAGGCGGCAGCCTCATCGCCGCGGCACGCGACGACATCGCACCGTTCAAGCTGGCGGTGAAGCAGGCCGTCGCCCTGTGCCGGCGCGAGCCGCAGTAGCCCATCCACTGACAACGAGGCCCGCCATGCATGCCCCCTTCAATGCCGTGATCGACGTTCTCCAGGCGTATTTTGAAGGCCTGTACCGCAGCGACACGCAGATTCTGCGGCGCGTGTTCCACCCCGCGGCGATCTACGCCTGTGCGACCGATGGCACGCTGCTGAGTCTGGGCATGGACGAGTACTTTGCTGTCGTCGACAAGCGGCCCTCGCCGGCCAGCCGGGGCGAGCCGCGCAGCGATCGAATTCTCGGGATCGAGTTCGCCGGCCCGGTGACGGCCTTGGCGCGCGTCGAATGCGCCATCGCGCCGAAACACTTCACCGATCTGTTGACCCTGGTCCAGGTGGACGGCCGTTGGCAGATCATCTCGAAGGTGTTTCACTACGAGATCGCGGCGGCTCAGCAGCGCGGGTAGGTGGCTGCCTGAGCATTTCGCGCCGCATTCCGATGGGTTCGGCGCAAGTTGCGCCATTCCATCGCAAGACGGTGAGGGCGATCTGCGCGCCGACAGACACTGGCGGCTCTTCAACTCCACCCAGAGCCCCGAGATGAACCAGCGGCCGCCCTCCAATGACATCGAAACCCGCGCCCGCCGGCGCGTGAGCATCAAGCTCGGTTTCTACACGCACGCGCTGGTGTTCGTGATGGTCAACCTCGGCCTGTTTGCGCTGAACAGCGTGGTCGCAGGCCCCCGCTGGTCGCACTTTCCGTTGTGGGGCTGGGGCCTGGGCCTGGCGATTCATGGCCTGGTCACGTTCCTCAGCCTGCAAGGCCAAGGCGTGCGCGAGCGCATGTTGAGCAGCGAGATCGAAAGGCTGCGCCAGCGGCCTTGAAATCGGCCTCACTTCGGCAGCTCGAACCCCATTTGCCCCAGCGCGTCGGCCACCAGCTCCAGCCGCAGCAGTGGATTGTCCAGCGACATGAAGCGTTGCTTCAGTTCGGGCTTCAACGGCAGCAGCTCGCACCAGCGGTTGGCCAGCCAGCCGCAGTCGTTCCACCGATAGGGCGGCAGCAGCGGCATGTCGGAGGGCTTGTCGAGTTGCTGCTCGATCCGGGCCACGAGTTGCTGCAGGGCTTGGCGCGTGAAAGCCAGGTCGTCGGGCACGGCCACCATCGGGTCGTCGACCAGCAGTTCCACGTCGCCGGTCCACAGGCCGTGCTTGAGCCGCTCGCTGCGCCGGATGCGAAAGCGCTGCGTGCCGGTGCAGCGGATCATCATCAGCCCGGCTTGCGGGCGCTCCAGTTCGTCGATGCAGGCCAACGTGCCGGCCTCGAAGAACGCCTCGTTCGCGAAGCCATCGCCGGTGGGGCTGGCGGGTTGGCCGGGCTGCGGCGGGCGCCGCACTTCGGAGCCTTGCGTCAGGCAGACCACGCCGAACGGCGTGCCCGCTTTGTGGCAGCGGCCGATCATGTCGAGGTAGCGCACCTCGAAGATGCGCAGCGGCAGCAGCCCGCCCGGAAAGAGCACGCTGTGCAGCGGAAACAAGGGCAGCTGGGTCTGGGTCGGCAATGGGGTGTTCACAGGGTCGTTCCGATGGGCGTTTGCGGGCGATGCTCAGGGGCGTACGGCGCGGCCGGCGTCAACTCACCGCACCCAGCCGCGTCACCACGATGATGACGAGGCCCAGCACCAGGTTCACCAGCACCCAATTGCGAATGCTGCCCAGCGCCTGCGCACCGACCGGCCAGATCTGCGCGTTGGCGGCACGCTCCAGGCGCTTGAACAGCACGAAGCGGATGTGGCCGAAGATGGCGATCATCACGATGCCCAGCACCGCCATCACGGTCCAGTCCAGCGGCATGTTGAAGCGGCCGCCGGCTTGCACCGCGGCCTGGGCCGCGAGGCCCATCATCCACCCGCCCGTGGCCAGCACCAGACCGGCGGCGATCAACACCAGCTTGAAAAATCGGCCCAGCGTGGCATGCATCAGCCGCACGCGCACCGGCCCGTCGAGCGCGGCCAACGCGGGCCGCAGGCAATACAGCGTGAAGAACATGCCGCCGACCCAGATGACGATGCTGAGCAAGTGAACGGTCTTCAACAACGCATACAACATGGGCGGCTTTCGTCAACGGGTGCAAGGTGCGGTGCAAGGTGCGGGAACTGCGACGCGAGCCCAGACCTTAGCATCGCCAGCGCGGCGAGCCCGGCGGCCGTGGCCAAAGTCCGTGGGGCGGCGCGTGCTTCACCGGCGCGAGCCTTGGATGGGCAGGCTGAACGTGAAGCAGGTGCCGGCCGCCGCATCGCTGTGGACGCTCTGGCGCACCGCGATGCCCAGGCACTGTTGGCGCTGGTCGGTTGCCAGCGTTTCGCCTTTGGTCGCCAGCAGTTCCAGGCAGCCACGCATCGCCACCAGCGGCGCGCGCAGGTCGTGCGACCCGTTGCCGCTGACTTTGCACCGGCACGCACAGCATCGAGCGCTGCCTGTGCAGCGCGCCGCGTTCGGCGCCGGCGTTCTCGATCGCGATGCGCATCAGCCGCGTGAGTCGGCACGCGTTTTTGCGCGGACCGTCGTCAGCGTGTGATCACACCGATTCGCCTCGCTCAGGGGCGGGCATTGAACCGTTTCCAGTCCGTACCGGCCTCCAGGCGCGGCAGTATCGGCACGATCTTCGACGCTGAATCGATGAGGCCGAAATCGATCTTCGTGGTCGTGCCTTCGGTGGCGCTGCCGAACCGGGTGTTCCATTGTTCGGCAAAGCCCTTCGTGAAGCAGCCGTAGAACTTCGACGTGTCCGGCTTGGCCGCCAGCTTGGAGGCAATCAGGCCCGAGCGCGTCGCCAGGTCGGTCACCATGACCATGTCCGAGGCCTGGGCCGCGGGTGCGCAGGACTTGCTGTCGTGCACCAGCTTGAGCATCAGTCCTTTTTCCGACGCGTGCCCGATGTACCACAGGCGGCTGACCGAATGGTCCGGCAATGCCTGCAGCTCGGTCCAGAAGTCGTCGACCGACTTCAATGCCTTGAACGACGCATTGGAACTCTTGGCCATTCGTTTGATGCGGTCCAGGTAGTCGGTGGCCTGGCTGGCGCGAACATTGCTGATGTCACGGCCGCGCGAGTCGAGCAGTTCCTTGCCGCGGTCCAGCTTGCTGTTGCCGATATCGGCCACGTCGTCGACCCAGCGCTCTGCATAGGCCGGCGCGTAGACCCACCACTGCATCGTTTCGCCCGCGGACACGGCAAGCTGCTTCTTCGTCACCGCCACCTGGATGGGCACGATGTAGTTCTTCCAGGTCTTGTCATGGTCGCGGTCGCAGGACTCGAACGTCCCCGGGCCACCGATCAGGATGATGAAATGGGACGTCTTGCTCATGTCGGCGGCTCCGAGGAGGGTGCCGGCCGAAGAGATTTTGCGGCAGGCTGCGGTGCGCGCATTGTCTTGCGCGCACCGCACCAAGGCATCCCCAATGGTGGGGACTCGATCGCCGGCTCACGCCGTCGCTGGTTCGGTCCGGGGCTGCGACGCCAAGCGCTGGACCGTTTCGTTCACACGACCAATGGCCGCGCCGCAATCCGGTTCACCGAGATCGACGGCGTCGAGCCGGCGCCGCCGCTGGCGGTGTAGACCGCCGTCACGTCCAGCTCGACCGTGCTGACGATCTCCAGGAAGCCGATCGTCAGCGGCACCGGCCCGGCGGGCGCGGCGCCGAGCACCAGTTCGAGGATGCGGCAGCAGTCGCTCATGGTCGCGCCATGGGCCGGCAGTTTCACCACCGAAATTTTGCCGGGCCCGTTGAAGCGCGGCTCGCGGCCCGAGGCGGCGCCGGCCACCACCAGCGGCACCGGCCGCGTCAGCACCGGAGCCTCTTTGCCGGTCGGGTTGAGGATGTTGATCTCGGTCGAATAACTGCCCGGCCGCACCGGCGCACAGCCGCAGTCTTTGTCGCCACCGCCGGGCTGCACACCGCAGACGAACTTGACGCCGTAGATGAACAGCTTGAAGTCGGCCGGCGTGACCACGACGACCGGGCGCCCAGGCTGCGCAATGCCCACCTGCGGCGGGCCGAGCGAGCCGGGGTCGACGCGCACGTCGACCTGGTAGGCGCCACCGCCCACATCGGTCACCGGGCCGGTGGGCTGGCTGCCGGGCACCGGCTCGGCGGTGAATGCGTCGAGCCGGCCCGGGCCGAGCAGGTTGCCATAGCGGTCGCGCGGCGTGAAGGTCACGCGCACGTTGGTGCTGCCGTCGGGGCCGTCGGGCAGCGGCGTCGTGGTGACGCCGGTCTTGCCCGGGTCGATGCCGATCTCGATGTGCAGCGACCACAGGTGTTCGCGCACCCCCGAACAACCGCCGCCGTAGCTCGCCTTCACGTGGAAGCTGTAGTTGCCTTCCACCGTCAGCACCTCCGGCAGGCGCAGGCCCAAGGTGCCACCGGACTCGAACCGGCCTTCGGTGTGCTCGCTGTCGGCGCTGAGCTTGAACGCCGACTGGCCGTAGTTCGCGACCGGTTTGCCGCTGGATGTTTCAAGCGCCATCAGCGTGGCATGGCGTGGCGAAATACCGTCGGCATCGACGCTGCCCGCTGCCCCCAGCCCGGCCTTGGCCAGCACATTGCCGACGCTGGTGTCGGGCCGCGTCAGGCTCATCGCCATGGCGATGTCTTCGGGCCAGCTGCCGTCGTCGTAGCGCAGCATCATCACCGGGTTGACCGTGTCGCCGGTGTAGTAGCGCCGCGCGTCGGCTTGGCGCAGCAGCTTGGGGCCGCCGGACGGAATGACGTTGACGAAGTAGCGCAGGGCAGGCGCCGGCGCCGGGAACTCGCCCCCGCCTCCCGGGCGCACCACGCGCACGCTCCAGGCGCCGTTGCGCGCACCGGCGATGGGCAGTGGCACGCGCAGGAAGGTCCAGGTGCTGCCGCTGTTGGATTCGACCGTCGGCGCGCCGCTGGTGATGACCACACCGCCCGGCGTCGTCAGCTCCAGCAGCAGGTCGGCGCCTTTGTTGTCCCAGCCGGCCACGGCCGTCAGCGCCGTTTCACCGCACACGTTGAACGTCATCGGCGCGCCGGCCTGGTTGGCGGGCAGGTCGAATTCCGGATCGAACAGCACGCCGTTTTCGAAGATGTTGCCGAACGCGCTGGAGAAAAACTTCTGCAGCGCCAAGCCGCCGCCGGCGCGCATGTACTGGCCGCTGTGTGCCGCCGTCAGCGCGCTGAGCAGCGCGCCGTCGAGGTTGGACTCGGTGCCGAAGCCGATCGCGTGCACCGCGATGCCGCCCAGCGACGGCTCGACGGTGGCGATGCTCGGCGGCTGGTTTTGCAGCCCGTCGGTGAGGAGCAAAATCGCCCTCGGGTTCGCGCCGGCCAGCGGGAACTGCGCGCGGGCCGCATCCAGCCCGCCGCCGATCGTCGTCATGCCACCGGGCGCGAGCGCGCCGACCTTGCCGCCCGAATACGGCGGCGGCCCGACCAGCGCCGTCTTGTTGGCCGCGGTGACGTTGGCCAATCCAAAGTCGACCGGCGAACTCGCCGAGGTGCTGAACGACACCAGCCCGGCGCGGTTGCCGGTGCCGGCCCGCACCAGCTGCACGAACAGCGACACCGCGTCGCGCGCCGCGTCGATCTTCTTCCGGCCGGTGCCGTCGTTCATGTTCATGCTGCCGGATCGGTCGAACACCACCATCACGTCGCGGTTGACGGCCGGCGGCGGCACCGGCGTCAGGTCGGCCAGCACGTTGCGCGTCGGGCTGTAGGCCAGCGGCGAGCCCGAGCACGGTGCACCGAGCGACAGGATGCCGACGATGCGGCCGGCCGCATCGAACAGCCCCGAGCCCGAACTGCCGCCCGACACGTCGAAGCTCGACGGCACGTTGATGCCGCCCAGCGCGCTGCCGGTAACCTGCGAAAAGCCGCCGCCGTGCGGCTGCGAGAGTTTTTTGACCGCGCCGTTCGGGTGGTGCACGCCGAACACAGCCTCGCCGATCAGCGGCAGGTCGTTGCGCATCTGGATCGCCGGCACGCCCACCGGCGCCTCGGCCAGTTGCAGCAGGCTGTAGTCGAGCGTGGAGCCGGTGAACTTGCGGCCGAGCACCGCCTTCACCTTGTAGACCTTCGGGCTGTAGCCGGGCGGCCGGCTGCCGTCGGCCAGGGTCTGGTAGTCGAACACGATCGAGCCGCTCAAGGCGTCTTCGGTGGTGTCGTGGCAATGGCCTGCGGTGAGCACCTTGTCGGCGTCGACCAGGGTCACTGAACAAGTGGAGACGTTGCTGCCGTGAACCATGACGATCATACCCACGCTGCGCGCCACGCGTGCGCGCACGTCGTTCGCATCGGTCACGGCGGCGGCGTTCTCCCAGTTCGGCGGGTCGGTGCAGTACCAGAACGGGTCGTAGGTGGGTTCGACGTAAGCCGGCGCTTGGTAGAACGGATCGCAGTTTGAAAAGCTCGGGTGGCCGGTCTCGCCCGCATGCCGCTCGCCGCGGCCGAAGCGGTCGAGCTGAATGCTGCCGACCAGCGCGCCGGCCTTCACATACGTGATCTCCACGCCGGCCGGAAACGCATACACGTTGATCGGCCGGGTCCAGAACGCCGGCCCGTCGGCGGCGGTGAACACGTCGGTGGCGTAACCCAGGTTCACGCGCAGGCTGTCGCCGGGCTTGAAGTCCGGGTTCTGGAAATGCAGCATCAGCAGCTTGGTGCCGCCCGGTGCGGCCGGTGGGTTGAAGATGGTGGTGCCGGGCCCGATGGACTGGGGCGCTGCGAGAACCTGAACGGTGCCGGTGATGTGCGACATGGCCTCTCCCTGAGATTGTTTGTTGGGCACTGACGCCGGCGTCAGGCCTTGTGCGCGGTGATTTGCTGCACGTCGATGGACACGCCGGTGGCATCCAGCCCGCTGGCGGTGTAGACGGCGGTGACCACGATGTCGGCGTCGGCCGTGATCTCGACAAAGCCGATCGTCAACGCCGAGGGCGATCCACCCGGCGCGCCGAACAGCAACTCGTTGATGCGGCAGCAGTCGTCCATCGTGGCGCTGTGCGGCGGCAGCACGATCTTGTCTTCGGCCCGCGGTGCGGCCACGCGCGGCTCGCGGCCGAGCGGCGCGCCGGCCAGCACCACCGGCACGAAGCGTTTGAGCACATTCACTTCCTTCGAGCCCGGGTTCAGAAGGTTGATCTCGGTGGCGTAGCGGCCGGGCCGGATCGGCCCACACTGGCAATCGCACTCGGGCTGCGTGCCGCAAACGAACTTCACCGCGTACACGAAGCCCTTGGGCGCGCAGGCCGGTACGGTGATCTGCACCCGCTTGGCCGCGACCACCACGCTGTCGGCCACCACGTCGATGCTGCCGCCGACCACCTGCGCTTCGGGTTTGCAGGCAATGCCGTGGAAACGCACCTCGAACTTCAGCGTGTGTTCGGTGTCGCCGGCCAGCGGCCCGTAGCCGGCGGCCGGGGTGATGGAGGTGACGAACGGAGCGATGCTGGCCGAGGGAACGAGCTTGATGTTCTGGATCGCGCCGATCGCGCCGGACCCCAGGCTGATGATCGTGTTGGCGATGTTGCCCGGGTTGATGCCGGTCACGAACACGCCGCTGGTGGCGGCCGCGATGCGTGTTGCCTGCCCGGCCGTGCCGCCGGGTGGGCCGCAGACGGCCACGTAGCCGCCGGCGCCAATCTTGGGGTCGGCGTCCAGCCCCGGTGTGGCGGTCGAGATGGCCAGCACCATGATGCCTTGCGCCGCCAGCTTGGCGGTGACGCTGCCTTCGGTGATGGCCACGGCTTGGCCCGACGCGGCGGGGCAGATGGGGTCGTGCGCCGCCGCATCGCCGAACCACACGATGATGCGTTTGGCGCCGCTGCGCCAGCCGATCGCGCCGCCGGGCGCCGCGGCCAAATTGTCGAGCGCGAAGAACGCGCCTTCGACAATGTCGACGCCGCCGCTGGCGGTCCAGGTGTTGATGCCCGCGGTGACCGTGGCCGCCATGTTGGTCGGGCTGACCTGGTGCGCAAAACAGTACGGGTCACCGGACCGAAAGTCCTTGTAGTTGCCGACCCCGAACGCCAGGTCGACACCGAGCGCGCCGAGCGTGGCCAGCACGTTGTTGGCGCCGTTCTTGACCGCCTGCAAGATGCTGTCCATCGAGCCGGTGGTGTCGGCGAGAAAGTACACGTCGGCCTTCGCCGGGCCGGCGTTTTTCGGCACCGTGACGATCAGCGTTTCGTCCAGCGTGTCGGTGGGGTTGAGCACCAGGGTGTTGGTGTCGGGTGCGATCGTGATCGGCGCCAAAGGTGCCATGCTCGGCGCCATGGCCGGTGCCGGGCCCGGCGGCGCGGCATGCGCGGCGGCGAACAGCGCGGCGTGTTTCGGCGTGGCCTCGACCACGTTGCCGCCGGCTTCGACGAGCACCTGATGCGACGGCCCGTTGCCCTGCGCCGCACTCACGAGGCGGAAGCTGTGGATCGCCTCACCGGAGTCGGCGTCACGCGCTTGCGCGTGGTCCACGATGATCGCATCGCTCAGCTTGTGCGCCTTGGCCGCCCAGGCGAGCGCCGCATCTGCGGCAGACTTCTTTGCCATCGTCCTCTCCTTGCGCGCCGCAGGGTGCCGGCACGATGAGAACAAGTCTAGGAGCCAAATCCAAAAGCGCCTTCCCTAGGATTGATGGTCATCGGGCACGGCCTGGTAAGCAATTGTGTGGAGTCGCCGCGGCCTCAAGGGCTGCAGTTTTCGCGCAACACGTCTTCCACTTCCGAGAGGTCAAGCTGCTTGGCTGCCAGCATCTGCCCGGCCGCGTCGATGGCCGCTTTCGTGCGCTTGATCTGCTCCACATCCGGCATGGGCCGGCCTTACATTTCGCGGAGCTGGCTGGTGAGTGTGTTGATGCGCTTGTTCAGGTCCTCGATCTCCCGCCTGAGGCTCTGGATGATTCTTTTGAACGTGTCGCATCCGGAAGGTGATATCTGTTTGTTCATCTCTGGGTCTCCGATGGGGTTGATCAATCATTTGCAATGGCGGCGCCAGCCTTGCGGCCCGCACCGAGCTGATGTTCCCGTCTGGTTGCCCATGTCGTGGTCCTCCAGAGCTCTTGCTCATACTGACTCCTTGAAAAAGAGACGGATGACGAACGGACTGCCCGTTCGCCGAGCTCCGTGTTGGCAAGCGAGGTCACGCCGTGGTCGCCCAGAATCACATTTATGTCCCGGCACCGGGCTGCCTGCGAGGGCCCGCCGAACGCGGCTGGCGGCACGGCGCGAAGTCGATCGCGCCTCGCGGCAATCCCTTGCACGCTGGCCTGCGCGGGGTTGCTCAGCCTGCTGCACCACAACCTGCAGCATCTGGCCGAAGCGCTGCTCGGCCACATCGGCCTGGCCTTCGAGCTGCGCCACCTGATGCACAAGCCGACGGCCATCGGCGCCATCGTGCGGGCCAGCAACCTGGCGGTCGTGGGCTTTCTGGCGTGGCGAATTCGGCACCAGCCGCGTCGTTCAGCTGCGTGACCGATGACTCAGGGTGCGACGACTTCCAGGCTCGGAAAGTAGGTCCTGAAGCGGCTGGCGTCGCGCGTCAGCAAGGCCCAGCCCTGCACGGCCGCATGGGCGCCGATGAAGAAGTCGGGCCGCAACTGCGCCTTGCTGCCGCCGCGACGGCGGTATTGAAGGTAGGCCTTGCCGGCCAGAAACAGGGCCGGCCGGGGTATCTCGTGCAGCGCCAGTTCCATCGTGGCCACCACCCGGTCCAGGGCCTCGAAGCTGGAGAACGACAGTGACAGCTCCGCATACACCACGGGGTTGATCACCAGTTCGTGAATCCTGGCCTGTGCGCGCAATTGCCCCATCGACCATTCGGCCCACTGCGGATCGTCTTGCAACACAACCACCAGCACGTGGGTGTCGACCAGCAGCATCAATCGTCCACGCACAGCAGTTTCATCAGCGCATCGATCCGCCAGCGCACGTCGGCGCGCACACGGACGGCGGGAAGGCGTCCACGGGGCGCGGGCGGTTCGGCCGCGCCCGAGTGGATCAACGGTTGGGCAGCAGCAGCCCGCGCTGTGTCAGCGAATTGCGGATGTGCAGCATATCGCCCGGTTCGATGGGGCGCTTTTGAAACCTGGGCGTCACACACCTGAAGTTCGCAGCGCTGTTGACGTCGCCGCTGCCGATGTAGGCCGCCTGCGCCGGGTACGGGCACACCGGTCTCTGGCGCACCAGCGCACCGGTTGCGTCAAGGCGCGAGGCGACGATCTTCTCGGGCGCCACGCCCTGCTCGACCCACTTGATCACCGCGCTCACGGCGTGGGTCTCGGCGTTG
>JANNDW010000194.1:0-3751 GCA_031378125.1 Methylibium sp. | reverse complement strand
TGATGCGGCGCGCCCAGGTGGCGATGACGCCGGGGCGCGACTTCGGCCATCACATGGGCGAAAACTTCATCCGCCTGTCCTATGCCAGCTCGATGGGGCAGTTGCACACGGCGGTGGAACGCCTGCGCTCGGCACTGCGGTAAACGTTCCGAACCCGCCCCATCCTGGCGGGTCGGATAATCGTTGGCCAACGCTGTCAACGCCGCAAAATGCTCATTACTGCACAGTCCGACCCCCGCCTGCTCGACTAAGCTCGCCCCGTGACCCCATTCAGCCCCTCGACCGCTCCCGGTCCGTTCACGCCCGATACGCAGCCGGGGAACCTGCCCAGCCAGCCCAACGTGGGCTTGTGGTCCGACTCCGATGTCGGCCTGCCGCAGGGCCCGGCCACGGCGTTCATGACCAACCAGGCGGGCGCTTCCGAAACCGAGATGCCCACCATCGGGCACATCGGGCGCTATGCGCTGAAGTACCGCATCGGCGCTGGCGGGCTGGGCACGGTCTACGCGGCCCACGACCCGCTGCTGTCCAGGCTGGTCGCCATCAAGACCTTGAGCCTGGAGCTTTCGGCCGACGAGCGTGAATCGTTCAACACCCTGTTTCTGGACGAGGCACGCGCCGCTGGCGGTTTGAGCCACCCGCACATCGTGACCGTGTTCGATGCGGGGGTCAGCGACAACAGCGCCTACATCGCAATGGAGATGCTCAAGGGCCGCGACCTGCGCCAGTTGCGCCAGGAAGGCTGGCGGCCGAGCCCGGGCCAGGCGGCGCTGATCGTGCGGCGCGTGGCCGATGCGCTCGCCTATGCGCACAGCAAGGGCGTGGTGCACCGCGACATCAAGCCGGCCAACATCTTCATGGTGGGCCGCACCCAGCCACGCGTGCTCGACTTCGGCATCGCGCGGGTGGCGCACCGCCACGAGATCGGGTCGGCGGGCGACATCGCCGCCGGCTCGCCCTACGACAGGGCGCCCGAGCAGGCGCGCCACCAGACGGTGGACCGGCGCGCCGATGTGTTTTCGCTCGGCGTGGTGCTGTATGAGCTGCTGACGGATCGCAAGCCCTTCCGCGGCGCCACGCTGGCCGAGATCACCAACGCGGTGCTCACGCACGAACCCCCGCCGGCCAGCGAGGTCGACCGCAAGGTGCCGCCGGGCCTGGCCGAGATCGCCGCCCGAGCGATGCTGAAAGACCCCGAGCAGCGCTATCGCTCGGCACGCGCGTTTTCACGCGATCTGCGCCATTGGCTGGACGACCACTCGGCCAACCAGGACGGCGAGTACTCGGGAGCGGCGGGCGCAAAGTCGCGCCGCCTGTGGATCGGCGGAGCATTGGCGGGCCTGGTCCTGGGCGGCGCGCTGCTGGCGGTGGCGCTTGCACCACGCCAAAAGGCCGCCCGGCCTGCGCCAGTGGCCGGGCAGCCGGTGGATCTGGCAGCGCCACCAGCCACACCCGCCACACCCGCTGCGCCGGTGGTCGCCGCCCCAACCGCCCCCGCCAACCTGGCCGCGCAAACACCGGCGGTGACGGCGCCGGCCAAGACGGTCTCCGCCGCCACACCGGCATTTCAAAAGCCGCCCACGCCGACGCCCAAGCTCGCGGCCCCCAAGCCCCCAACCCCCAAACCGGCGCCAGTGGCCAAGGCACCCGCGGCCAAAGACACGGCCGAACTGCGCATCACCGAAACCAGGGCCTCCGTCGCTGCGCCGTCCGGGCTGCCCAAGACCAACGGCACACTCAGAATCGCCGTCAGCCCGTGGGGGCAGGTCGACGTCGACGGCGTGCCCGCCGGCACCGCGCCACCGCTGAACGAGCTGACCTTGACTGAGGGCAAGCACCAGATCGTCATTCGCAACGGCGACTTTGCGCCCTATCGCAGCACGGTGACCGTGACCCCGGGGCAGGCCGTGACCATCAAGCACAAGTTCGGCTCATGACGCGCCGCCGGTCTGTTTCGCTTGCGGCCCTTGCGCTGGCGGCCCTGCCGCTGGCCTTGCTGACGGCCTGCGCCGAGATGCCAAACACCGCCAGCGTGGTCGACGTGATCGAGCGCCCGGCGGAGCGCGCGCTGTTGAACGGGCTGCGTGCCTACGATGACGCGGCCTACCGCGACGCCGAGAAGCTGTTCAACCAGGCCTTGCAGCTGGGGCTGCAGTCGTACAAAGACCGGGCCGCCACGCACAAACACCTGGCCTTCATCTACTGCACCAGCAACCGCAACGCCGAATGCGAGGCGGCGTTTCGGGCCGCGCGCCTGGCCGACCCGAACTTTGCGCTGAGCACGGCGGAATCCGGCCACCCGCAATGGGGCCTGGTCTACAAGCGCACGCGGCTGTAGTGCGCCCTGCTGACTGCGCCTGCGCCTGCGCTGCCGTCGATGAGTGAAGCCGCGCGACCGGTGTTTCGTTTTCCCTTGCGCGTTTATTGGGAAGACACCGATGCCGGCGGCGTGGTGTTCTACGCCAACTACCTGAAGTTCTTCGAACGCGCGCGCACCGAATGGCTGCGCCACCTGGGCTTCGGCCAACAGGCCTTGCGCGACGAGACCGGTGCCATCTTCGTCGTCACCGACACCCGTGTGCGCTACCGCGCCCCGGCGCGGCTGGACGACGCCATCGACGTCACCGTGGTGCTGCAGCACGCGGGGCAGGCATCGATGACGATCGTGCAGCAGGCCCTGCGGGGTGAGGTGCTGCTGGCCGAAGGCGAGATCCGCATCGGCTGCGTGGACAGTGGAACCTTCCGCCCGCGGCGCATTCCGAATCTGCTGTTCTCGACCCTGACATGACCCCTACAGACCTCTCGATCACCACCCTGATCCTGCAAGCCAGCCTGGTCGTGCAGCTCGTGATGGCCGGGCTGGTGGCCATCTCGCTGGCCAGCTGGACGGTGATCTTCGGCAAGCTCGTGGGGTTGAAGCGCGTGCGAAGAACTTCAGGTAGTTGGCGTAGAAGACCACGCCGCCGGCGTCGGTGTCTTCCCAGTACACGCGCAGCGTGTGCTTGAAGGGTTGGGCGGCGGGGGAGGTCATCGGCGCGCGGATTATCCGTGTGCCGATATCGCCAACGCTCAGGGCACCGTTCGTTTGTAGACCAGGCCCCACAGCGGGTGGCCGGCTTCGCTGCGGCTGAGCGCGAAGGCCGGGTCTGCTGCACGCGCCGCGCGGAACGCGGCCTCGCAGGCCGCTTCGCGGTCGCTGGTGCAGGTGATGAAGGCCATCAGCTTGTGCGCGGTGGCGCGGTCGCGCGGGCTTTGCAGGCCGGGCCCGGCCGGGTCGAGTGCGCGCTTCAGCGCCGCTTCGGCCTGGGCGTACTGGCCTTCGTCGTAGGCGCGCTGGCCTTCGATCAAAGCGCGCTCGGCGGGGCGGTCGAGCAGATCGGCCAGGCCGACGGCCGGCGGCGGGGCCGGTGGTGCGGCACAGCCGGCTGTCAGCAGCGCGGTGGCCATCAGCGTGCGCCAACGACGCGGCCAGCGGTGGTGCATGAGGTTCATGCCGCTACGGCCCGAAACGGTGGCGCAGGGTCACCGGCTGATCGGCGCTGACCTCGATCACGCTGACGAACGGCGGGAAGTCCTCGTTGCGCACGGTGACGGTGTGGCGGCCCTCGGGCAGCGTCAGCCGTGTCGTCGGCGGCGTGGTGCCGGCAGCGCGGCCGTTCACCACGACACGGCCCCCCGGCGTGATCGCCAGCAGGACCAGGCCCGTGGCGGCCACGGCGGCGGGGCTTGCAGCAGCCGCCCCCCCCGAACC
>JANNDW010000169.1:0-8178 GCA_031378125.1 Methylibium sp. | reverse complement strand
CCCACCAGGCGCACCACCAGCCGGTCCAGCGTCTGCACCGAATACTGCTTCACGTCGTGCACGGTCTGCGTGCCGGGGCCGCTGCCCGGGTTGGTGGCGTCTTTGTAGGTGAGAAAGACGAAGCGCCCGGCGGTGTACTGCGCGATCTGGCGGAAGATGTACTCGCCCACCGGGTCCAGCCCACTGGCGCCCACCGCAAACAGCTTGATGCCCTTGGCCAGCGCGGCCTGCATGTCCATGTCGTACTGCGGGCCGCCGTAGTCCAGATGCGGCGGCGCGTCGGCCACCAGCACCACCATGCGGGCCGCGTCAACGCGCCAACTCAAGGTGTGCACCACTTCATGCAGCGCTTCGTTCAGCGCCTCGGGGGTGTCGCCGCCGCCGCCGGCCTGCACGCGCGCCAGCATTTGTTGAAAGGCGCCCAGGTCGTCGGTGAAGTCGTGCGTGCGGGTGATAAAGGCATCGCCACGGTCCCGGTAGGCCACCAGGCCGTAGCAGATGTCGGGCTGGCCGGGCAGCTGCGAGATCTGCTGCGACATCGCGCGCATGGAGGCTTTCAGCTTGGCGATCTCGTCGCCCATCGAGCCGGTGGCATCGATCATGAACACCAGGTCCAGGCGCGGGCGTTGCGCGGCCAGGGTCGCGCCCAAACGCACCTGCACCGATTGCGCCTGGCCCGGCAGCAGCATGGCGCGGGCCTGCAGGCCGCCCTTGCGCACGGCCACACCCAAGCCGCGCTGTTCCGACAGGCCGCCGGCCATGAACGCACGCGGGTGCAGCCAGACACGCCCGGCGGTGTCGGTGCGGGCCCACATTACCGGCTGCGCCACACCGGGGCGTTGCACGGCCACCTCGGCGTCGTGCACCGCGCGACCCTGGGTGTCGGTCACTTCCAGCAGGTAGCGTTCGCTGATGTCGCGCTCGCGCACCGGCAGCCCGGCGCGGCGCTGGCGGTAGGCCAGGTATTCGCCGAAGTCGGCGTTGTCATCGACCACGCCGGCGGTAACCACCTGGTGCGGTGGGCGTGCTGACTGGGGCAGCGGCTGGGGCCATGGCGACGGCGCGATTTCGCGCCGGGACGGTGCCGCAGCGGCCATGTCGGCACGCGACTTGGCTTCGGGTGCGCGTGCTTCGGCCAGCCCTTCATCACGCAGGTCAAGGCTCGAACCCTTGGCCGCGCGTTCGGCATCGGCGGCGCCGGAGGGCTCGGCTTTTTTGGCCAGGCCGGGTGACGCTGCGATTTCGGAACCCGCGGACAGGCGGCCGCGTCCGCCCCCGTGGCCGAGCTGTTGATCGCGGCCCCCACCGGGCACTTCTTGCGTCGAAGGGGCGCGGTGGCAATGGTTGGCCGATGGCGGCGCAAAGCTGGGCGGCGTGAACTCGGCCGGCCAGGTCTGCGGCGAGTCCTGCCACACCGGCGGCCAGTAGCCGGTGGTGGAGGTGGCGTGCGCCGCCGGCACTTCGAGCGCGCCGGCGCAGGCGGCCAACACCAACACCAGCGCAAGCGCCGGTGTGGTGACCAGGGGTTTCAGTTTCATGCTGCTCTCCTTGAGTGGGGTTCTGTCGCCGCGCCGCGGGACAAAATTGCGTTGAGGGTCCAGGCTGATACGCCCCAGCGTTCGGAACGGGGTGAAAGCCAACCTGACACGCTGCGCGAAAAAATGAATCACCCCGTTCGTGCCCCTGCGCCGTATCAACATCGAATCAGGCAGACTGAGCCGCCCATGCCTTCAACCTCCGAACCCACCGACGACATGCTGATGGCCGCTTACGCGCGCGGCAGCGCGGCCGCATTCGAGCGGCTCTACGAGCGCCACCAGGCCGGCTTGTACCGATTCGTGCGGCGCTTGCTCGGCACGGCGCTGTCGGCACAGACCGACGAGGTGTTTCAAGACACCTGGCTGCGCGTCGTCAATTCACGCGAGCGCTGGGAACCCCAGGGCGCCAGCTTTCGCACCTGGCTGTTCACACTGGCCCACCACCGTGTGATCGACCTGTTGCGCCGCTGCGGCCGCGAAGTGTCGCTCGATGCTTTCGACGCTGAAGGCGAGCCACCCTGGGAGCCCGAGGCCAGCGCCTGGCAACACTGGCCCGCACCGGCGAGCGCCGCGCCACACAGCGAGGAACTGGCGTTCTGGCGCCGCGCCGGCGAGCGGCTGCTGCAGTGCCTTGAACAACTGCCGCTGCCGCAGCGCAGCGCGTTCCTGCTCCACCATGACGACGGCCTGGCGCTGGCCGAGGTGGCCACCGCACTCGAAGTCGGCTTCGAAACCGCCAAGACCCGGCTGCGCTACGCGATGAGCAAGTTGCGCACTTGCATGGGCGCCTATCTGGCGCCGGTGCTGGAGGAGACGCGATGAGCACGCCGGGCCGCCATCGTCCAGAGGCCGCTGGCCTTGGAGTGCACCCATGAGCTCCGGCTCCAGCACGGGCACCGGCAGGGACGCCGAGCGCGACGCCTATCTGCGCGAAGCATTGCGCCACGCGCCCGACGCCGGGGCCGCGGCGCCCGCCGCGTTGAGCGAGGCCATCCTGCGGCAGGCGCGCATCGCCACCGGCTCGGTCGCAACGCCGGCGCAGACCTCGGGTGACGCGCCGCCCCAGCGCGCGCGAACCCAAGCCAATGCGAACCACCGTGGGACGCGATGGGCGACGCTGTGGTCACTCCTGCTGCGGCCCCCGGTGGCCGCGGGCTTTGCCAGCCTGATGGTGGCCACGCTGGTCGGCGTGATGTGGTGGGACCGGCCGATCGCCGACCCGCTGACCGAGGCGCGTGCGCCCGTGGCCGCAACGCCCGCGCCCCGCGCCCAAGCCCCGGCGCAGCCCGCGCCGCGCGAGCCCGGGGCGGCCGACACGCTCGTGGCCGCGGCACCCCAGGGCGCTGCCAACGCGCGCCGGACCATGAAGAGCAGCGATGCCAGCCCCATGCACGCGCCGGGGCAAAGCACGAATGACGCCGCGGTGGCGGCAAGGAAGAGTGCCCGTCCCGAACCCAAACCGACACCCGGCAAAAGCAAGACCACCGTGCTGGCGCCGGAGGCCGCGCCCGCCGTCAGAGATGAAACAGCGGTGGGCGCGACACTCGCAAAGTCCGCGGCGCCCGCGGTCGCGGCGAGCCCGATGTCTGAGCGCAAGCGCGAGGGCGAATCAGCTGCCGAGATGGCCCGGCCCGATGCGCGAACCCGGGTCGCCGAGGCCGGGGTGCCCAACGTCGATGTGCCCGGCCCAGCCCCGGCGCAAGAACCCGCGGCAGCTGCGCAAACCGCGGCCCGGCCATTCGCTCAAGCCAAGGGCAGTGCCGGCGCGTCCGCGGATCGCGGCGACAGCGTTGCAGGCAAGCTGGCCGACAGCCCGCGGCTGGCTTCGGAACTGGCCCCGAGCCGGGCCGCGAGCCCGAACCCGGTGTCACGCCTGCGCGCCGCGGTGAGCGCGGAGCCCGGCGCGTGGACATGGCAGCGTGGCAACGGCGCCGCGCAGCCGATGAACGACGCCGCGCAAGCCTGGCTGGGCCGGCTCGATGACGCGACCCGGTCGCGCTGGCAAACAGCGCCCGCGCCCGCGGCGTCGCCGGCGGCCAGCGCGGGTGCCAGCGACGGCCGGCCGCTGCGCCTGCTGCGCAATGGCCGGCTGCACACCACGGTGCACGTCGACGCGGCGGCGGTGCGTGTGGAGACCGCCGGTGATGCGGCGCTTGGGGCGGCCGGCGGCGCGGCCAACGCACCGCGCGCGCCCTTGCCCGCCGCCACCGCCGCCGCATTGAAGGCCGCACTGGAACAAGCCGCACCTTGAGCGGCGCGGCGTCGGCGAACAGTGCGCGCGCGGACCCGCGTCGCTATCATGGCCGGTTTTGCCGAGCCGCCCGATGCCCACCCCGCCAGCCGCCACTGTGCCCGACACCCAAGCGGCCACTCGCCGATCCATCGAGGCGACCCAGATCCGCATTCGTGGCGCGCGCACCCACAACCTGAAGAACATCGACCTCGACATCCCGCGCAACCAGCTGGTGGTGATCACCGGCTTGTCGGGCTCGGGCAAGTCGAGCCTGGCCTTCGACACGCTGTATGCCGAAGGCCAGCGGCGTTATGTGGAAAGCCTGAGCGCCTATGCGCGCCAGTTCCTGCAGCTGATGGACAAGCCCGATGTGGATGTGATCGAGGGCTTGAGCCCGGCCATCTCCATCGAACAGAAGGCCACCTCGCACAACCCGCGCTCCACCGTCGGCACGGTGACCGAGATCCACGACTACCTGCGCCTGCTGTACGCGCGCGCCGGCACGCCGTTCTGCCCCGACCACCATTTGCCACTGCAGGCTCAAAGCGTGAGCCAGATGGTCGACGCCGTGCTCGCGCTGCCACAGGACACCCGGCTGATGGTGCTGGCGCCGGTCGTGCGCGACCGCAAGGGCGAGTTCGTGGAGCTGTTTGCCGACATGCAGGCGCATGGCTACGTGCGTTTTCGGGTCGACGGCACGGCGTATGAAGCGGCCGACGTGCCCAAGCTGAAGAAGGCCGAGAAGCACGACATCGATGTGGTGATCGACCGCATCAAGGTGCAGCCCGACAGCACCGGCCAGCTCGGCGCCGACGCGGCACCCGATGCGCCCCCTGCCACCGGCCTGCGCCAGCGCCTGGCCGAAAGCTTTGAAGCTGCGCTGCGGATCGCCGAAGGCCGGGCGGTGGCGCTGGAGATGGACAGCACCAAAGAACATCTGTTCTCCAGCAAGTTCGCTTGTCCCGTGTGCAGCTATTCACTCAGCGAACTGGAACCGCGGCTGTTCTCGTTCAACTCGCCGGTGGGTGCCTGCACCAGTTGCGACGGCCTGGGCCAGGTGACGGTGTTCGATGCTGAACGCGTGGTCGCCTTCCCGTCGCTGAGCCTGGCCAGCGGCGCGGTGAAGGGCTGGGACCGGCGCAACGGCTACACCTTCTCACTGCTGGAGAGCGTGGCAAAGCACTACCGATTCGACATCGACATCCCGTTCGAAGAGCTGCCGCAGCGCGCGCGCGACGTGTTGCTGCGCGGCTCGGGCGCCGAGGACGTGGAGTTCGTCTACACCGCCGAAAGCGATGGCAAGGGTGGCAAGAGCAAGGCCCGCAGCGTCAAACGCTCGCACCCGTTCGAAGGCATCCTGCCGAACCTGGAGCGGCGCTTTCGCGAAACCGAATCGGCGGCGGTGCGCGAAGACCTGGTGCGCTACCAAAGCGCCCGCCCTTGCCCCGATTGCGGCGGCTCGCGCTTGCGGCGCGAGGCCCGCCATGTGTTTCTGGTCGGCCGGGCGCAAGACGGTGTGGATGCCGAGCCGCAGCCGATCTACAAGGTCGAGCACTTCACCTTGCGCGAGTGCCTGGACTATTTCGACGGTTTGACGCTGCAAGGCGCCAAGGGCGAGATCGCCGGCCCGGTGGTGCGCGAGATCCGCTCGCGGCTGAAGTTTCTCAACGACGTGGGGCTGAACTACCTGAGCCTGGACCGCAACGCCGATTCGCTCTCGGGCGGCGAGTCGCAACGCATCCGCCTCGCGTCGCAAATCGGCTCGGGCCTGACCGGCGTGATGTACGTGCTGGACGAACCCAGCATCGGCCTGCACCAGCGCGACAACGAACGCCTGATCGGCACCTTGCGGCATCTGCGCGACATCGGCAACAGCGTGCTGGTGGTCGAGCACGACGAAGACGCCATCCGCCATGCCGACCATGTGATCGACATGGGGCCGGGCGCCGGTGCGCATGGCGGGCGCGTCATCGCGCAGGGCACGCCGGACGAGGTGGCGGCGAATCCCGAATCGCTGACCGGGCGCTACCTGTCGCGGGTGTTGCGCATCCCGGTGCCCGCGCAACGCCGCACCCTGGCCCAGACCGCCGAGCCGCGGATGCTGCGCATCGTGGGCGCGCGCGGCAACAACCTGAAGAGCGTCAGCGCCGACATCCCGGTCGGCCTGTTCACCTGCATCACCGGCGTGTCGGGCTCGGGTAAAAGCACGCTGGTCAACGACACGCTGTACGCGGCGGTGGCCCGCAAGCTCTACAACAGCCATGCCGAGGCCGAGCCGCACGACGAGATCTCCGGGCTGGACGCCTTCGACAAGGTCATCAACGTCGACCAAAGCCCGATCGGCCGCACACCGCGCAGCAACCCGGCCACCTACACCGGCCTGTTCACGCCGATCCGCGAGATGTTCGCGGAAATGAACATGGCCAAAGAGCGCGGCTACGGCGCTGGCCGCTTCAGCTTCAACGTGGGTTCCGCTTCAGGCGGGGGGCGCTGCGAGGCCTGCCAGGGCGACGGTGTGCTCAAGGTCGAAATGCATTTCCTGCCCGATATCTACGTGCCTTGCGACGTGTGCAAAGGCAAGCGCTACAACCGCGAGACGCTGGAGGTGCTCTACAAAGGCAAGAACATCACCGACGTGCTGAACCTCACCGTCGAAGACGCGCACGGCTATTTCAACGCCGTGCCCAACATCGCGCGCAAGCTGCAGACCTTGCTCGACGTGGGGCTGGGCTACATCCGCCTGGGGCAAAGCGCCACCACGCTTTCAGGTGGAGAAGCGCAGCGCGTCAAGCTGGCGCTGGAGCTGAGCAAGCGCGACACCGGCCGCACGCTGTACATCCTGGACGAGCCGACCACCGGGTTGCACTTTGCCGACATCGACCTGCTGCTCAAGGTGCTGCACCAGCTGCGCGACGCCGGCAACACCATCGTCGTGATCGAGCACAACCTGGACGTGATCAAGACCGCCGACTGGATCATCGACATGGGGCCCGAAGGCGGGTCGGGGGGCGGCACGGTGGTGGCGTGCGGGACGCCGGAGGAGGTGGCGGGGAATGGGGCGAGTTTCACCGGGCGGTACTTGGCGCCGCTGCTCGAACCTTGAATCAGGACAGTCGGCGCCAGTCGTGGTCGGTGATCGTCCGCCGCATGAACTCATCGAACAGCGGCACGGTGAACGCCGTGTCGCCGTGGTTGGGGCTCCAGATCATGCCCTTGGCAATCAACTGGCTTCGGGTGGGGCCCAATGAAGTGACCTTGCGTTTGAGGCAATCGGCGATGTCGCCGGATCGGTGCGGGCCCGGCCCCAGCTCCGCCATCGCACGGAGGTACTTCTTTTCCGCGGGCGTCAGGCGGTCGAAGCGAACACGGAAAAAACTGTCATCCAGCGCGGCAATGGCCGCCCTCGATGCCGTGCTGACATCTGCAACGGAGATGGGTGACGCTGGAGCACTGTCCCAAGCGTGTTTGCCCCACTCCTGCAGGAAGTAAGGGTAGCCCTTGGTCTCGTCGATGATCTGCCCCACTGCCTGTTCGCTGAAATCGACGCCTTGTTGCTTCGCCGGCTTGACGATGGCGCTGTACGCGGCCGTCGCATTCAGCGGCCCCACCATGGGAAAGTCGAACAGCCGCTCCGCGTAAGACTTGGCGCTGCCCATCTTGCCCGGCAGTTGCGGCAGACCCGCTCCAATCAGCGTGATGGGCAGTCGCCGCTGGGCGCAGCGGTGCAGTGCGGTGATCAGCGCGGCAAGTTCGTCTTCCTTCACGTATTGCATCTCGTCGATGAACATCACCAACGCGGTGTCCGCTTTCTGCGCGGCGACGCCTACGGTCTCGAGCAATGCCTGAAGGTCATGCTCCAGGTCGCCGTTGTCCGCAAGGCCGGGTTCGGGATCGAAGTCGAATCCCACCTCGATGTCGGCGTACTTGACCTTGAGCGACTTGGCAAAGCCCGCCAGCGCGCGCAGCCCGCGAGTTGCGTAGGCCTTGGCATTCTGCTGGCGAGACAAACGCAGTAGCGCCTGCCGCAGCTGAGGGGCAAGCAATGCCGGCAGGGAACGCCCTTCCGGTGCCTCGATTCGCAAGGTCTGCACACCTTGGGACTCGGCGTCGTCACGCATGCGGTCAAGCAGCACGGTCTTTCCGACACCGCGCAAGCCCACCATCAGTACGCTCTTGGTGGGCAAGCCCCGCCGCACGCGTTCGATGGCGATTCGCACTTGCTCACGCAATTCGCCGCGGCCTGCCAGTTCGGGTGGTGGGGTGCCTGCGCCGGGAGAATAAGGGTTTAGAACGGGGTCCATGGCCCGATTTTATACAGCAATTAGCAAGTTTATGTTTTAAACATAAATTTGCTAACAATGCTATAAATCGACTCTGAGCCCGGTCGCATCAAGCCCGTTTCAGCGC
>JANNDW010000145.1:0-2170 GCA_031378125.1 Methylibium sp. | reverse complement strand
GATTGGTGAAAGTTTTCAAGGCGGCGCGCGGTTCAGGTGCTTCAGAAATTCGTCTACAAGTCCCCTTCGTCTAGAGGCCTAGGACACCACCCTTTCACGGTGATTACAGGGGTTCGAATCCCCTAGGGGACGCCAAGTTTGCAAGCGGTTTTGCGGGCTTGTCGTGAAGTTCAGTCAGTCCAGGAGTGGTAGTTCAGTTGGTTAGAATACCGGCCTGTCACGCCGGGGGTCGCGGGTTCGAGCCCCGTCCACTCCGCCAACCATCAAGCAAACACGGGCCCTAGCGGCCCGTGTTTCGCTTCTGTCCACCAACAAGCATCCAACCCACGGCTGCTTGCGGGCGGGTTGCGTTGCAATGGGCACCTTGTAGGGCGTTCCCGCTTTGCGGGGCCGGGCTGTTTGACCTTGTCCCTGGAATGCGTACCCCACAACCAAGTCACAAATTGAACAGCTTGGCTTGAGTGGCCAGCCAGTCTTGCTCGAACTGCATCGGACTGACATAGGCCAGCGTTGAGTGCGGTCGCGTCCGGTTGCACCAGTGCAGCCACGGCCTCATGCCTTCACTGAGTGCGCCAGCGCACAGACGCGCCCTGTGCATCGCGCTCACTGTGCATGCTGGGTATCGCCATGACCGCATCGCTTTCGGTTCCGGTCTCGCGCGCACTGGGCGCGAGACCGCTTCGGCCGGCAGCTAAGCCAGTGGGGCGTGGTGATACCGCCCACGCAGCCATGCGGTCACCATCAACCTGTGCGGCGAGCACGCACCGACGGAGAAACCAGATGCAGCTCGGCATGATCGGATTGGGTCGGATGGGTGCCAGCATGGTTCGGCGGTTGCTGAAGAATGGCCACGAGTGCGTCGTTCACGACGTGCAGCCGTCGGCAATTTCCAGTCTGCGCAAAGACGGTGCCACTGGGGCCGCGTCGCAGCAGGAGATGGTTTCGCGGCTTGCCAGGCCTCGCGCGATCTGGCTGATGGTGCCGGCGGCGGTTGTCGACCAGGCGCTTGGCGAGCTCGTGCCGTTACTGGACGCGGGCGACATCGTCGTCGATGGAGGCAACTCGCACTATCGCGACGACATTCGGCGCGGCACCCAGTTGCAGGCCCGTGGCCTTCACTATCTCGACGTTGGAACCAGCGGCGGCGTTGCCGGACTGGAGCGCGGCTATTGCCTGATGATCGGCGGCGAGCTTGAGATCTTCGAGCAGCTGCGGCCGATCTTTTCCGCGCTTGCCCCCGGGGTCAAAGCTGCAACGCGGACTCCCGGCCGAAAGGGCGGCAGCGGCAGTGCCGAAGAGGGCTTCCTGCACTGTGGCCCCTATGGGGCGGGCCACTTCGTCAAGATGGTCCACAACGGCATTGAATACGGCGTGATGGCGGCGTACGCCGAAGGTTTGAATATCTTGCGCAACGCCAACGCGGGCCAGCGCGATCGACAGCACGAGCCCAAAAAAGCCGCCGAGCACGATGCCGAGACCACGCCGCTGCGCGACCCCGAGTTCTATCAGTTCACGATGAACCTGCCCGAGATCGCCGAGGTGTGGCGCCGCGGCAGCGTCATCGGTTCCTGGCTGCTCGACCTGACCGCCGCTGCCTTGCTGGAAGATCCTGAACTTGAGCAATACGGCGGCCGCGTCTCGGATTCAGGCGAGGGCCGCTGGACGATCCAGGCGGCCGTCGACGAAGGGGTGCCGGTGCCTGTCCTGAGCGCCGCGCTGTATGCACGCTTCACGTCACGCGGCAACGCCGACTTCTCGAACCGAATCCTGTCGGCAATGCGGCACGAGTTCGGCGGCCATGTCGAGAAGCCCGCACCATGACAACGCCGCAAGACCTCGTGTTCCTGCTCGACGTGGACAACACGCTGCTGGACAACGACCGGGTGGGCCTCTGGGACGCTGTTTCCGGCCGGGTGCTGATCTACATCCACAAGGAACAGATGCTCGATGCCGTCCAGCGGCAATACCCGGCGCGGTACTGCGTGATGGTCGACGACAAGCTGCGCATCCTCGCCGCCATGAAGCGGGCCATGCAGGATCGCTTGACCACCGTCTTCCCGAGGCAGGGCCACTATGCACTGGACCCGGCTGCAATGGCCGCCTATCCGGCGGCGGATCTCAGCATCGAACGCATCGGTGATCTGCTCGACGCCGACATTCGCACCCTGTT
>JANNDW010000116.1:0-2145 GCA_031378125.1 Methylibium sp. | reverse complement strand
CCACCGGCAGCATCAGCACCATTTGGCCGATGTTCGGCATCGCGAATCAACTGTTGGCCACCGTCGCGCTCGCCGTGGGCACCACGGTCATCATCAGTGCCGGCCGGCGTCAGTACATCTGGGTCACACTGGTGCCGATGTGTTTCCTGGCCACCACCACGCTCAGCGCCGGGTTCCTCAGCGTCAAGAACAACTTCTGGCCGATGGCGATTGGCCCGAAAGTCGAACTGCACACGCAGGGCTATCTCAACTCCACCGTGACCGTGATCATGATGGTCTCGGTGATCATCATTCTCGGGACGGCGATTCACCGCTGGCTGCAGCCCGACGCACCCGCTGCCGCGGTGCCCGCGGAGGGCTGAGATTCATGGAGGGCGTGGCTTCAGCCGCGCCAATTGTTGCGCGGCCTGTCGTACGTAGCGCGGCCTGGGTCTCAAGGCCGCGAACGACGCGCGCTTGAAGCCCAGCGCGCGCTACGGGGCGGGCTTCGAGCGCCACCACGCGATGGCGGGCCCAATCAGCGACACGGCGATGATGCCAATGACGATGATGTGGATGTTGTCTTCGAGGTTGGGAATCGCCTGACCGAGGAAGTAACCACCGAGGCAACACGACAAGACCCAGAGCAGACCGCCGGCGATGTTGTAGGTGGCGAAGCGGCGATAGCCCATGTCTGCAATCCCAGCCACGACCGGCGCGAACGTTCGCGCGAACGGCATGAACCGCGCGACGACAATCGTCTTGCCGCCGTGCTGGTCGTAAAACGCCTTGGTCGCCAGCAGGTGTTTGCGCTTGAACCAGAACGATTCCGGCCGGTTGTACAGCGCCGCGCCGGCGCGTCTGCCAATCCAGTAACCGGTGGCATCACCCAGGACCGCCGCAATCGACAAGACCACGCAGAGCACCGTGATGTCGATGTCGCCTCTGGCTGCAAAAATGCCCGCCGTAATGAGCAGCGAATCGCCGGGGAGAAAGAAGCCCACCAGCAGTCCGGTCTCGGCAAAAACAATGAGGGCCATGCCCCCGACGCCGGCCCACGCTACCAGGCGCGGAACGTCATACAGGGTCTTGAACACCGACTCGATCAACTCACGTAGTTCCGACATGCACGTCCTTTGCGCTCACCATCATATGATGCGGACGTGGCAGCCCTCTCCCGTGCGGAACGCCTGGTGGTGGGCGTGGCCGCGTTCGGCTTCTTCTTCGACGCGTACGAACTGCTCACGATGCCCTTGATCGTGGGGCCGGCGTTCACCGAACTTGCCGGAGGACCGGCTTCGGCGGCGTTCCATTTCCTTGGCGTTGACTGGGCGTGGGCCGGCCTGATCTTCTGGGCGCCGGCCGTGTGTGGCGGCTTGTTCGGCCTGGCTGGCGGGCATCTGGCCGATCGCTTTGGCCGCCGACAGATTCTGGTCTGGAGCATTCTGGTCTACGCCGTGGCGTCGATGGCCGCAGCCTTCAGCACCTCCGCCCTGATGTTCCTGTTGTGCCGGTGCCTGGTCATGGTGGGCGTCTGCGTGGAATTTGTGGCCGGCATCGCGTGGCTGGCCGAGATGTTCCAGGATCCGAAACGGCGCGAAGGCGCCGTGGGATTCGCGCAGGCCGTGGCGGGTCTTGGCGGACTTGCCGTCACCGGCGTGTGGCTGCTGATCGTCCGGTACGCCGGGAGCCTTCCAGAAATCTACGGTGGTCACGCAGAGTGGCGTTACCTGTGTCTGTCGGGTCTCCTGCCAGCGCTGCCGTTGATGCTGGTTCGGCCGTTCCTGCCGGAGTCGCCGATGTGGGCGAAGGGCCGGATGGCACAACGGCCGCGCGTGGCCGCGCTGTTCGAGGGGTCGATGCGGCGAACCACGTTGGCCGCAATCGCGGCGACGGCGTGCACCTACGCGCTGGCGTACGGCGCGATGCAGCACCTGCCGCGATTTGTCCCGATGTTGCCCGAGATCAGCGGCCTGGCGGAGAGCGCGAAGAAAGAAGCGTCGGGACAGATGCAGTTGATTCAGGAGTCTGGCGGCCTCGTCGGCCGGTTCCTGCTGGCCGGATTGGTCGTGGCCGTGGTGGCACGCCGCCGCATGCTGCGTGTGCTGCAGGTGGCCGCCCTTGTCGCGTTTCCGCTCACGTTCGTGTGGTTGAGCGGGACGGGAT
>JANNDW010000089.1:0-15720 GCA_031378125.1 Methylibium sp. | reverse complement strand
AATGAGTGCCATTGTTGACATCGTCGGACGCGAAATTCTCGACAGCCGCGGCAACCCCACCGTCGAATGCGATGTGCTGCTCGAATCGGGCACCATGGGCCGCGCGGCCGTGCCCTCGGGCGCGTCCACCGGCTCGCGCGAAGCGATCGAATTGCGCGACGGCGACAAGTCGCGCTACCTCGGCAAGGGTGTGCTCAAGGCCGTCGAACATGTCAACACCGAAATCAGTGAGGCGGTGCTGGGCCTGGACGCTTCGGAGCAAGCTTTTCTCGACCGCACCCTGATCGACCTGGACGGCACCGACAACAAAAGCCGGCTGGGCGCCAACGCCACCTTGGCGGTGAGCATGGCCGTGGCGCGTGCCGCGGCCGAAGAAAGCGGGCTGCCGCTGTACCGCTATTTCGGTGGCTCCGGAGCGATGCAGATGCCGGTGCCGATGATGAACGTCATCAACGGCGGCGCGCATGCCAACAACAACCTCGACCTGCAGGAGCTGATGATCATTCCGCTGGGCGCACCGAGCTTCCGTGAAGCGGTGCGCTACGGCGCCGAAGTGTTCCACGCGTTGAAGAAAATTCTTCACGACAAAAACATGAGCACGGCGGTGGGTGACGAAGGCGGGTTTGCGCCCACGGTGGCCAGCCATGAGGCGGCGATCCAGATGATTCTGCAGGCGATCGACAAGGCCGGCTACAAGGCCGGCGAACAAATCGCCATCGGCCTGGACTGCGCGGCCAGCGAGTTCTACAAGCCCGGCGCGAACGGCTCGCACGCCTACCAGTTGGCGGGCGAAGGACTGTCGTTGTCGGCGCAAGAGTGGACCGACATCCTGGCCAGCTGGGTCGACAAATACCCCATCATCAGCATCGAAGACGGCATGGCCGAAAACGACTGGGACGGCTGGAAGGTGCTGAGCGACCGGCTCGGCGCCAAGGTGCAGCTGGTGGGTGACGACCTGTTCGTCACCAACACCAAGATACTGCAAGAAGGCATCACCAAGCGCATCGCCAACTCGATCCTGATCAAGATCAACCAGATCGGTACCTTGACCGAAACCTTCGCGGCCATCGAGATGGCCAAGCGCGCCGGCTGGACGGCCGTCATCAGCCACCGCTCCGGTGAAACCGAAGACTCGACCATCGCCGACATCGCGGTGGGCACCAACGCCGGCCAGATCAAGACCGGTTCGATGAGCCGCAGCGACCGCATGGCCAAGTACAACCAGTTGCTGCGCATCGAAGAAGACCTGGGCGACGTGGCCAGCTACCCCGGCCGCGCGGCGTTCTACAACCTGCGCTGAGCCGAGCCTTGAGCCGAGCCTTGAACAAGAGCCTCCACGTTTGAAGCCATGCGCTACCTGACTGCTCTGCTGTTCGCGCTGCTGGCGCTGGTGCATGCCGAACTCTGGTTCGGCAAGGGCGGCGTTCCGCGCGTGTTGGAACTGAGCGCCAAGCTGCAGGAGCAAACGGCCAGCAACGATGCCGGCCGCAAGCGCAACGAGCAACTCACCGCCGAAGTGCGCGACCTGAAGGAAGGCCTGGAGATGGTCGAAGAAAAGGCTCGCTTCGAGCTGGGCATGGTCAAGCCCAACGAAATCCTGGTGCAGATCTCCACGCCCAAGCGCTGAGGCCCCTTCTCTGCGCGACACCTCGCCTCGCTCACCCTTGCTGCACCCCTTCCGTACCCCTTGCCGCACCCCTTCACCCCTTGATGGATTTCCTGCTGCAATGGCTGCAGCCTCTGTTCGCAGCAGCGTTCTCTTTGTGGGGCGCGCCGGTCACGTGGCTGGAGCTGGTGGCCCTGGTCTTGGCGCTGGCCATGGTGGTGTTCAACATCCGCGTCAACCCGCTGGGCTGGCCGCTCGCCATCCTGGCATCGCTGCTGTACTTTGCGCTGTTCTGGCAGAGCAAGTTGTATGGCGAGGCCGGTTTGCAGGTGTTTTTCGTCGTCGTTGCGATGTGGGGTTGGTGGCAATGGCTGCGCGGCACCCAGGCCGATGGCAGCGCCTTGCGGGTGCGCGAGTTGACTGCGCGCGGCCGCTGGGTGGCGCTCGCCGCGCTGGCACTGGCCTGGCCGGCCACCGGCATGTTCCTGAAGACAGTCACCGACAGCGACGTGCCCTGGTGGGACGCGTTTCCCACCTCAGCCAGCGTGATCGGCCAATGGCTGCTGGGCCGCAAGTACGTCGAGAACTGGCCCGTCTGGGTGCTGGTCAACGCGGTCAGCGTGGCGCTGTTTGCCTACAAGGGTTTGTGGCTCACGGTGCTCTTGTATGCGGTGTTCATCGTGATGTCGGTGCTTGGCTGGCGCGCCTGGGCGAGCCTGGCCCGCCGGCGCTGACGGGCCTGCCTTCGTGAGCGCACCCCTGGTGGTGGCGTTGCTGGGCGCCGAGAGCACCGGCAAGACAACCCTGGCCGCCCAACTGGGATCGGCGCTGCTGGGCCTTGGCCACGCCGTGGCGGTGGTCCCCGAATACCTGCGCGAGTTCTGCGACCGCCATGGCCGCACGCCGCGCCAGGACGAGCAGCGCCACATCGCCGAGGAGCAAACCCGCCGCATCGAGGCCGCGGCATCCGGGCACGCCATCGTGATCGCCGACACCACGGCACTGATGATCGCGGTCTACAGCGAGATGGTGTTCGGCGACACCGCTTTGTACGCCCACGCCGAGGCCGCGCACGCACGCTGCCACCTGACCCTGCTGACCGCGCTCGACCTGCCATGGCTGCCCGACGGATTGCAACGTGACGGACCGCAGGTGCGCGCGCCTGTGGACGCGCTGGTGCGCAACGCGTTGGCGCGGGCGAGCTTGCCCTATTCGGTGGTATTCGGCAGCGGCGCCAGCCGGCTGCAATCGGCGCTGGCCTGCGTGCAGCGGGCGCTGAATCCACCACCGGCACTGGAAGAGAAGGCCCGCTGGCACTGGCTCTGCGAGCGCTGCGGCGACTCGGCTTGCGAACGGCATCGGCTGCCGAAACTCTGACTGCCGTTCAGCGGCCTGGCGCCACCCCGCCCAGCAGCAACCGGCTCAAGCGCAGCAGCGCCCACATCAGCAGCAGCGGCAGCACCAGCGTTTGCAGCAGGAACACCACGATCAGCTTGATGATGTGCTCGACCGTGCGCGTGGCCACCTGCTTCATGTCCTCGAAACGCTGGCCGATGTCGGCGGTCTGCGACCACCAACGCTTCATCCGCTCGGCCACGGTCTCTTCCGGCCGGGCCGGATCGGCGGGCGCGCTCAGGCTGCTGAACTGGTCGGTGGACAGCTCGATCCGGGCTTGCCCGGTGGCGTACTCCTCGGCCAGGAACAGCTGAAAGCCCGCCTCGCTCGCCAACGCCACCGCGGGCATGGCAAAACGCACCAGCAGCAGCCCCAACAGCAGCTGAGTCAGCCAGCTCGGCGGTATTCGTCCGCGCCAGTGGAGCCCGGCCCAGCCCAGCGCCGCCACGCTCAGAAGCAGGGACACGGCCCAGTACCCGCCCACGCCGATCAGCGCACGCTGCACGCCGAAGGACACGCTGGCCGCCAGCATCAGCGTCGAGAACTGCTCAACGAGGTCGTTGACGGGGTCGAGCACCTGTCCCGGCGTGAAGGTCACGCCGACGCCCGCCGGTTGCACTGCCACCTCGGTGCCCTGCGCCACCGAGATCACCGCGTTGAGCGCGCGCGCCGCGGCAAAGCTGGCCAAGGCGCGCTTCAGGCCCGCATCCACATGCCGGGTTGCCGCGGCGTCCAGCGGGCGCAGCCAGGCACCGGCCAGCACGACGAGCAGCGCCAACAACAGCAGCCAACGATTGCGGGTCTTCATGCTGAAGCGCCTACAACGGTGTCATCGCAACATCCGGCGTCAAATCGCTGGACGCGCCATGGCTTCGCAGGTACTCCAGCACGCCTGCGCCGGCCGCTGCGCCGCTGGCAAAGCACGCGGTGAGCAGGTAGCCGCCGGTCGGCGCTTCCCAATCGAGCATCTCGCCAGCGCAGAACAGGCCGGGCAAGCGGCGCAGCATCAGCTGCGGGTCCAGCGCCTCGAAGCGCACCCCGCCGGCGGTGCTGATGGCCTCGTCGATGGGGCGTGGCGCGATCAGCGTCAAGGGCAAGGCCTTGATCGCGTCAGTCAGTCTCAAGGCATCTGAAAACACCTCGCGCGGCAGCATTTCGCGCAGCAACCCGGCCTTGACGCCGTCGATGCCCAGCCGGCTTTTCAGGTGCGTGGCCAGCGAGCGCGAGCCGCGCGGGCGGGCGACTTCGGCGCGCACGAACTCGGCGCTGCGGCCGGGCAGCAGATCGATGTGCACGGTTGCGTTGCCGCTCAGAGCGATCTGCTCCCGGGCCAGCGACGAGGCCGCGTACACCAGGCTGCCTTCGACACCCGCTTCGGTGATCACCATCTCGCCCGGAGCGTGAAACCGCGCGCCGCCGGGGCCGGCCACCGACAGCGCCACCGTCTTGAGCGGCCGCCCCGCGAACCGGCTGCGAAAGTGTTCGCTCCAACCGTCTTGCGGCACCCCGCCGGGGCCCGGGTGCGCTACATCGAACCCACAGTTCGACGGCCGCAACGGAGCGACCGCCACACCCTGCTGCGCCAGCCACGGCACCCAGGCGCCATCCGAGCCGAGCCGCGGCCAGCTGGCACCGCCCAGCGCCAGCACGACGATGTCGGCCGCGACGTCGACATGCAGGTCGGCAGTGGCGAAGCGCAGCACGTGCGGCGCGGACGTGTTGTCGTGGTCGCCCCAACCGATCCAGCGCTGGCGCATGTGAAATTGCACACCACCAGCGCGCAGCCGGTGCAGCCAGGCGCGCAGCAACGGCGCGGCCTTGAGATCGATGGGGAACACGCGGCCGGAGCTGCCGACAAAGGTGGCCACGCCCAAGCCTTGTGCCCAGGCGCGCAGTTCTGCCGGCCCCAGCGTCGACAACCACGGCGCGACCTGCGCGCGGCGCTGGCCGAAGCGGCCCAGGAACGGCTCCATCGGTTCACTGTGCGTGAGGTTCAATCCGCCCTTGCCGGCGAGCAGGAACTTGCGCCCGGCCGAGGGCATGGCATCGAACACATCAACCTGCAGGCCGGCGTGCGACAGCACTTCGGCCGCCATCAGCCCGGCCGGCCCGGCGCCGATGACGACGACGCTGCGGGAGGGTGTTGCGGGCGGAGCAGTGAGGGCTATCGGCATGTGCACTTCGAAGGGCGAGCCCGCACGGCGCGCATGCGAGGCGGCGCAGTGTGACACAGCCCCAAGGCGCGTAAGAATCAAGCCCATCGCACGACCAAGGCAGATCACGGACGGAGAATCTTGATGCCCACAGTGCCGCTTCCCCGCTGGCCCGCGCTCGCCGCGGCCACCTTGGCGGGCGCCGCCCTCGCGCCCTCGATAGCCCAAACCGCGCCGCCGGCGGCGAGTTGCAGCGCCCGCAGCGCCGCCACGGTCACGCCGGTGGTCGAGTTGTACACGTCCGAGGGCTGCAGTTCTTGCCCGCCGGCCGACAAATGGCTGTCGCGCTTGAAGGCCGACCCGGCCATCGTTGCGCTGGCCTTTCATGTGGACTACTGGAACCGGCTGGGCTGGAAAGACCGCTTCGCCAGCCCCGCCTACACGCAACGCCAGGCGCAGCAGCAGCAGAGCAACGGCGCGCGCTTCAGCTACACACCGCAGGTGGTGCTGGATGGCGCCGACCACAAGGACTGGTACTCGGGGCCGCTGCCCTCTTCCGCCAAGGCCCGCACGGCGGCCACGGTCGAGCTGGCCTTGGCACGCGATGGCGAGCGCATCACGGCCACCGTGCAGCCGGCGGCCAACGCGCCGGCGCGGCTGGCCGCGTTCTGGGCCATCACGGAACAGGGCCACCGCACGGCCGTGAAGGCCGGTGAAAACGACGGCGTGAGCTTGACGCACGATTTCGTGGTGCGCGAGTACAAGCCGGTGGCCGCATGGGCCGCGCAGCCCGGTACTGCCGTGACGCTGTCGTTCAACCCCACGCTGGCAGCGCAAGCGGACCATCCACGCCATGTGAACCTGGTGGTGCTGGACGCAGCCACCGGCAAACCGCTGCAGGCGGTCAAGCTGGGCTGCTAGCCCGGCGCTGGGCCGTCCCCAAGGCGGGCGGCGCCCCTTGGGGCAGGAGCGCAGCGACTGGGGGGCCCATCTAAACCGGCGGCCAGACCCGCTCGAACGATTCGAGCACCAACTCCAGTTGCTCATCGACCTCGAAACCCTCGCGCTCGGCACGCTCGGCGAAATCCTGCCGGTGCGCGGTGAGCCACCAGCTCAAGCTCAAGTCGCCTTCACCGGCGTCGAACGCAAAGGCGTCGTCGATCTGGTTGAAATGGCGCAGCTCCACATGCGTGCAGCGCACGATGGCGCGCGGCTGGCCGGCGCCGTCCAACACCACCAGGTGGTCGCCGATTTGTGGCAGTGGCTCCAGGTCTTTCTGGAAGTCGCGATGCAGCGTGGCATGCGCGCGCTTGATGCCGGCCAGCACCAGCTCGGCCAGCTCATCGGCCAGCGCCCGCGTGCCGCCCAAGGCGCTGGCCGAGAAGCCTGCGACCTGGACGCCGTGGGCGCGTTGGTAGGCCAGCCAGAAGGGCTCGATGTCCTGTGCGTGGCCGGGCAGCGGTGGCGCGCTCAACACGGCGGGCGGGCCATCGCTTCAACCCGGCGCGCGCAAGGCGGCGCGCAACTCGACACCGATCTCCGGTTTGCCCGCAAACGGGTCGGTGGGGTTGCGCGCGCTCATCACGTCTTCCAGCCGCGTCTGCACGCTGGCCAGCGCCTTGGGATGGCTGTAGATGTAGAAACGGCGCTCGCGCATGGCGTCGAACACGAACTGCGCGACCTGTGCGGCGCTGACCTTGCCGCCGCCTACCGCCTTGTCGTTCATGGCCTGGCCGATCAACTGGCTGCGGGTCGGTTTGGCGCCTTTTTCCCTCAGGGCTTCGGGCCGGTTGCGGTGGCTCTGCGTGATGCCGGTGGGCACGAAGAACGGGCACAGCACCGACGCACTGACCTGGTCGGTCACCAGCGCCAGATCTTGATACAGGGTTTCTGACAGCGACACCACGGCGTGCTTGGTCACGTTGTAGACCCCCATGTTGGGCGGGTTCAGCAGCCCGGCCATCGACGCGGTGTTGACGATGTGGCCTTCGTACTTCGGGTCTTTTCTGGCGGCCTCCAGCATCATCGGCGTGAATACCCGCACGCCGTGCGCCACGCCCATCAGGTTGACGCCGACCACCCACTCCCAATCCTTCAAGGTGTGTTCCCAGATCAACCCGCCCGCGCCGACCCCGGCGTTGTTGAAGACAAAGTGCGGCACGCCGAAACGCTTGAACGTCGCCGCACCCAGCGCCTCGACCTGATCGGCCTTGGCCACGTCGATGCGCACCGGCAGCACCAGGTTGCCCATGCCGACGATCTCGGCCGCGGCGTTGTCCAGCGCGTCTTGCTGAACATCGGCCAGCACGACGTTCATGCCCTCGCGCGCGGCGATGCGCGCCGCCTCCAGGCCGAAGCCCGAACCGGCGCCGGTGATCACCGCCGTGCGGCCTTTGAAGCTTTTCATGATTTGTTCTCCAGCTTGATCTGAAAACCGATGCGCGGGAAGTGCACATGCAGCGTGCCGGCGCGTTCGTCAACGCGCGCTATCACGATCTCGTCGCGGCTCAGCCCGGCCAGGGTGCCGGCCACCGGGTCGCGGCCGTAGTCGGTGGCCGTGACGGTCACCGCGTCGCCGGTTGCAAAACCCAGGCCGGGCTCGACCTGTGCGGGCGCGTGAGTGCGGCTGTTCGCGGCAAGTCGGATCGCCTCATCGCTGCTCATCTCCGACGGCTTGCCATGGCCGAACGAGCGCACGCGTTCAAGCCAGGCGTTGACCTTGGGAAACGGCTCGAAAATTCCCAGCATCGGCGGCGCGCGGTGCACGAACCACAGGCAATGCGCGACCGAGAAGTCGGCAATGCTTGCGGCCCCGCGAACCAGGTAGGCACGCCCGTCGGCCAAGTGAGTTTCCAGCCACGACAGGTAGTTGTGCAATGCCGCTTGCGCGTCGGCCGGCGTCAAGCGCGTCATGCCGGCGGTGAAGGGAGCGCGGTCCGCCGCAAACGCCTTCAAGACCTCGGGCGGTGCATTGCCGAACATGGCATTGATGCCGGCCGGTTGCATGGCGTAGGGGACCACGGTCCAGAACAAGGTGCTGTCGGCCCATTGCGCGAGCATCTGCGCGGTGCCGGCAATCTCTTGCGGGTAAAGGCTGGGCTCGGGATGCAGGCGGTCGATCAGCCGGGCGACCAAGGCACTGTCGCAGTAGATGTCGGCATCGATCTGCATGAACGGAGTCTTGCGGTAACCCCCGGTGAGGGCCACCACGTCGGGCTTGGGCATGATCCGCGGGATGTTGACCGAACGCCAGGCCAGGCCTTTGTAGCCCAGGATCAGGCGGACTTTCTCCGAGAACGGCGAGCTGGTGTAGTGGTGCAGGATGAGGTCGGTCATGGGTTGGAGGCCAGTTGTGCGCTTCTCTCGCGCGGGGCGAAGACCAAATTCAACGTGTCCTTCAAGTCGCGCACTTCGGCGCCTTGCAAGGCCGGCTTTTCAAGCAGCATTTGGTGCAGGCGTGGCAGGTGGTAGTGCGGCACCGCGGGGTAGAGGTGGTGTTCCAGGTGGTAGTTCACGTGGTGCGGGAACAGCAGCGCGCGGCCGAGCCGGTTGGCAACACCGCCCGAGGTGCGGTTGGTTCGCGCGGCGCTCAGCGGTGACGACAGGTCGACCACCGCCCCATGCTCGCAAATGGCCCGCAGCCGCAGGATGGGTTGCAACACGGTGAGCAGCGGCAGCAGCCACAACACCGCGTACTGGGCCAGGCCCTGCCAGCCCGCCCCCGCCAGGCAGGCCAGCGGCATCAGCAGCTGCAACGCGATCACCCACCAGCGGTCGGCCCGGGCGGTGGCGCGCAGTTGCGGCGAGGTGTCGTCCAGCGGCCGTGCGGCTTGTTGGGTCTGCACGTTCAATGCCGGTGCGCCGAAGAAGTATGCAAAGGTTTTCCAGGCATTCAGGCCGAACAGGTCTTGCGCAAGCTTTTTCCACAGATAGGCCACGCCGCGCGGGTAGCCGCCGTGGATGGCGGTGTCGGGGTCCTCCGTGGTGTAGAGGTTGTTGTGGTGCAGGCGGTGGATGACGCGGTAGGTGCACATCGAAATGCCGCTGGCCATGCCGATGAAGCGGCCCACCGCGTCGTTGCCGGCGCGGCGGCTGAACAAGCGGTAGTGCGCCGCCTCATGCGCCAGAACGAACAGGCCATGCTGCTGCACGCCGATGACCAGCACGCTGAGCAGCACCCAGGCGCTGCCCCAGGTCCACAGACCAAAGACCAGCGCGGCCGCAATCAGCGCAAAGGTCTGCAACACCGCGGCGAGCGACCGGCGATCGTTCAGCTGGGTCAGCGGTGCCAGTTCCGCGGCATTGAGCACCCGGCGCGCGCTGGCGTTGCCCGAGCCCGCCGCCTTGCCAGCCGGCGGGCGCAGATCGTCACGAAACTCTTCGCCGATGCGAGCCGCGTCCATGCTTCGCTCAGACCAGCTTGACCACTTGCTTGCCGAAGTTCTTGCCTTTGAGCAAGCCGAGGAATGCCTGCGGCGCGGCTTCGATGCCCATCGCCACCGTCTCGCGGTACTTGAGCTTGCCGCCGGCGACCATGCCGCCGAGTTCCTTCAGCGCTTCGGGCCACACCTCCATGTGTTCGCTGACGATGAAGCCTTCGACCCGCAAGCGCGACTGCAGGATCAGCTGCGGAAAGCTCAGCGGAATCGGCTCGCCGTTGTAGCCGCTGATCATTCCGCAAATGGCAATGCGGCCAAAGGCGTTCATGCGCGACAGCACGGCGTCGAGAATGGCGCCGCCGACGTTTTCAAAGCAGCCGTCCACACCGGCCGGTGTGGCTTCCTTCAGCGCCGCGTAGAACGCCGCCCGGTCGGTGTGCGCCTTGTAGTCCACGCAGGCGTCGAAGCCGAGCTCGCTCACCACATAGCCACATTTGTCGGCGCCGCCGGCAATACCCACCACGCGACACCTGCGTGCCTTGGCGAGCTGCCCCACGGCGCTGCCCACCGCCCCGCTGGCGGCACTCACCACCACGGTCTCGCCGGCCTTGGGCTGGCAAATTTTCATCAAGCCGTACCAGGCCGTCACACCGGGCATGCCGACCACGCCCAGGTAGGCCGACAACGGGATGTGCGTGGTGTCGACCTTGCGCAACATGCCGATCTGGGCCGCATCGACCAGGCTGTACTGCTGCCAGCCCCCCATGCCCGCGACCTTGTCGCCGGGCTTGAAGCCGGCATGCCGCGACTGAACAACCTCACCCACCGTGCCACCGATCATCACCGTGTCCAGCGGCTGCGGCTGGGCGTAGCTCTTGGCGTCGTTCATGCGCCCGCGCATGTACGGGTCCAGCGACAGGAAGTGATGCCGCACCAGCACCTGCCCGTCGGCCAGATCCTGCGGGACCGGGGCCTCGGCCAGGCGAAAGTTGGCGCTGCTGGGTTCGCCTTGGGGGCGCGAGGCCAGAAGAATTTGCTTGTTGATCAGGGCCATGATGGTGTTCCTCGGAGGTTGGTCTTGCAGGTGTCTTGAAAGCGGGGTTGTCAGTCGGACGCATTCAGCCTTTTCAGCCGCCGCTCGCCCACGGGCAGCGCCCGCAAGTACTTGAACGTGCCGGTGGCATGGGCCAGCAGTGCGCCGCTGGCGTCAAACAACGAACCCTCGCAGAAGGCCAGCGTGTGCGTTTGGGTCAGCAGTTTGCCCTTGGCGACCACGCGGCCCTCGCCGGGGCGCATGAAGCTGGTTTTCATCTCGACCGTGACGACGCCGCGCGGGTCCGGCCCGGCTGCGGCCGCGGCCCTGGCGGCCTGCGTCGACGAGACGCCGACGCTTCTGGCGGCATGGGCCATCGCCACGTCGAGCAAGGTCATCAATACGCCGCCGTGCACCACGCTCCAGCTGTTGAGGTGCTCGTCCTTCGGCGTCAGCGCGATCTCGGCCTCGCCGTCCTCAAACCGCAGCAACTCGCAGCCCAGTGCTTCGACGAACGGAATGTGAACCAGGAATTTCATGCGGATGCGCGCCTAGGCGCTCAGGCGCCGTGGACCGCGCTGACGCCGCCATCGACCGCCAGGATCTGGCCGGTGATGTGCTTGCCCGCCTGCGAAGCGAACAACAGCGCCGCGCCCTTCAGGTCAGCGTCGTCGCCGATGCGCTGCAACGGCGCATGGCTGGCCAGGCTGTCGACACCGTACTTGTCGAGCGTGGCCTTGGTCATCTTGCTCGGAAAGAAACCCGGCGCCAACGCGTTGACGTTGATGTTGTACTTGCCCCATTCACCGGCCAGCGCACGCGTGAAGTTGACCACCGCGCCCTTGCTGGTGTTGTAGGCGGCCATGGTCATGCCCGGCATGTTGCCCGACAGCCCGGCAATCGACGCCACGTTGATGATGCGGCCCTGCCGGCGCGGGATCATGCTGCGTTTGCCGATCGCCTGGCACATCAGGAAGATGCTGCGGATGTTCAGGTTCATCACCTTGTCCCAGGCTTCCAGCGGGTGGTCTTCGGCCGGTGCGCCCCAGGTGGCGCCGGCGTTGTTGACCAGGATGTCGATGTCGCCCAGGCGTTGCATCGCCTCAACGGCCACCCGCTCGATCTCGGCCGGCTGGCTCATGTCGGCGGCCACCCAGCGGGTGTCGATGCCCAGGTCTTGCAGGTGGGCGGCGGCCTCTTCCAGATCACCGGCCTTGCGCGAGGTGAGCAGAATTCGCGCACCGGCCTGGCCGAGCGACTCGGCGATCTGCAGGCCCAGCCCGCGTGAGCCGCCGGTGACCAGCGCGTTCTTGCCGCTGAGGTCGAAGAGTTTCTGGACGGGTGTGCTCATGGTGGCGCTTTCGTTTGGCTGTGGAGGGGTCAGGTAGCGGGGGCGACGGCCGCGGCGTCGTGCTGGGCCTGGGCGATGTGATAGTCCAGAACGCGGCGCGATTTGCTCAGCGGCCCGAGTTGCAGCTTGGCCGCCTGGTGGTGCGGGTGTGTTCGGTAGGCGGCCAGCGCCTCGGCGTTGGTGAAGGTGCAGACCAGCACCACGTCGGCATTGGCCTTGAAGCGCGGCGCGTCGGCCGGGTTCTTCAGCTTCCAGATCACCACGTGGCGGATCATTTGCCGCCGCCCTCTTTCATGCGCGAGCGCACCCAGACCAGCAGCGCGCCGAGCATGATGGCGGCAATTGAGACAGCGGCGATCGCCCAGCCCAGGGCCGGGTCGGTGCGGCGCAGCACCAGGCCAAGGGCCAGCATCAACATGCCGCCGAAGATCAGCACCCAGGTCAGCGCACCGACGCCCGCTGTGGAGAGTTTCAGAACCATTGTTCGTCCATGTTGCGGCACGTGTCGTCGCGCGTTTCGACCACCTTGAGCCAGGCCGCGACGCGCGGCAGTTCGTAGCGGAAAAAGTAGCGGCAGGCCGAGAGTTTGCCTTGCAGCAGCGCAGGGTCGGAATTTTCAGCGGCCAGGCGCGCTCTGGCGCACAGCGCCACATCCAGCCAGATCCAGGCCAGCACCGTGTGGCCGAAGGCCTGCAGGTAGGGCGTGGCATTGGCCAGGGCTTCTTCGGGATTGCCGCTGGCCCAGGCCGCCTGGGTGGCGCCACCCAGGTGCTTGAGCGCGGCGGCCAGCGCGCCGGCGTGTTCGGCCAGCGCGGGCTGGGCCAGCGCGGGTTCGATCGTTGCATTGATGCGGTCGGCCAGCAACAACAGTCCCGTGCCGCCGTTCATCACCACCTTGCGGCCCAGCAGGTCGAGCGCCTGGATGCCGTGGGTGCCCTCGTGGATCATGTTCAAGCGGTTGTCACGCCAATACTGTTCGACGGGGAAATCGCGCGTGTAGCCGTAGCCCCCCAGCACCTGGATGGCCAGGCTGTTGGCCTCCAGGCACCATTCGCTGGGCCAGCTCTTGGCGATGGGGGTCAGCACCTCCAGCAACACGCCGGCCTGTGCCGCGCTATCGGGCGCGCCGGTGTGGTGCTCGTCGACCAGGCGCGCGCAATACAACTCCAGCGCCAGCGCCCCTTCGCAATAACTCTTCTGCGCCAGCAGCATGCGCTTCACATCGGCGTGTTCGATGATGCGCACCTGGGGCTGGTTGGCATCCTTGCCCGCAGTGCCGCTCTTGCCGACCACGTTGCCCACGACGGGCCGGCCTTGCGGCCGGGTCTTTGCGTAGTCAAGGCTGGCCTCATAGCCGGCGTAGCCGAGCATCGCCGCCCCCAGGCCGACCGCAATGCGCGCTTCGTTCATCATGTGGAACATGCAGCGCAAGCCTTCGCCGGGGTGGCCTACGAGGTAGCCCACGGCGCCGCTGCCGGCGCCGTCAAGTCCCGCGCCACCGCCGGCGCCGGCGCGCACCGGGTACTTGCCCTCGCCGAAGTTGAGCAGCGTGTTCGGAATGCCGCGGTAGCCGAGCTTGTGGTTCAGGCCCGCCAAGGCCACGTCGTTGCGCTCGCCGGTCAACGCGCCGTTCACATCGACGAGCTTCTTCGGCACGATGAAAAGCGAAATACCACGCGTGCCGGCAACCAGCTTGCCACCTTCCCCAGGGATCTTGGCCAACACCAGGTGGATGATGTTTTCGCACAGCTCATGGTCGCCGTTGGAGATCCACATCTTGTTGCCGCGCAGCCGGTAGCGCGGGCCCAGCGGGTCGCTGGCATGGTCGTCGCCGTCGGGAACCGCGCGGGTGACGATGTCCGACAGGCTGGAGCCGGCCTGCGGTTCGGACAGGCACATCGTGCCGGAGAAACGGCCGCTGAACTCGTTCTTGGCGAACACTTGCCGCTGCACCTCGCTGCCATGCGCCATCAGCAAGTTGGCGTTGCCGCTGGTGAGCATGCCGCCGCCCCCGATGCCGATGCCGGCCTTGGAGAAAAAGCTGTTGGCCGCCATCTCCACCACGCAGGGCAACTGCATGCCACCCCATTCATGGTCTTGCGCGGCGGCCAGCATGCCGGACTCGACATAGGCCTGCGCGGCCGCATGGCTGGCCGCGGGCAGGTGTACCTTGTCGCCGTCGAACCAGGGCTCTTCGGTGTCGGCGAGCCGATTGAACGGGGCGAACTTCTCGCGCGCGATGCGCTCGCAGGTGTCGAGCACCGCATCGAAGGTCTCGCGCGAATGATCGGCAAAGCGCGTGCGCTGGCGCAGCGATTCGACGTCGAGCCAGTCGTAGAGCAGGAAATCGGCGGTTTGGCGGTAGCTCATGTCGGCTCAGTGGTCACTTCAATCACCTCAGGACAGGTTCGTCTTCCAGCACATCGAGCGAACCCTCTCCCTTGTAGCGCAAACCCACCGGCATCGCCACACGCGCAGGGACCAACAGCGTGGGATCGGGCGGCACCAGCGCCTTCACCACCTCGGGCGCGCGTGCGGTCAGGGCCGCGCCGAGGGCGGCATACAGCTCGGCCTTCGCAGCGGCGTCTTCGGCGGTCGGGCGCAGATTGATCTGGCGCGCGCGCAGGGCGTCGACTTCGACCACGAACGCCGCTTCGGTCGGCCCACGCATTGCACTCACCGGGTATTGCACGCTGGCCAGCACTTCGCTGAGCACCGCGAACGCGTAGCCGATCGAATAGTCCCACGGCTGCAAAGGCTCATTCGACGCCCCCTTGCCGGTGAGCCACGCACCGGCATTGGCATAACTCTGCGCCACCCCCAGGCCCAGCGCGAAGCGGCGTGACAGACGCCGCACGCCCAGCGCGCTGCCGCCGCGCGCGGCCTGGGCCAAAAATTCCAGCGCGCGCGCGTCGCTGCGCTCCACGCACTGTCCCGACTCGTGGTAGGTCGAGGCGCGCAAAAACGCCTCGACCCGGCGTGCCGCCAGTTCGCGGTTCAGCGCTTCGAGCAACTCAGCGCACTGTGCGGTGGCGGCAGCGGCCGGGTCGCGCTGGATCGCCTGGCCCCAGGCGGCCTGAGCGCCAACCCAGATCAGCAACGCCACGGCCACCGAGTGGCACCGAACGCCGTTCATGGCCGCGCGACGGCAGGCTCTACCAGCCAGCACGCCACCACGCCGTCACAGCACCTCGAACACACCCGCCGCGCCCATGCCGCCGCCGACGCACATGGTCACCACCACCCGCTTGGCACCGCGGCGTTTGCCTTCGATGAGTGCATGGCCGGTGAGCCGCTGGCCACTCACGCCGTACGGGTGGCCCACGGCAATCGCGCCGCCGTCGACGTTCAAGCGATCCATCGGGATGCCCAGTGTGTCGGCGCTGTAGAGCACCTGCACCGCAAAGGCCTCGTTCAACTCCCACAGGTCGATGTCGGCCACCGTCAAGCCCAAACGCTTGAGCACCTTGGGCACCGCGAACACCGGGCCGATGCCCATTTCATCGGGCTCGCAGCCCGCCACCGCAAAGCCGAGAAAGCGGCCCAGTGGTTTGAGGCCGCGCTTGGCTGCCAGCGTTTCACTCATCACCACGCAGGCACCGGCGCCGTCGCTGAACTGGCTGGCGTTGCCCGCCGAGATCACACCGCCGGGAATTGCCGGCTTGATGCCCATGATGCCTTCGTACGTGGTGCCGGGGCGGATGCCTTCGTCGGCCTTGATCGTCACTTCCTTCGTGCGCAGGCCCAGCACCGCATCGGCCACGCCGGCGGTGACGGTGCAGGCCACCATCTCGTCGTTGAAC
>JANNDW010000087.1:0-16174 GCA_031378125.1 Methylibium sp. | reverse complement strand
CATGTGGACGGCTGGGACGACCCGCGCATGCCCACCCTGGTGGGCATGCGCCGGCGCGGCTACACACCCGAGAGCCTGCACCTGCTGGCCGAACGCAGCGGCGTCAGCAAGGCCGGCGGCTGGATCGACTATTCGTCGCTGGACATCGCGTTGCGCGACGACCTGGACGCCAAGGCGCCGCGCGCATGTGTGGTGCTGGAGCCCCTCAAGCTCAAGCTCACCAACTTCGCCGAGGTGTTCGGCAGCGACGCGCACCACGAGCCCTGCCACGCACCCGTGCACCCCGCGCACCCAGAACGCGGGCAACGCGACTTCGTGCTGACCCACGAGGTGTGGATCGAGCGCGAAGACTTCATGGAAGTGCCGAGCAAGGGCTTCTTCCGCCTGAGCCCGCCCCGCACCGATGCCGCCGGCGTGGTCCAGCCCGGCAGCAAGAGCCGCCTCAAATACGGCTACGTGGTCGAGTGCACAGGCTGCGAGAAAGACGCAAAGGGCAATGTCACCGCCGTGCTCGCCACCTTGGTGCCACACACCAAGAGCGGCACGCCGGGCGCCGACGCAGTCAAGGTCAAGGGCGTCATCACCTGGGTCAGCGTGAGCACCGGCCTGCCCGCGGAAGTGCGCCTGTACGACCGGCTGTTCACCGAAGCCCAGCCCGATGCCGGCGGGCGCGATTTTCTGAGCGTGCTGAACCCGAACAGCAAGAAGACGGTGCTGGCGTATGTCGAAGCAGGCCTTGCATCGGCGAAGGCAGACGAGCGGTTTCAGTTCGAGCGGCATGGTTACTTCGTGGCCGATCGCCGGGACCACGCGCCGGGCAAGCGAGTGTTCAACCGAACGGCAACATTGAAGGACACCTGGAGCAAGTGACATGCCGCAGCGCCAGCGCGATCCGCTCGACCCGCGCGATCCGGTTGCGCTGGCATGCGGGACCGTTCAACGAAAATCAAGCAGCGCCAAGTTCATCGAACACGTCTCAGGGCCGTTCATGAACCCTCGATGCCGCAGTTCCGCCGTGTTGATTCTGGCCGCGGCCGGTTGCGGTTCGCCGTCTGGCCAGCCGCCTTCCGCCAGCGCGCCTGCAGCGCCCGCCACGCCCGCGGCCGCGGTGGCCGCGAATGCCGCCCTCCCCGCCACCGGCATGTCGCCGCAAGACATCGACGCACTCACCGCGCACCACAACAAGGTGCGGGCCGATGTCGGCGTCGGGCCCGTGCAGTGGTCCTCCGACATCGCGGCGTACGCGCAGCAATGGGCCGAGCAACTGGCCCTGTCCGGTTGCAAAATGAAGCACCGCAGCCCGAACGCTTATGGCGAGAACCTCTTCCAGGGCACGTTCGGTGCCTATACCGCCGTGGACGCGTCCCAGGCTTGGGTGACCGAGAAGAAGGACTATGCCGGTGGGGTGCTGACGGAGTCCAACTGGGCGCCGGCCGGCCACTACACGCAGATGGTGTGGCGACAAACCACGCGGCTGGGTTGCGGCCAGGCGATCTGCGGGAACACCTTGATCGTGGCCTGCAATTACGACCCGCCGGGCAACTTGATGGGTCGCAGGCCCTACTGATCGTCGAGCACACCCGACGCCGCTTTTCCGACCGTTGAGGCGCCCCACTGATGATCAAACCGCTGGGTACGACGGGCAGCACCGGCAGCACGGTCAGCGCCGTTGCGCCAAGTGCGCGGGTGGACTCTTTGCCAGGCGAGGCAGGCCGTGCGCTGCTGGTGGTCGACACTTCCGTTGCAAAAGCACCGCCCTTGATGCTCGGCGAAATCATCGCGGCCCGAGTCATCGAACGGTTGCCGAACGAACGTTTGCTGGTTCAGATCAAGGGCGGGTTGTTGACGCTGCAGCTGCCCGCGCCAACGCGCGAATCGACTCCGGCGGCTGGCGACTCCGCCGATGCGATCGACGCCGCCGCGTCGAAGAGTCTGGCGCAAGCAGGCAAGGGCGATGGCTTGTCGCTGAAGGTCGCATCGCTGTCGCCTCGACTGGCCTTTGTGCTGGCAGCTGTCGCGGGCGCATCCTCGGCCAGCGGTGCGACAGCGGTGAAGCTCAGCGACGCGGCGCGCTACGTCACCGAACTGCTGCACGCGGCCGCGTCGGAAACCGGGCCGGGCGCGCCTTCGGCACTGGCCAGCGCGGGCGTCTTGCTCGCCGACCCACAGGCCAGCGCGGCGCAACGCGCCGCGTCGCTGGCACAGGCGATCGAGCGCAGCGGTCTGTTCTACGAATCGCATCTGCGAGCCTGGGCCGAGGGGCGGTTACCGCTGGATCGCCTGAGGAGTGAACCGCAGGCGCGCGCAGCGGAAGGCTTGAAGGACACGTCGCGTGCCGTACGCGAAGGAGCCAGCGCTGAACTGGGCGGCTTGCTGCAACGCCAGCTCGATGGGTTGGACGGCAAGCCGCTGGCATTTGTCGGCTTCGCCTGGCCGGGCCAGCGCGTCGAATGGCGCGTTCAGCGCGACCCTGATGACAAGCGCGGCGACCAGCGCGAGGACGAAGCCGCGGGCGAGCGTGATGCCAATGGCCCCGCACGCTCGCCCACCTGGACCACACGGCTTGATCTGGAGCTGCCGTGCCTGGGCACGCTGGGCGCGCAGGTCCGCGTGGTCGGCTCACAAGTGACGCTTGCCATGACGCTGGCAAGCGCCGCCAGCGCCGAACTGCTGCGCGCTCACCGCGCCCGCCTCACAGCGGCGCTGCAGGCGAGCGGGCTGACGCTTGCCGCATTGACATTGGAGCCTGCGGCGGTGCGGCATGAACAAGCCGAAGAACCCTGAGCGCCCATCGGCGGTGGCCCTGTCGTACCGGGCGGGCCTGCATGCGCCCAAGGTGGTGGCCAAGGGATACGGGCTGATGGCCGAGCGCATCGTCGAGCAGGCGCGCGGCGCGGGCGTGTTCGTGCATGACTCACCGGAACTCGTCAACCTGCTGATGCAGTTGGACCTGGACGAGCACATTCCCGAGCCGCTCTACCTGGCCGTTGCCGAGGTGCTGGCCTTCGTGCATTTTCTGGAGCAGCAAGCGGCGCTGCCGCCGGCCGTTGTGCCGGCCGCAAAGCCCTGACCCGCACACTGTTTGGGTCGGTGCAAGCGCGCCCGCCGAACCAGCGCGTTGGACCACAATGCCCGCATGAAATCGATTCAGCCCTCGCACCCATCACGCCTGTGCGTTCGTACTTCGATGGCCCTGCCGTTCAGCGCGCTGCTTCGCCGTGGTTCAGGTTCGGCCATGGCTGCCGTGCTTTGGGCCCTGCTGGCGCCTCATGCATTCGCCCAGGACATTTCCCGCCCGGTGCCCGGCGGTGTGGCCACGATCGATTTGGGCCCGTCAGCCGAACGCCCCAAAGCCAGCCTCGCCAACAACGTGCCCGTGCTGGTGATGGGCGACCCGAACCGCTGGACTGCCGTGGTGGGCATTGGGCTCAGTGCGGTTCCCGGCACCGGCGTGCTGCTGGTGCGGTCGGGTGGCCAAGCGGAGCCGCAACGCAAGAGCTTCTCGATCGAACCCACCCAGTACGCAGAGCAGCGCTTGACCGTGCCACCCGGCAAGGTGGATCTGTCCAAGGCCGACCTCGCGCGCTACGAGCGCGAACGCGCCCACCAGGCGCAGGTCATCGCCACCTACAGCGCCACGCCGCCGCTGAGCCTGGGCTTGCACCCGCCGGTGGACGGGCCGCGCTCCAGCTCGTTCGGCCTGCGCCGCGTGTTCAACGGCCAAGCGCGCAACCCGCACAGCGGCATGGACATCGCCGCACCGGTGGGCACGCCTGTGTTGGCGCCGCTCGCCGGCCGGGTGATCGACACCGGCGACTATTTCTTCAACGGCAAGACGGTGTGGCTGGACCATGGCGCGGGCTTGCTCACCCTGTACTGCCACTTGAGCGATGTGCAGGTGAAGGTAGGAGACCGGCTCGCCAGCGGCGACGCGTTGGGTACCGTGGGTGCCACCGGCCGGGTCACCGGGCCGCACCTGCACTGGTCGGTGAGCTTGAACCGGGCGATGGTGGACCCGGCCCTGTTCTTGAGCGCAGACACATCACCCGCGGATCCGAAAGCGCCACCGGCGCCACGCTGAGGTGGCGGCTCGGCGCGATGCGGCCCGATGTCAGTGCAACTCGGTGCGCAGAATGACCGGCGAGGCAAACTCGCGCCCGACAACGGCGCGCGCGTACAGATAGTTTTCACGCGCCTGCTCGCTGAGCTCGTCCATCGGCACATGGCCTTGTGCGTCGCAGGGAAACGTCAACGCACGGCCGGAATGGAACAACGACTCGTAGCGAATTTCGTACTGCGCAACTGAATAGATGGAACCCACCGCGGCGACCTCCTTCGGTAATCACCCTTTCGTAACGCAAACGATGAATGCCTCGTTGACCCGCAGCGGCTGGCGCTGCTGCCACAATGCTTTACCCGCTGGAAATATTCGCCAGTCAACATCCGGCACACCCGCCGCGTTTTCGGGGCACGGGCCCGCACCGCGGCACCGAGGAGATCAATGATGAAGCGCACCATGAACCACCGCAGCCTGGGCCTGCTCGCTGTGCTGCTGGCCAGCCAGTTGTTAAGCGCCTGCATCATCCTGCCGCGGCCCTTCCACCGTCACTATGTCGTGGGGATCGATGCTCAACCGGGCTACAACGCACCGTCGTACGGTGCGCATCGCGATCGGCGCGACGCGGATCGCAGGTAATCAGGCCGCCGTCGCCGGCTCAATGCGGCTTGCGGGGCTCGCGAGAATCGCGCGGCTCGCGAAACGATTTGGGCCGGTAGACATTCCCATCGCGCTCTACGCCGCCGCGGGCGCGGTGGATGGCCTCTTCGGCCATGCGGGCCGCCGCTCTGCGCGACGAGCGCCAGCGCCACACCCGCAGCGCCCAGGCCCGCCCGGCTTGCCAGCCGCGCCGTGCCGTGGCGTCGAGTCGCCAGCGGTGGCGCTCTGGCATGAACAGGCGAACCAGCAGCACCAGACAGACGGTGGCAACCAGGACGGCAAGCGATTTTTCAAACATGGCTGGGCGACACGCTGACAATTTCAAGGTGTGCTGGCGCTGCCGCGTCAACACAGCTGCCACTGTAGTGCTTCTTCCCCGTCTCCACACGACCGGCATGCGACAGACCGGCATGTGCGGATTGCGGCGTTCGAGAACTCCGCGAACAATCGCACCCGCGGTTTGTATCCGCAAGACATCACCATGCGCATGACCACACAGTCACCCACCGACCGAGGATTGGCGGCCACGCTTGGCTTGTACGGGGCACTCTGGTGCGCCGCGGTTGGGCATGCACAGGCGCAGATCCAGACGCAGGCCCAGAAGCCGCCTGCCGCCTGGGAGCTTGCGGGCCGGCAGGGGTTGATGCAGTTCGTCATCGTGCCGCTGGCACAAGCCCGCGATCGCGATGCCTATGCCCAGCAGGTAGCCCTGTTGTGCCAGCCGCAAATGACCTGCTTCATCAACTTCTTCAGCAACTCCACCGGCGCGCTGCCGAGCGTGCCCTTGCCCGACGCCATCGCCAAGGAACCGACGGCCTTGTTCAGGCGCTCCACCAAACAGGGCGCCGAGCTGTTCCGCTGGAGCTGCCGCATGGGCGCCGCAGAGGGCAATTGTTTCTGACGCGAGGCGGCGGCAGACCCGGCTCCCATCAGCACCAGCATCCGCACCAGCACTAGCGCTGGCTGCGCGCCTTGCGCTTGTCCAGCTCGGCGAGCTGGGTCTTCAGCAAGGCTTGCAGCACGCGGGCGGTCTCCTCGGTCATGCGCAGCCAGGTGGTGGGCGACTTGCCATCGGGCGGGGCCGCCGCGGGCAGCACCGACGCGTCGACCTGGGCCTCGATCAGCCCGTTGCCATGGCTCATGGCTTTCAGGCGCTGCAGCTCGATGTTGTAGGTTTTCAAAGGCGCTCTCCGCAGGCGAGGGGTTGATTCCAGAGGCCACAGCGTAACGCAGCGCGCGTCACCGGTTGGCCCCCAACGCACGCGGCTGGAGACGCCGCTGAGGTATCGTGCGGGCCTCGTCAAGAACTGACTTCGGAGAACCCGATGTTTCACGCTCTGGCCCACAAGGCCTTGCAGTTGATACCGCTGGCGGTGGCCCTGTGCGCAAGTACGCCAGCGGGGGCGCAGCAAAACATTCCTGCGCCGCGCGACGTGCCCTACACCGGCTTGATCCGGCTGCAGGTCGACGCCACCGACCTGGACCACCGCGTGTTCCATGTGAAGCAACAACTGCCGGTGCGCCCGGGGCGGCTGAGCCTGTTGTTTCCCCGCTTCCTGCCCGGCACCCACGGCCCCTACGGCCAGGTGGAGCGGCTCGCCGGGCTCAAAGTTCTTGCGGCGGCAAAACCGCTGCCCTGGGTGCGCGACACGGTGGACCCTCACGCGTTTCATGTAGAGGTCGCGCCGGGCATCACCGAGCTGGAGTTGCAGTTCCAGTATTTGTCCGCGCTGGACAAGAACAGCGGCCGCGTGGTGATGACACGCGAGATGCTCAACCTGCAATGGAACAGCGTGCTGCTGTACCCGGCGGGCCACCACGCCAGTGCCATCCAGGTGCAGGCCAGTGTGAGCCTGCCGCCGGGCTGGAGTCAGGCGAGCGCCCTGCGCGTGGCACGCGAAGGCGGTGCGCAAATCGAATTTCAGCCGGTCAGCCTGGAAACCCTGGTCGACTCGCCGCTGTTCGCCGGCGCTCATGCGCGCCGCATCGAGCTCGACCCGCCCGGCACCCCAAACCCGGTCGCGCTCAATTTGCTGGCCGATGACGCCGCACTGCTGCAACCCGGCGAGGTGCAATTGCAGGCGCACCGCAACCTGGTGCAGCAAGCAGACCGCCTGTTCGGCTCGCGCCATTTCAAGCAGTACGACTTCTTGTTGGGCGTAAGCGACAAGCTCGGCGGCATCGGGCTGGAGCATCACGAAAGCAGCGAGAACGGCGTGCGCACGAGCTACTTCAAAGACTGGGCCAAAAGGGTTGGCGAGCGCGAACTGCTGCCGCATGAATATGTGCATTCCTGGAACGGCAAATTCCGCCGGCCCGCCGATCTGTGGACGCCCAACTTCAACGTTCCGATGCGCAACAGCCTGCTCTGGGTTTACGAAGGCCAGACGCAGTTCTGGGGCCGGGTGCTGGCAGCGCGCTCCGGCCTGGTGACGGCCGAGCAAGCGCGCGACGGGCTCGCGCAGGTGGCCGCCACTTTCGAGTACCGCGCCGGCCGCACCTGGCGCAACCTGCAAGACACCACCAACGAAGGCACGATCGGCGCACGCGGCCGAAACAAGGACTGGGGCAACTGGCAACGCGGTGTCGACTACTACGACGAAGCCACGCTGATCTGGCTGGACGCCGACATGCTGATCCGCGAACGCAGCCAGGGCGCCAAGTCGATGGACGACTTTGCGCAAGCCTTCTTCGGCGTGCAAGACGGACGCGTGCAGCCGCTCACCTACACCTTCGAGGACGTGCTGGGCGCGCTCAACCAGGTGCTGCCGTTCGACTGGCGCGGCTTCTTGCGCGAGCGGCTGGACAACCACAGCCCCGGCGCCCCGCTCGATGGGCTGGCGCGCTCGGGCTGGAAGCTGGCCTGGGCCGAGGCGCCCAGCGAATTCGAGAAGAACGACGACGCCGAATGGCGCGGCGACGACTTTGCCTACTCGCTGGGGCTGTACCTCAAGCGCGACGGCCAGCTGGACGCGGTGCTGTGGGACAGCCCGGCGTTTCGCGCCGGCCTGAGCAAGGCCGCCCAGCTGGTGGCGGTGAACGGCGTGGCGTACAAGGCAGAGCGGCTGTCCACCGCGGTCACCGCCAACAAAACAGGCTCGGCGCCGCTGGACCTGCTGGTCAAGGAAGGCGACAGCTATCGCACCGTGCGCATCGACTACCGCGGCGGCTTGCGCTACCCGAGGCTGGAGCGGATTGCCGATGCGCCGGAGCGGCTTGACATGGGGCTGCTGGCACCGCGCCCTTGAGGCACTTTCGGGCGTTTGCGGTGAAGCACCGATTGCCTGTTGCGGCGCGGCGCATCGGGTGGTTCGGCATCTGTTTGAAACGCACCGTTTCGGGGGCTGACGGTTGCGGGCCTTCCACCGCGCAGGGCTTCCACAAGCTCAGCCCGAACGGGTTGAACTCGCGCGCCGCTTCGGCAAGCCCGGCCCGAACGGTGTTGCGTTCAGCGAGTCGGTGTCGACACGACCAGGCGCGACGGCCCGGCCAGCACGTCGGCCATGCCAAACAGCCGCTCACTCACCAACGCCGGGTCATTGACCGTGCGCACCGCCGAATACGCCGCCTCGGCCTGCGGATAGCGCCGCCGCAGGTAGTTGAGCCATTGCTTAAGCCGCCCGGCGCGTGCACGCGGTTCGATGTGCGTCCTGATCAATTGCCAGAACTCGGCCATCAGCGGCAACAGCGCCTGCCAGCTCAACGGCGCATGGCCGGGCCGGGCGATCGCCAGGGCCAGGCCGGGGTCGCAGACCTGGCCGCGCCCGAGCATCAAGGCGTCGCAGCCGGACAAGGCGCGGCAGCGCATCGCATCCGCCACGCTCCAAATTTCGCCATTGGCTATCACGGGGATGGCCACGCTTGCGCGGATGTCGTGGATGCGCTCCCAGTACGCCGGCGGCCGGTAGCCGTGGGCCTTGGTGCGGGCATGCACCACCAGCTCGTCGGCACCGCTGCCGGCAATCGCCTGCGCGCACTCCACGGCCCGTGTGTCGCACAGGTTGCCCAGGCGCATCTTGGCCGACACCGGCATGGGCCTCGGCACCGCGCGGCGCACCGCGGCCACGATGTGGGCGACCAGCTCCGGGTCGTCGAGCAGCGCCGCGCCACCGCCGTGGCGGTTCACCACCTTGGCCGGGCAACCGAAGTTCAGGTCAATGCCGGCGGGGCCCAGCGCGGCGAGCTTGGCGGCGTTCTCGGCCAGGCAGACCGCGTCCGAGCCCATCAGCTGGGCGCGCACCGGCACGCCGGCACGGGTGCGCCCGCCGTGGTTCAGCTCGGGCACGACGCGGATGAACGCGCGGTCGGGCAGCAAGGTGCCGGAGACGCGAATGAACTCGGACACACAGCGGTCGATGCCGCCAACGCGCGTCAGGATGTCGCGCAGCGTGAAATCGAGAAGCCCTTCCATCGGGGCGAGCAAAAGCGTCATGGCGTAAGAAGGGTCAAGGCGAAGAGAGCGACGGTCAGAAATGGCGCGGGCGTCGTGCGGGCGTCGTGCGGGCGTAGTGCGGGCGTAGTGCCGGCGCAGTGCGGGGATAGCGCGGGCGCAGTTCGGGGGTAGTGTAGGGAGCCCGCACAGCGCAGAATGATTGGCATGCCTTCCACCCCGCCCCACCCCAGCGCCATCATCGCGGCCGACGTGATTCTCGACATCGAGATCGAGCGCGGTGCGCTGCATTTTGTGCTCGAGTGCCGCGGCGGCCATGCGCACGCGGTGCGGGTGCGCTTCAGCCGCGTGATCCGCGACCTCGCGGGCCTGCGAGTCAACCACAACCCGCTGTTCACGCAGCTCGAATTCCTGCCCGCGGGGCGCCGCGTTCGGCTGCTGTTCGACACGCTGGCCGGCTTTGAACAACGCCGCCAGCCGATGCAGTTCCAGGCCCGGCTCGAATGGCGCGGGGACGACGGCAAGCGAGCCCGCAGAACCATTGACCACGACCTCGGCGCCTGGACACAGTGGCGCGAAACCCTTTGACCCAAACCACCCCGCATCCAAGGAGTGCCCATGGCCGCCAACCTTCCCCACCCGTCGTTCCAGTTCCAGGTCGAGGCCGGCTTCACGCGCATCGGCTTCGCGCGCGTGCAGTTGCCGCGCATGGAACGCGATGTGATTCTCTATCGCGAAGGCGCGGACCGCAGCGACGTTGTGCGCCAGTTGCCCGGCCTGCTCAGGCTTGGCGACTGTCTGCTGGAGCGTGGCGTCATGCCACCGGACAACGAGTTCTTCCGCTGGGTGACCACGGCCGGCGTCGGCGGCGTCGAGCGGCGTGACATGGTGGTGAAGCTGCTGGACGCCAAACACCAGCCGACGATGGTCTGGCACCTGCGCAACACCTTTCCGGTGGCGCTGAAGTGGTCGGTGCTCGACGCCCAAAGCAGCAGCGTTCTGATCGAGACACTTCGCCTCAGCGCCGAGGCGATGGAGGTCGAAACGGTGTAGTTGCCGCTTCGGTTGCCGCTTCGGTTGCGGCTCCGGTTGAGGCCCTGCTTGCTGCCAACGCTGTGCGTGTGCGCTATGCCGTTGCCCTGACCGAGCGCCATGTGCGCTGAATCAGCGTCACCGCCAGCAACACCAGCGCGCCCGCCAGCACCCCTGCCACGCCATCCAGCAGGGTCGGCGCGACGGCCTTCAAAAAGCCACCGGCTCCCGGCAGACCGCCAAGGCGTTGGGCCAGCTGCTGGGTCCAGTGTTGCAGCGCGGGCAGCCCGTGGGTGAGGATGCCGCCGCCCACCAGGAACATGGCGGCGGTGCCGGCGATCGACAGCCCCTTCATCAGGCCGGGCGCCGCTTTCAGAATGCCCGCGCCGACGCCGCGCTGAAAGCGCGGCCAGCCGCCGGCACCGGCCCTGCGGCTCAAGTAAAGCCCGCCGTCGTCGAGTTTGACGATGCCCGCCACAAAGCCGTAAACCCCCGCCGTCATGAGGATCGCGATGCCGGTGAGCACGGTCACCTGCGTGATGAACGGCGACGCGGCCACCGTGCCCAGCGTGATGGCGATGATCTCGGCCGACAGGATGAAATCGGTGCGCACGGCGCCCTTGATCTTGTCCTTCTCGAACGCCACCAGATCCACCGCCGGGTTGGCCAGCGCGTTCACCAGTTCGGCGTGATGGGCCGCGCCTTCGTTCTTGCCGTGCATCAGCTTGTGCGCCAGCTTCTCGAAGCCCTCGTAACAAAGGAACGCGCCGCCCAGCATCAACAGCGGGGTCACCGCCCAGGGCGCAAAAGCGCTGATGGCCAGCGCGGCCGGGACCAAGATGGCCTTGTTGATCATCGAGCCCTTGGCCACCGCCCACACGACCGGCAACTCACGGTCGGCGCTCACACCCGCCACTTGCTGCGCATTCAGTGCCAGGTCATCTCCCAGCACGCCGGCGGTTTTCTTCGCGGCCACCTTGGTCAGGAGGGCCACGTCGTCGAGCACGCTGGCAATGTCGTCAATCAGCGTGAGCAGGTTGGCTGCGGCCATGGTCAGGCTCCGGATTTGTGGGTGGACTGCGCTCGGGGCGGCGGGCTGCGGCATCGTAGCCGGCTCCCGCACTGGCCGGTGATCGGCACCCTGCGGTTCCTGCGGCGCGTTCGCAGCGGCTGCGAGCACCCAGCCGGTCGGGGCCGGCGTGGCCATGCAGGGGTTTCAGAATGCGACAAACTTCACGAACTCGGCCCCTTTGCGCAACGCTTGCGGGCGCTTCCGTGGCGATTGGGGCAGCCGAGCCATCCCCAGGGTGACTGCTGAGTCAGCGCCGCCAACAATGCTGGCGGAGACAGACCTTTGACTTTGAAAGTCGATTTGATGAAAAAACTATTGATCCTTCTGATGTGGCTGCTGGGATTGGCCGTCATTGCCTGGTTTTGCGGCCACGGATCGGGCACACCGGTCGCTGTGCCTGCCGTTGCCTCTGCCGTTGCACCCGTGGCCACCGCGCCGGCGGTCACTATTGCCGCTCCGGCCGTTCCCGCGGCAGCTGCGCCGGAGCCCGCACCGAAGCCCTCCGCCGCTGTGGTGGCGGCCGGCATGAAGATCGATGCGGTGCTGAAGACCAAGATCATCGAGTTCCGTTCGGGCAGTGCCACGCTGACCGGGGTCGGGCGTGCCACGCTGGCCGAGATCAGCCCGGTGTTGAAGGACAACCCGGCGCTCAAGTTCGAGGTCCAGGGACACACCGACTCGTCGGGCAACGAAGCGGGCAACCGGGCCCTCAGCCAGGCCCGCGCCTCGGCTGTGAAGCGCGTGCTCTCGGGCCAAGGCGTCGCGGCCGATCGAATCACCGCCAAGGGCTACGGTTCAACCCAACCCGTGGCTGATAACAACATCGTCGAAGGCCGCGCGCGCAACCGCCGCATTGCGTTCAGCGCCGAGGAGAACAAGTGATGGCTTCCCTGTTTGGTGCATCGTGGTTTTGCCTGCTGCTGGCAGGTTTGTGGAGCTTGTTGTGCGGCTACTTCCTGCGCCGCGCCTGGACTTCCGAGGCCGACGAGGAAGGCGCGCTGCGCCTCGCCTCGCTGCGCAACGACGCGGCCCGGCTGCGCTCGGATGTCGAGCTTCGCAACGGGCAGGTGCGCACGCTGGAGACCGAACTCGGTAACCAGCGCAGCCGGTTCACCGAGATCGAGGGTCTGCTCAGCGCCAAAGACACCGAAATGCAAACGCTGGGCGGCAAGCTCTCAGGCATTGAGTCGAAAGCCGCAGGTTTTGATCTTGCCCGCCTCGGCGCGTTGAAAACGATCGAAGAGCGCGAACAGGCCATGTCCGCCCAAAATGCGCGCCTGCGCTCGCTGGAGGCCGAGTTGAGTGACGCCAAGGCGCAGGCCGAAGCTGCCCGGACGGCGAGCGCCCATGCCGCGACCGCGGCGGGGGCCGAGCTGGTCAACGCGCGCAGGGGCTGGGACGCGGAGCGCTCAAAACTGCTGGGCGACCATGGCAGCAAGCTGTCGCTGCTGGACAACTCGCGCATTGAACTTGAAAAGAGCAAGGGCTCGGAAATCGCGGCGCTGCTGGCCAAGGTGGCCGGACTGGCGGTGTTTGAATCACAGGCGCGCGAGCTGGCTCCCAAGCTGGAATCGAGCCTGGCCGCGGTGCGCGCCAAAGACAAAGACATGGCCGCGCTGGAGCAGCGGCTGCATGCGCTCGAGCCGCTGACGGCCAAGCTTGCCGCGGCCGAGGCCGAACTGGCGGCCGCCAAGCGCGGCATGGCCGAACGCGACACCGCGCTGAACGGCCTGAACGCAGAAAAGTCCAGCGCCGCGCAAGCGTTGAAGCAGCGCGACGATGAACTGGCCAAGCTGCGCGCCCGCGTGGCCGAGCTGGAGCCGCTGCAGGCAAAGGCCTCCCAGGCCGAAGCTGAGCTGGTCCGCGTGCGTGCACGCATCACCGAACTGGAGCCTTGGAAAAGCAAGTTCGAAAGTGCGAATACCGACCTCGCCAAGCTGCGCGCCCGTATCGGCGAGCTGGAACCGTTGCAGGCCAAGTTCAGCAGCGCCAACACAGAACTTGGCACGCTGCGCACTCGGCTGGCCGAGCTGGCGCCGTTGCAGGCCAAGTTCACGCAGGCCGACAGCGAACTGGGCCGGCTGCGGGTGCGCATTGCCGAACTGGAACCTTGGCAAGCAAAATCCAGGCAGTGGGAGACGGAGCTTGGCCAACTGCGCCCTCGCATCAGCGAACTCGAACCCTGGAAGCTGAAGTTCAGCGAAGCCGAGGCCGAACTCGGCCGGCTTCGTGCGCGTGTTGCCGCAGCCGAACCCTGGCAAGCCAAGTTCGAAGGCGCGAATGCCGAGCTGGGCAAGCTGCGCGCCCGTGTCGGCGAGCTGGAACCCTGGCAGGCCAAGTTCGGCCAGGCCGATGCCGAGCTGGGCCGCCTGCGCAGCCTCGTGACCGAGCTGCAGCCGTTGCAAGAACAGTTGCGCGTGGCGAGCATCAACCACGAAGCCGCGCAGAAGCAAAAGGACGACAGGGCAGCGCGGGTGGCCGCCGAGTTCCGCGAGCGAATCGCTTCTCTCGACACCGAACGCGCCGATTGGCGCCGCCGCGGTGAGTCGGCGCAACAGCAGGTGGTGGCCAGGGACGCCGAGATCCAGGAGTTGCTGCGCCGCATCGAGGCGCTGCGCAACGCGCCGCCGAAGGTGATCGAAAGGATCGTCGAAGTCGAGAAGGTGGTGACGGTCATGGCGCCAGCGGCAGCGCCGGTGGCGGCCCGGCCGGCGGCGCCTGCGAAGCGCCGTGACAGTGGAGCCGGCCGCCGCGACGACCTGAAGGTCATCGAAGGCATTGGTCCCAAGATCGAGCAGCTGCTGAACAACGCCGGCTACCTGACTTTCCGCTCCGTGGCGGAAGCCGACGCTGCTGCGTTGGCGGTCATTCTTGAAGCAGCCGGACCTCGCTTCAAGTTGGCGCGGACGGACACCTGGCCGCAACAGGCGGGGCTGCTGGCCGACAACAACATGGCAGCGTTCAAAACGCTCACCGATGCGCTCAAGGGCGGTGTGAAGCGGTAGCGGTAGCGGTAGCGGCAGCGGTAACGCAGCCGCGAAGGCGCAGGCTGGTTTTACGGCCTGCGCCGTTCCGCGAACCCCTGTCGATGCGCCCGACCGGCGGGCTGGTCCGTGGCACCCTTCTCGGCGGTCGAATCGCGCCTCCCGATAATCCGACATGACCGAAGCCGTTTCCCACTCGCCCGCCACGGGCTCTTCCTTCGCCCAGTTGGCATTGCCCGCTTCGACCCTGGCCAACCTGCGGCAGCTCGGCTACCTGGCCATGACGCCCATTCAGGCCGCCAGCTTGCCGGTGGCCCTGGCCGGCCATGACGTGATTGCGCAGGCCAAAACCGGCAGTGGCAAGACGGCCGCGTTTGCGCTGGTGTTGCTGGCCAATCTGCGGCGCGACGACACGGCCGGTCGACCGGAAGTCCAGGCCCTGGTGTTGTGCCCAACGCGCGAACTGGCCGAACAGGTGACGCAGGAAATCCGCCGCCTGGCGCGGGCCGAAGAAAACATCAAGACGATCACACTGTGCGGCGGCTCGGCGCTGCGCCCGCAGCAGGCCAGCCTGGCGCATGGAGCGCACGTCGTGGTGGGCACGCCGGGGCGCCTTCTGGACCACCTGCAGCGCGGCAGCCTGGACCTTGCCGGGCTCAACACGCTGGTGCTCGACGAAGCCGATCGCATGCTGGACATGGGCTTCTTCGACGACATTGCGGCAATCGCCCGGCAGGCGCCCAAAACGCGCCAGACCCTGCTGTTTTCGGCGACCTATCCGGACGGCATCGCCAAGCTGAGCCAGCAGTTCATGCGTGAGCCGAAAGAGGTCAAGCTGCTGGACCGGCACCAAGCCGGCAAGATCCGGCAGCGCTTTTACGAGGTGAAAGAGAACGAACGGCTGCACGCCGTGTCGCTGCTGCTGAACCACTATCGCCCGGCCAGCACACTGGCGTTTTGCAACACCCGCCAGCAATGCCGCGACCTGGTGGACGTGCTGCGCGCCCAGGGCTTCGTCGCGCTGGCGCTGCACGGCGAGCTGGAGCAGCGCGAGCGCGACCAGGTGCTGGTGCAATTTGCCAACCGAAGTTGCTCGGTGCTGGTGGCAACAGACGTGGCGGCGCGAGGCCTGGACATTGCGCAGCTGGAAGCGGTGATCAACGTCGACATCACGCCCGACCCGCAGGTGCATGTGCACCGCGTCGGCCGCACCGGCCGGGTCGACGAAGAAGGCTGGGCCTTCAGCCTGGCCAGCCTGGACGAGATGGGCAGCGTGGGCAAGATCGAGGAGGTGCAAGGCAGCGAGAGTGAATGGCACCCCTTGAGCGAACTGCTGCCGGCCAGCATCGAAGCGCTGGTGCCGCCCATGGTGACGCTGCAAATCGTCGGCGGCCGCAAGGAAAAAATTCGCGCCGGCGATGTGCTGGGTGCGCTCACCAAGGACGCCGGCTTCGCGGCCACGCAGATCGGCAAGATCAACGTCAACCCGTTTTCGACCTATGTGGCGGTAGACCGCGAGATCGCCAAAAGTGCGCTGAGCAAACTCAACGCCGGCAAGGTCAAGGGCAAGAATGTCAAGGCGCGGCTGGTGGAATAGCCGGCGGCGCGTGGTGCGCAGCCACCACCCGACGGCGGCTCCCGCGGAAGGCGCATTTTTCTGCTTAGAGGTCGGTAACTAGGGTTTTCACCTAGACTGCCGGCTTGCTTACAACAGGCCACGCCTTTCATGACTTCGTTCCTCAGCTCCCTGATGAGCCTTCTCGACTTTTCGCCCACTTCGATTCAAGACCGCGACGCGAAATACCTCGCCGAGTCGGCCGACATCTGCGACCTGGAGCGCCGCATGCGCCAGCTGGAGTCCGGCGACGCCAACCTGTGCGCATCGGGCCCCTACGCCATTTTCATGCGCTGATGAGCGGTGCCAGGCGCGCCGCCCGCGCTAACTGAGGTGGTTGACGGGCGCCATGCCATAGACAGGC
>JANNDW010000073.1:0-5519 GCA_031378125.1 Methylibium sp. | reverse complement strand
CGCCTGGCGCTGGCCGGCGCTGCAGGCCTGCGAAATCACCGCCGCCGGCGTGGCCGGCGACAAGCCCGCCGCCACCAGCTCACCGACGATGTGCGCGCAGCGCGCCACGCCCATGTAGACCACCAGCGTCAAGCCGCTTCTGGCCAGCGCCGCCCAGTCCGGCCCGTCGCCGCCGGGTTGCTGGTGGCCGGTGATGAGCGCGACGCCGCGTGAGTGCCGCCGGTCGGTGACCGGCAGGCCAATGGAGGCCGGACCGGCGATGCCGGCGGTCAGGCCGCTGACGATCTCGACGGCGATGCCGGCTTCGCGCAGCGCGTCGCATTCCTCACCGCCGCGGCCGAACACGAACGGGTCGCCGCCCTTCAGGCGCACCACGCGCTCGCCGGCCCGGGCCTGCGCCACCATCAGGCGGTGGATGAATTCCTGCGGCGTGCTTTGGCAACCGCCGCGCTTGCCCACGTGAACCACGCGTGCGCTCCGGCGTGCGTAGCGCAGCACGCCGTCGCTCACCAGGTCGTCGACCAGCAGCACGGTGGCGCGGCGGATGGCCTTGACGGCCTGGATGGTCAACAGGTCCGGGTGGCCAGGGCCGGCGCCGACCAGCGTGACGACGGGGGGCTTGATGTCGTCAGGGAATCGATTCATGGTGCGCGGTGGGTCAAGAGGCGGCAACAGGAGCGGTGGCAGGGTCGGCATCGGGTTCAGTGCCGGCAAGGTATTGGGCTTGAAGCGTCGCTCGCAAGATGCATTCCACTTGCGACGCGATCGGCTCGGGAGCCGGCAACTGCCGCATCAGAACAGCGTCGATGTAGCTGGCCGTGCTGGCCGCATCGCAAGTGCGTGGCAGCTCTGGCAGTTGCGTCAGCACGCCCTCGCGCGTGGCCACACCCCATTCGTCGCGCCGCTCACCGGCCCGAAAAACCTCCATGCGCGGCGTGCGGCGCGCATCGGCGACCGGCTCGCCCTCGGTGCCGCGCAACAACATCGCATCGGCCCGGGTCTGTGCCAGAAACTCGATCAGCAGTTGCGCGTATTCGGGGTGGGTGTGATTGACGACGCGGAACACATCGCACCGGCTTTGCGGCGCCCCCGTCGGCAGTGCGGCAGGCGGGTGCAGCACCTTGGCCACCGTGTGGCCGGAATTGCGCAGGCCCACCACACGCCGCACGGCCAGCAGCCGCGCCAGCGGCGGGCACAGCACTTCGGTGGGCACGAACACCGGCTCGGCGCGCTGCCAGGCGGCGGTGATATCGGCAACGTCGCGCGCAATGCTCAAACCCAGCGCAGAGAAAATCTCCGCTGTCGCGACGCGGCCCGGCTCGGCCATCGGCCCATGCACCAGCACCGGCACACCTTCGCGCGCCAGCAGCAAGGCCAGCAGGGCAGTCAGGTTGGGCAGCTTGCGCGCGCCGTTGTAGCTGGGCAGCCAGACCTGCGTGCGGCTTGAGGGCGGCGCCAGGCAAAACACGCGCGTGGCGGCCAGAAACCCCGCCAGTTCGGACGGTGTTTCACCCTTGATGCGCATCGCGATCGCGAACGCGCCCAGTTCCAGGTCGGTGACCCTGCCTTCCAGCACCTGCGTCATCAGGTCTTGCGCCTGCTCGGCGCTCAATGCGCGGGCACCTTCCTTGCCGCGGCCGATGACCTTGATGTAGTGTGAAATGCTCATTCGCCCATCATGCCGTGATCAGGCTGTCGCGCACCAGGGTGCGCAGCGCGGGCAGGCACGAGCCACACTCGGTGCCGCATTTGAGCTTGGCCTGCAATTGCGCGAGCCGTGCCTCGGCCGACCCGCTGGCCGTGCCCAAGGCCGCCAGGATGTTGGGCTCACTCACGTCCAGGCAGTTGCACACCTGGCGCCCGCGCGGCGCTGCGGCCGTCGGCGGGCGCGGGCGGCTTTCAAGCAGCGCGCGGCCGAAGGCCGCTGCCGGTTGTTCGTCTTGCAACAGCGCCAGCACCCAGGCCTGCGCACGGGTGTCGCCGGCCAGCATGAAGGCTTGCAGGCCGGCGGCATCACCGCCAGCGCCCTTGCCCTTGCCCTTGTCCTTGCCCAATCGCATGGCGCGGCGCTGGCCGCGCTGCGGGTCGATGTAGCGCAGCACCGGCGCGCCGTGCAGGCCCAGCGCCTGTTCGATGCCGCTCAAGACCGCGTCGCTCACCGGCGCGGTGGCGGCAGCGCGAAACAACAGCCCGACGCGCTCGGCGGGTTCGCGGCCGAAAGGCACACATGCGGCGTAGTCGAAGTCGCCAAAGCACTCGCGCAGCCGATCGCGCACGGCATGCACTTCAGCGGCGGGCAGCCACGCGGCGGCAAGCAGGTTCCACGGCAGCTCGGCGCCTTCCATGCGCACCGCCGCGTGCTTCAGTTCGGGTTGTTTGGACTGGGGGCAGAAGGCCGGCGTGGTCAACCCATTCACGCCCAGCATCAACTCTCCTTTGGCACTGCGGCCGCTGACGAACTCTTCGCCCCAATGCATCGCCACAAAGGCCTGGGCGGGTGCGACGCGGTCGCTGGGCTGGACCGGCAGCACCAGTTCGCCGCGGCGCGAACGCACGCGCACCAGATCGCCCGCTTCCCATTTTCGGCGGGTCAGCTCCTGAGGATGCATCTCGATGCACGGCTCAGAAGCGTGGCCGAACAGCCGGCCCAAGGTGCCGGTGCGGCTCATGCCGTGCCATTGGTCGCGCAGCCGGCCGGTGGTGAGCGAGATGGGGAAACGCGCGTCACGCGGTTCGGCAACGGGGCGGTACGCCGGCGCAGTGAAGCGGGCGCGGCCGTCATCGGTGGCGAAGCGGCCGTCTTCGTACAGGCGTGCGCGACCTTGTGTCGCGCCTTGCGGCATGGGCCACTGCTGCGGTGTGTCCAGCGCGGCGTAGCACAGGCCGGTGATGTCCAGGTCGCGCCCGCGGGTGCTTTCGCGGTGTTCGTTCCACACGGACTCGGCGTCGTCGAAGGCGAACAGGCTGGAACTGTCGGCACGCTGCGGCGCGTGCGTGGCTTGCAGACGTTGTTCGAGGCGCCGCGCAAAGGCTATGCCGATCGCCCAGTCGTGCCGTGACTCGCCCGGTGCCGCCACGGCCGGGCGCACGCGGCTGATGCGGCGCTCACTGTTGGTCACGGTGCCGTCCTTTTCGCCCCAAGTGGTGGCGGGCAGCAGCAGATCGGCATAGGCGCAGGTCGCGGTAGTGGCAAACGCTTCCTGCACCACGACGAACTCACATCGCTGCAGCGCGCGCCGCACGGTCGCCTGGTCGGGCATCGACTGGGCAGGGTTGGTGCAGGCAATCCACAACGCGCGGATCTCGCCGTCGGCGGCGGCCTGGAACATTTCGACCGCGCTCTTGCCGGGGGTCGCGGGCACCGCCGACTCGCCACCTTGCAGCCCCCACAACGCCGCCACTTCGGCGCGGTGCCGAGGGTTGCCCAGGTCGCGGTGCGCGCTGAGCAGGTTGGCCAGGCCGCCCACCTCGCGCCCGCCCATCGCGTTGGGCTGGCCGGTCAGCGAAAACGGCCCGGCGCCAGGCCGGCCGATCTGCCCGCTGGCCAGGTGCAGGTTGATCAGCGCGGTGTTCTTGTCGGTGCCACTGCTGCTTTGGTTCAGGCCCTGGCAGTACAGCGACAAGGTCGGGCTGCGGCGCGCTGCACCAGCTGCGTGCGCGACGCCACCGCCAGCGTTGCCCATGCCCGCGAACCAGCGCGCCGCCTGCACGATGTCTGCTTCCTTCAGCCCGCAGACCTGCGCCACGTGCTGGGGCGAGAACTCGCGCACCCGGTCGCGCAGTGCTTCGAAGCCGCTGGTGTGCGCGGCGATAAAAGCAGTGTCGGTCAGCCCTTCCCACAACATCAGGTGCAGCAGGCCGTGGTACAGCGCCACGTCGGTGCCGGGCAGGAGTTGCAGGTGCAGGTCGGCCAGGTCGGCGGTCTCGGTTCGGCGCGGGTCGGCGACGATCAGCTTCATGGCAGGGTTGGCGCGCCGCGCGTCTTCGAGCCGGCGGAACAGCACCGGGTGCGCCCAGGCCATGTTCGAGCCGGTGATGAAAATGGTTTGCGCCAGCCCGATGTCGTCGTAGCAATTCGGCGGCGCATCGGCCCCCAGCGACGCCTTGTAGCCCGCCACCGCGCTGCTCATGCACAGGCGCGAGTTGGTGTCGACGTTGTTGGTGGCGATCAGGCCCTTGGCGAGCTTGTTGAAAACATAGTAGTCCTCGGTCAGCAACTGGCCCGAGAGGTAGAAGCCGACCGAGTCCGGACCGTGCTGGTTGATGATCGCGGCGAAGCGATCGGCCGCGTCATCGAGGGCATCGTCCCAGCTCACCGGCTGCGGTGCCGTACCGCGCGCGGCGCGCTGCATCGGCTGCAGCAACCGGGTTTGCTGCGTGATCGAACTCGCCGCGGTCAAATGCAAGGTGCTTCCCTTGCTGCACAGGCGGCCGAAGTTGGCGGGGTGGTCGGGATCGCCACGCACGCCGGTGATCTGCGACCCTTGCGACTCGACGATCACGCCGCACCCGACTCCGCAATAGGGGCAGGTGGACTTCGTTTCCCGCACGGCCGGGATGACCGCGGCGACAGGGACGATGGGAATCACGCCGCCGCCTTCGCCTTCTGCATGATGGTGATGGGCGTATCGATGGCCAGGGTGCTCAGCTCATCGGAATCCAGGTACACGTGCTCATGTTCGAGCTTGAGTTTGAAGCTGACGGTGCAGCCTGCGTCAGGCGCCTTGGCGCAGCCGTCGCTCAACTGGATTGTCCAGTTATGCAGCGGGCAGGCCACGTTGTGGCCGAACACGATGCCCTGGCTCAGCGGCCCGCCCTTGTGCGGGCAGCGGTCCAGCAGCGCAAACACATGGTCGTCGGCGGCGCGGAACAACGCCACGTCACCGCCTTGCGCGCGGTGCACACGGCGCGAGCCGAGCGGGATGATGTCGCCAAGTTTGCAGATCAGTTTCCAGTTCATCTTCACATCGCCTTCCATGTCAGTTGCCGCGCGGTGCTTCGTTCAATGCAACGGGCTGTGCGGGCCGTGGCCATCGGGCGGGGAACTCCGCTCATGTCCTCCGGGCCGGAAAAGACTCGGCCCTCCTCCTTTACTTCGCTCCGTCCCCCACCCGACGCCCCCGGCTTGCACCGGCTCTTTGGGTCAAAGTCGAAAGGCCAAAACGGTGGATTGGATTGGGACGGTGGGGCTTGCTGCGGAGCGAAGTAAAGGAGGAGGGCCGAGTCTTTTCCGGCCCGGGGGAGCGAGCCCGGACACAAACAGTCCAGTGGACTGTTTGTGCCTGGCGAGCGCCCGGGGCTCCGTCCCCGGGCATGAGCGGAGCGGCATGCCCCAGCGGCCCGATCCCCGCGCAACCGCATACACGTGAATTTCATATCAAACCGTCAACGTCGTGAACTGCCGCTCATCGACCGCTGCCTTGTCGAACTCAAACCACGGATCCGGCTCGCCGTCGAGCGAAAACTGCAAACGTTCCCACAAGGCCTTGCGCCCTTCAGCATCCTCGAGGATCTTCTTC
>JANNDW010000072.1:0-3178 GCA_031378125.1 Methylibium sp. | reverse complement strand
GCCGTGAAGGCTGGCAGCAGGTGGTGGAACTGGAACACGAAGCCGAGCACTGCGCGCCGGCGCAAGGTGAGGCCGGCGTCGTCCAGGCCCGTGGTCTCGCCGCCCTCGATGCGGTAGCTGCCGGCGGTGGCGCGCTCGAGCAGGCCCACGATGTTGAGCAGGGTGCTCTTGCCCGAGCCCGACGGGCCGATCAGCGCGACGAACTCGCCCCGGGCGATGCGCAACGACACGCCGTGCAGCACCTCGGCCTCATTGGGCCGGCCCAGGTTGTAGCTCTTGCGGATATCGCTCAGCTCGATCAGCGGGGCCGTCACTGGGTTCATGGGCGGGCCTCACATGCGGATGGCCTGCGCCGGGTCGAGCGCGGCGGCGCGCCGGGCCGGCGCCACCGCGGCCAGCACGCCGCACAGCGTGGCCATGGCCGCCACCTGAAGCGCCAACCCGGGAGCGAGCGTGATCGCGAACAGCGGCAGCCCGTCGGAGCCGCGCACCAGGCTCGTGAAAGCCCAGATCAGCCCGACCGCGAGCAAAATGCCGAGCCCCGAACCCACCGCGCCGACGATGGCTCCTTGCAGCAGGAAGACCCGCAGCACCTGCCCCTGGGTGGCGCCCATGGCGCGCAGGATGCCGATCTCGCGCCGCTTTTGCACCACCGACACCACCAGCACGCTGGCGATGCCCAGCACCACCACGATCATCACGACGGCGCGGATCACACCGGTGCTGATCGACTGCGCATTCAGCGCCGACACCAGTTGCGCGTTGGCTTCCTGCCAGCTCTCCACCTTGTACGGGAAGCGTTGCGCCAGCTCGGTGGCCAGCCTCTGCGCGGACCAGATGTCCACCAGCGTGAGGTCCAGGCTGGTGGCGCCGCCGGGCAGGCCCACCAGGCTCTGCGCGGCGCGCAGCGGCACGATGACGGTGCGGCGGTTGAGTTCGCGCACGCCCAGGTCCACCAGCGCGGTGACGCGCAATGAATCGCTGATGCCACCGGTGACGATGCTCAGCCGATCGCCCACGCGCACGCCCAGGTCGTCGGCAAGCTCGCGGCCGATGATGCCCTCGCCCGGGCCCAGCAGCGGCACGCCTTCCACGACCTTGGAGCGCAGGTTCACGATGCGGTCGTAGCGGTCCAGGTCCACGCCCACCAGCGCGATCGATTTCGACGCCTCGCCGCGCACGGCCAGGCCGGCGCCGGCGACCATCGGCGACACGCCGGCCACGCCGGGCAGCGCCTCCAGCACGGGCATGAGCAAGCGCCAGTTGGCGATCGAGCGTGGCCGCTGCGCGCGCGGCTGCGTCTGCACCAGCGCGGTGGCGCCCGCGGCCGGCGCGCGCGCCGGGATCACCACTTCGTCGCGCGCGCTCACCGTGATGTGCGCCTGGGCGCCCAGTGTCTTGTCCAGCGTGTTGCGCTGCAGGCCCGTGATCAGCGCCGAGATGTAGGCGACCACCGCCACGCCCGCGGCCACGCCCACGATGATGAGCACGGTCTGCATGCGCCCCTCGCGCAGGAAGCGCATGGCCACGCGGCGTTCGAAACCGAGCCAGCTGAGCATGGGGAAGGGTTCAGCGGCCCATGGCGTTGGACAGGGCCGAGCCGGCGTCGTCACGCGAGCCTTTGCGGGTGGTTTGGCGGGTGGCTTGGGGCGCGGTTTGGGATGATTGCGCGGCCGCCGAAGCCACCGCGTCCGCCAGCGCGGCGCGGACCCGGCTGCCCGGCTTGGGCGCATTCCCGATCAGCACGCTGTCCCCCACCGCCAGCCCGTCCAGCACCTCGGCCGCATCGAGCGTGCGCAGGCCCAGCCGCACCTTGCGCGCTTCGACCCGGCCGCCGCGTTCGACCCACACCATGGCGGCGGTGGCCGATTCATCACCGCGCAGCGCGCCCGCGGGCACCACGAGCGCAGTGTCGCGGCGGGCGGTTTCCACCTCCACCGACAGCGTCATGTCTTCACGCAGGAAGGCCGGGGGTTGTTGCGGCAGCGAGAGTTTGACCTCGATCGCACCGCGCTGTGCGTCGACCACGGGCGCGATGGCCTGCACGCGCGCGTCGAAGCGCTGCTCGGGAAATGCATCGGCGAGCACGCTGGCCGGCTGGCCCACCCGCAGCTGTTCGAGCGAGCGCTCATCCACCTGCGCCACCAATTGCAGCGGCCCGGCCAAGGCCAGGCTCAGCAGCGCGCGCCCGGGCTGCACGATCTGGCCGGGCTCGACAGCGCGTGCCAGCACCTTGGCGTCGGCGGGTGCGCTCACCACGGCCTGGGCAAGGCGCGCCCGTGCGGCCGCGGTGGCGGACGCGGCCAACGCCAGTTGCGCCTGGGCCTGTGCCACGTCGGTGCCCTGTTCGGCATTGGCCGCGCGCTGCGCGCGTGCACTGGCCTGCTGTGCTTGCGCGACGGCCACGGCGCGGCGTGCCTCGTCGAGCCGCGCTTCGCTGACGAAGCCCTTGGCAACCAGGTCCTGCGTACGTTGTAATTCGGCCTGCGCGGCAAACAGCACCGAGTCTGCCTGCGCCACCGCGGCCTGCACGCTGCTGCGCCCGGTGCTGCGCAACCCGCCCAGGCGCGCGGCGGCCTGGCGCTCACTCGCCTGCGCTTGTGCGAGCGCGGCACGCAGCTCATCGCTTTCAAGGCGGATCAGCACGTCGCCTGCCTTGACCTGCGCGCCTTCGGCCGCCAACACCAGCAGCACGCGCCCGGTGAGCGTGCTGCCGACGTCGACGCGGGACTGCGTGGCCACCCGGGCCGAGAACTGCAGCGTGCGCACCAGCGGTGCCATGTGCAAGCTCACCGCGGGCACGGCGGGTGCGCGGCTGGTCCACCAGGCGAACAAACCAACGACCAGCGCACCGACGGCGGCGAGGGCGAGGATCGAACGGCGTGCCATCCGAGGAATTGTTGCACCCCGGCCGCCGACGTAGGAAAGGTATTACGTCGTGTAGCGGCGCAGTCCGCTGCTCGCCGGGCAGCGCGGTTTCCATACTCGGTGCACTTCATCATCGCATTCAAGAGCTTGCCCCATGCGAACCATCGTGTTGTCTTTCGTTGCCGTCGCCGTCCTCCCCGCGTTCGGCATGTTCACCTTGCTCTGGCTCGCCGTCTAGAGCGTCAGTCTCATCAACCGGCGGGTCTTGTCGAGCGTTTCGGCTTCAATGACCGCGCCTCGTCGGTCATGG
>JANNDW010000056.1:0-10778 GCA_031378125.1 Methylibium sp. | reverse complement strand
GCGATGTAGGTTACGTACACGTAGTCAGGCTTTTTCATTGTCATCACCTTCCAGTTTTTTCTTGAGGGCGCGCAACGCACCGAGGCGGGTGCGCTCGAACTTTTGAATCCAGCGCGCGTAGATCTCGTGCAGCGGCACCGGGTTCAGGTAGTGGAGCTTTTCCCGGCCCTGCCAAACGATGGCGACCAGGTTGGCATCTTCAAGCAGTTGCAGGTGCTGCGTCACGGCTTGGCGTGTCATGTCCATACCCTCACACAGCGCCGTCAGCGTCTGGCCGTTGTCACTGTGCAGCAGGTCGAGCAAGCGCCTGCGGGTCGGGTCGGACAGCGCTTTGAAGACTTTGTCGATGTCCAATTACGCTCAGTCCGGCCCGTCGCCGCTGATGTGGGTGTCGTTCGGGTTGGGCGCGCCTTTCCCGGTTTCCATCAGTGACTTCAAGCTCATCAGATACATCGCCCACTTGGTGCTGCAATGGTGCATGAACTCCACCGGCTCCTTCCAACCCTGGTGTTTAAAGAGGACGATGGCATGCTCGCCTGCTTGTTTGAGGTCAAAGCCGATCCTGGTGCCGACCCATTCTTCGGGCCCACCGACCACTTGCCACAGCACCCGCTTGGCGGGCTGAAGCTCGAGCACTTTCATCTCGAAGCCGCCGATATCGGCGCCCTCGGCGCTGAAGCGGAACTGCAGCGCTCCGCCGACCTTGCTTTCCGCTTGCGTGTTGTTCGTCCACCAGCCGGCCATGCCTTCGCGCATGGTCAATGCCTTGTAGACCTCGCCCACGGGCGCCTTGATGCCGACTCTGTGCAGGATGTCCACCATGATTTCTCCTTACGGGTTGATTGAAACGACTGCGTGCGTTGAAGACGTTTGCCAAGGTCCAAGACGCGGCGAATAATAGGCAAGTATTGACTTGCATGTCAAGCACCATGAGCGATGCCAGCCGAGGGCGCCAGGTGACCGGCGCAGTGAAGTAGAGGGGGGCCGGTATTTCCGGCCCGGAGGACATGAACGGAGCCGGTTACCCGACGCCCTCGGCTCGCGCGGACGCGGCATCAGCCCGCAACGTCCAGTCCTTCGGCAATTGCCTGCACGCGCGCTGTACGAACGGCCGCGCCGATCTGCGGCCCGTCCAGGCCGCGCGCCGCACCGTGCGCAGCGATTGCCGTCGTGTCGATCTGTGCCAGGGCGAGGGCGCGCTGCAGCCGTCCGCGTGGCGGGTACGGCGCCTCCTCGCGCCCCAGCCGCCCGCGTGCATCACATTCACACGCCAGCAGCACATCGGCAAACCGCTCCGGCCGGCGCAGTGCGTCGCAGCGTTCGAGCAAGCGCAGCGCGGCCGCCGCATTCAACTCGCCGCTGCGGTGCACGTTGCCGTGCTCGCTGGCCACCACCTCGGCGAGTTCGCGGCAATCGACCGGCACGCGCAGGCGCTCGCACAGCGCGCGCAGCAGCCTCACGCTGCGCTGTTCGTGCGCCAGGTGGCGCGGCCACTGGTCCGGCGGGGTGGTGCCTTTGCCGAGGTCGTGGCACAGGCAGGCAAAGCGCACCGGCAGGTTGGCCTGCAGCCGCGCGCTCATCTGCAGCACCATCATCAGGTGCACGCCGGTGTCGACCTCGGGGTGGTGGTCGGCGCGCTGCGGCACGCCCCAGAGCCGGTCCACCTCGGGCAGCAGGCGCGCCAGCGCACCGCAGTCGCGCAGCACGGCGAACATTCGCGACGGGTTCGCTTCCATCAGGCCGCGCGACAGTTCCTGCCACACCCGTTCGGGCACCAGCGCATCGGCCTCGCCGCTGGCGACCATCGTGCGGCACAGCGCGATGGTTTCGTCGGCCACGCGGAAGCCGCCGAATCGTGCGGCGAACCGGGCCAGCCGCAAGATGCGCACCGGGTCTTCGGCAAAGGCCGGCGACACGTGCCGCAGCACCTTGCAAGCCAGGTCCTGCCGGCCACCATGCGGGTCGACGATGTGGCCCTGCTCGTCCTGCGCGATGGCGTTGATCGTCAGGTCGCGCCGGGCCAGGTCCTGCTCCAGCGTTACGTCCGGCGCGGCATGGAACGAGAAGCCAGCATAGCCCGGCGCAGTCTTGCGCTCGGTGCGTGCGAGAGCGTATTCCTCGCCGGTCTGAGGGTGGATGAAGACGGGGAAATCGCGGCCGACCATTCGGTAGCCGGCGGCAAGAAGCTCATCGGGTGAGCCCCCCACCACGGTCCAGTCCCGGTCCGTGACCGGGAGGCCGAGCAACAAGTCTCGAACCGCCCCGCCGACCAGGTACGTCTTCATGCAGGCGCGCTGCGGTAAGGCTCCTCGAAGGCCAGGAAATCCTGTTCGGCCAATGCACCCTCCACCCAGGCTTGAACACCCGGCAGCGCCTGCACACGGGCCATGTAGTCCGCAATCGGGTCCGGCACGGGCACCCCGTAACCCGAGAGCCGCATCACCACCGGCGCGAAGTAGGCGTCGGCAATGCTGAAGGCGCCGAACAGCATCGGCCCGCCGTGGGCTGCCAGCAACTCGGTCCACATTTGCACGATGCGCGCCAGGTCGACGCGCACCAAAGCCTGTTCGCGCCAGACGCGTTCACCCACTTTGGGCAGCGACGCCTCGATGTTCATGGGCAGGTGGCTGCGCAGCGCGCCGAAGCCCGAATGCATCTCCGCGCAGACGCTGCGCGCGCGTGCGCGGGCTGCTTTGTCGGTGGGCCACAGCTTGGCTTTGGGAAACCGCTCGGCCAGGGTTTCCGCAATCGCCAGCGTGTCCCACACGGCGAAACCCTTGTCCACCAGCACGGGCACACGGCCGGTGGGCGTCAGGCGCGCCAATTCGGTTTTGAAGTTCGACTCCGGCGTGAAGGCGTCGAAGCGCACCAGAACCTCGTCGAAGGGAATGCCGGCCTGCTTCATCAACACCCAAGACCGCATGGACCACGAGGAATAGTTCTTGTTGCCGATGTAGAGCTGCATGAGGCTTCCTCTGTTTTCCTGTTGGGCCGGGTCGCGCCGCATGCGCTCAGCGCCGGCCCGCCTTGGCTCGCCACGGGTTCAGCCTGGCCAGCCCCTGACCGGGGCTCAGGTACAGCGGCGCAATGCTCTCCAGCGCCGCGGGCGTGAGGCCCAAGGCGCCCAGGCCGGGCCATTGCGTGGTGGCGACATTCGCAACCCGCATCGAGTCGATGTTGTCCCGGGACATCAACGGCTCGCCGGGCAGCCACTCCATGGCCGCCGCTTGCATCCGGGCCAGCGCATCCGCAAGCGCAATGACCGGCCGCGGATGGCCCGACAGGCGCCCCGCCAGCTCGACCAATTCCTTCAGTGTGTAGACGCGCGGGCCGGTGCATTCGTAGGTCTGGCCGATGGTGTGGGGGTCGGCCAGGCAGCGCACAACCGCCGCGGCCACGTCTTCCACCCAGACCGGCTGAAACCGGGCCTGCGCGCCGCCCAGCGGCACGACCGGGAACACCGCCTGCAGCGTGGCGAACAGGTTCAGGAAACGGTCGTGCTCACCAAAAATAACCGAAGGCCGCAGGATGCTGAGGTCCAGCCGGGCCGACTTCAACATCAATTCCCCGGCGGCCTTGGTGCGCAGGTAGTTGCTCGGCGCTCGGTCCGACACCCCCAGCGCACTCACGTGCACGACGCGTTTCACATTCGCGCCGAGACACACCCGCGCCAGCTTGGCCGGCAGATCGACATGGGCGCGCTGGAAGGCGGCCTGGCTGCCATGCAGGATGGCCACCAGGTTGATGACCGCGTCGCGTCCCGCCACCCATTGCGCCAGCTGGGCTTCGTCATTCACATCGGCATCGACGAGCTGGACCGTGGGCAGCGATTGAATGTGTTTGGCGCGCGCCGGCCGGCGGCTCGGCACCACGATGCTGCCGCTGGCGCCGCCGGAGCGCTCGACCAGCTTGGCACAAACGCTGCGCCCCACGAAGCCCGTACCGCCGAGAACAAGAATGTTGAACATTTGAACCTTCGTTGCGCAGCGAGCTGCGGCTTGCAAACGACCGGCCGGCAGGCTGCGGGCCAGCGCGAATTCTGAAGGATTCTGACGCGCTTGAGCCAAGGGCGGTTTCAACCCGGACAGCGCTGAGCCTACCCAGCGCTCGCCCTGGCGGCGGCTCAGGGAAGGTCTTTGGCCGGCGGCGGCGCGTTGCCGTCGCGTGGACCGATGGGCGGGCCCAGGCGGGCCTTCAGCGACGGCGTCTGCCCGTTCAGCAGCGCCGCGTAGTAGGCGGAGTTGCTGAGCACTTTCTTGACGTAGTCGCGGGTCTCGGTGAACGGAATGTTCTCGGCCCACACCGCGGGCTCCAGCAGCGGGCCCTCGCGCCACTTGCGCGGCCGCCCCGGGCCGGCGTTGTAGGCTGCGGCGGCCATCGCCGGCGAGCCCGAAAAATCGTCCAGCACCAGCTTCAGGTAGTGGGTGCCGAGCTTGAGGTTGGTGTCGCGGTCGTTGATCAGGTCGGCGCTGTAGTCCAGGCCGATTTTCTTGGCCGTCCAGCGCGCGGTGGCGGGCATCAGTTGCATCAGCCCCGCGGCGCCCACCGTGGAGCGGGCGTTCAGGACGAAGCGCGATTCCTGCCGGATCAGGCCATACACGTAGGCCGGGTCCAGCCCGATCTCGCGCGCGGCCGCTTGCACCTCTTTGCGGAACGGGGTGGGAAAGCGCTGCGCCATGTCGATCTCGGTTCGGGTGCGGTCGCTGGTGTTGATGCAACGGTCCCACACCTCGCGATCGCAGGCCAGTTGGGCGGCGGCCAGCAGTTCGCGATCGGCCATGCCGCGCAGCGAAAAATTCCATTCGCGCACACCTTCGCCGCGCAGGCCCAGTGCGATCAGCTGCAGGGCGCGGGCCAGGCCGGGGTGGTTGGCCGCGCTGTCGCGCTCCTCGGGGGTTGGTGGCGAGGGGCGCGCCGGCAGCTGAATGGCCCGCCCCAGGTTGTCGGCCGCCAGCTTGCCGTAAAAGTGAAACTGGTCGGCGATGCCGCTCATCAGCTCCTGCGCCAGCGCGCGCAGCGACTCGGCGTCTTGCGAGTCCTGGGCCAGCGCCTGCAGCCCGCGCGCTTTCCAGTACACCCAGGCCGGCTCGCGCTGCTCGCTCAGGCTCATCGCGTTGACGCTTTGCACCACCTGCTGCCAGCGCGCACGGCCGTTGTCGGCGCGCAGCGCGGCGCGCACCTTCCACGCCAGCGTTTCGTCCGGCAGATCGAGCGGAGCACGCTCCTTGGCGGCGCGCATCGCCGCGCGCTGGAAATGGTCGGATGCGTCCGGCAGCAGGCGGATCGCAGACTGTCTCGCAACCGCTGCCCAGGTCCACGCCGCCAGGTCGGCGGGCAGCGCGCGGTCCCAACGTTCGTTCAGTTGGGCCAGCGCGAACTCGGTATCGGTGGCGGCCAGGCGGGTCAGCGCCAACGCGGCCAGTTCAGCTTCCACTCTGCCCGCATCGGTCTTGCCGGACACCGCGGGCCGACCCGCCAGGCCCGCCAGATAGCGCGCCGGGTTCTCCATCAAGTCCGCCGCGCTGCCCGCGGCCAGCAGGCTCACCAGCATCACGGCCTGGCGCACCGCGCGGGGCCGGTTCGCCTCGACCGCGGCGCGTGCCTTGCGCCACGCGTCGGCGGCGTTGAACAGCTTGGCGTCGAAAAGGCTGGCCGCCATCAGGGCGCAGCCGTCGTCCGCGTCGCGCTGCGCGAGCCAGGCGGCCAGGGCCGCATCGTGAACATCCTTGCCGCCTTGCTGGTCCAGCAGCAGCGCGTAACAGCTGACCTCGCGGTCGTCGTTCATGCGAAAGCGTGGCTGCTCGATGGCGAAGTTAGCCCAATCGCGGCGTTTGCCCAACTCAAGCAGCCAGTCGTTGCGCAGCCGGTCCTCAACGTAGGTGCCGCTCCAGCGCGCGAAAAACGCCGTCACCTCCTCCGGCTGAGCGTCAACCAGGCGGTTGTTCAGCTCGAAGTAGTCGGCCCACATCGCCAGCGGGTGGCGCTCGGCCAGGGCCACGGCGCGGGCGGCGGCCAGGCGGCTCTTGTCCTTCTTGCGCAGTGCGTCGCGCGCTTCGACGATGGCGTTGTCACCGCCCTGGGCTTGGGCTGCCGGCACGGCGGCGAGCAGGCTCGCACCCAGCGCCGCCAGCACCGCAGCCCTGGCAACGCGCTCATATACTGGTTTCGATTTGCACTTGTTATGGCTCGTCATGGGGTTCTCATTTGACTTCCGCACCCTACCCCTCGCTCGATTCACCTCGACGGCTGTTGCGCCGCCGTTTGTTGGCCGAACGGGCCGAGTTCAGCGGCCGTCCCGAGGGGCTTCAAGCGCGAGCTTCGTTGACGCGCCATTTGCAAGCCTTGATCACGACACTGGAGCCGCGGTGCCTGGGGGTTTACTGGCCGGTTCGATCCGAATTTAACGCACCGGTTGCATTGGCGACGGACAGCGCCTGTGCCATGTTGCCGTTGGCGCTGCCCTTTGTGCGCAAGCAACCCCCTCAAATGCACTACCGCGCCTGGGACGGCAAGCCGCCCGCGTTGCTGGACGAAGCGCGCATTCCTGCGTCCGACGGCGGCGAGGTGACGCCCGATGTAGTGCTGGTGCCCTGCGTGGGTTTTACCTTGGCCGGCTATCGCCTCGGCTACGGCGGGGGCTATTTCGACCGCTGGATGGCCGCTCACCCGCAGGTCACCACGGTGGGCATCGCCTGGGCCAGCAGCGAAATGCAAGCCAATGAATTTGGCCCCGAGCCGCACGACCAGCCGCTGAGCCTGGTGCTCACCGAGCACGGCGTGGTGGAAGCGCCCAACTAAGCGGCAGCGGCTGCGCTGTCCGCCTCGCCGATCGCCGCACGCGTCAGCGCGGCCTGCTGCTGGACCCAGGCGCAGAACTGCTTTACTTCGGGACGCGCGCCGCAGGCCGGCGCGACGACCAGCCAGTACGCGTAGGGGCTGGAGATTCGGCCCGTCATGCCGAACGGCTCGACAAGCTCACCACGCTCCAGCGCCTCGAACACCAGTGCCACACGGGCCAGCGCCACGCCCTGGCCGGCCAACGCCGCCTGCACCTGCTGGTAGGTGAAGTTCAGGTACAGCCAGCGGCGTGGCTCCAGCGCAGGTTCGTTTTGTTCTGCCAGCCAGTGGCGCCAGGTCAGGTAGACGGTGCTGTCCTTGTTGTCGTCTTCTTCGGCCAGCGTGTGTTCGGCCAGGTCCGCGGGCCTGGACAGCGCGGGCGCCGCGCCGCGCCGAATCTGGTCCATCAGCTGCCGGCTGACCACCGGCGTCAGGATTTCACCGAACAGGCGCAGCGCGCCTTCGGGCGCCTGCGCCGGGCTGCAGTAGCGCAGCGCCATGTCCAGCTCAGGGTCGTCCAGGTCTTCCACGCGGTCTTGCGCCGAGACGCGCAGGTCGATGTCGGGGTGTGCTTTTTGGAAGGCCTCCATGCGCGGCAGCAGCCACAGCGATGCAAACGACGCGAAGGTGGTGACGCTGACACGCTGGCGGCCGCGTTTGGTGCGGATCTGGCGCACACCCGCATCGAGCTGGCTCAGCCACGGTTGCACCACACGCAGCAGCGTCTGGCCGTCTGGTGTGATTTGCACATGGCGTGTGCCGCGCACAAACAGCGACGCGCCCAGTTCGTCCTCCAGCGTCTTGATCTGGCGACTGATGGCCGACTGCGTGACATGCAACTCGTCGGCCACCTCGCTGAAGTTCAGCCGCCGGGCGACGGCTTCGAAGGCCCGCAGGTTGCCGAGCGACAAGCTGCGGTGGCGTGGTGTATTCATATCAAATTCGCATTAAAAGCCGTCGCCGGTTTCATTGGATTTACAAGGAAGAATGGCCGATCATTGTCGCATCAACCTCTGGAGATTGATGATGGTTTCGCAAACATTGAAGGTCCCATCGCAGGGTCGAGGCAGCGGCCAAGCCACCGTGGTGGGTGGTCAGGCCTTGACGGTCAGCCCCTGGCCGGGCGAGCTCACCGTGATCGACGGCCGGGTCTGGGTGACCCGCAAGGACGATCTGGGCGACCACGTGCTGGAAGCCGGCTGCAGCGTCCGCTTCGGGGCGGACGCCGGGCTGGTGCTTGAGCCCTGGGGCGAATCGGCCACGGTACGGTGGCGCCGGCAGGCTCAGCCGGTGCGCCCGCCCGCCTTCCTGGCCAGGGCTTTGGCGACAGGCTTGCGCGGCCTGGCCACCTTGGCGGGAGCCGCCGCGGCGGCTTTGCGCGGTGCTGAAGGTGGTTTGGCCGCTCTGGCGCGCAAGGCGGCGTCCAGCGCCAAGCGGGCCCAGTTCTGCATCAGCGGTGGCGATTCCATGGCGTCTTCGGGCGCGCTGAAGTAGCTCATCGCAATCGCCTTGTTGGCAGCATCGTAGACAAACGGCTCGCAGCCGGCGGCTTCGAACTGCGGGCGGGTCGTTGCGTCGACCTTCAGGTACAGACGCTCGGACGCGATCAGCGCGATGAACACGTCGTCGACGTACAGCCCGACGCCGCCGAACATGCGCTTGGCACGCGTGCTGCCCAGCGGCGCCAGCAGGTCGACGCAGTGGCTTGTGAACTCGTCCCGGGTGCTGGCCATGCGGCAGTCTTGCACAATGGGCGCCGACTGTTCAACCCCGGAGCCCGCATGGAGCCCAAAGACCACGCTGCCGACCACGCTGCGCTGCGCAAGAAGCTGGTCGCCGCCCGCCAGGCGCTGCCGGACCGGCTGGAGCGCGCCGTGGCGCTGCAACAGGTGCTGCGCGTATGGCTGGTGGGCCGCCGCGAGGTGTCCATCGGCGCCTACTGGCCCATCAAGGGCGAGTTCGACCCGCTTCCGGCCCTGTACCGATGGACCGAGGGGGCGCCCGAGGGCGTCATCCGCCGCATCGGCCTGCCGGTGGCGCACCGGGAGTCGGGCTCGCTGCGCTTTCACGTGTGGTACCCCGGTTGCGAGACCGAGCTGGACGCCTATGACATCCCCAAGCCCAAAGGCACCGAAGAGTTCGCGCCCGAGATGCTCATCGTGCCCTGCCTGGGCTTCGGCCCCGGCGGCGTGCGGCTGGGCTACGGCGGCGGCTTCTTCGAGCGCACGCTGTCCGCCATCGACCCCCGGCCGGTGACCGTGGGCGTGAGCTACACGCACGGCTTTTTGCCGCTGCTGCGGGCCGGGCCGAAAGACTGGCCGCTGGACGCGATGCTGACCGAAGACGGCGTGATGTGGGAGCGGGGGTGAGCGGGGTGAGTCAGCCCTGCTCAAGGCGCTTGCAGATCTCCAGCGTCACGCCCGCCTGGTTCATCGTGTAGAAGTGGATCCCCGGCGCGCCGCGTTCGATGAGGCGCTCGCACAGCTGGGTCACCACGTCGATGCCGAAGGCGCGGATCGAGGCGGTGTCATCCAGAAAACCTTCCATCTTCAGCGCGATCCAGCGCGGGATCTCGATGCCGTCGCGCGCGGCGAACTGGGCGATGCGGGCGTAGTTGTGGAACGGCATGATGCCGGGCACCACCGCGGCCGTGGCGCCGAGCTTGCGGGTTTCGTCGACGAAGTGAAAGTACGCGTCGGGGTTGAAAAAAAACTGCGTGATCGCCGCGCTGGCACCCGCATTGACCTTGTCCACATAGTGGCGCAAGTCGCGCGCGGCGTAGCGGTTCTGGGGGTGGTATTCGGGGTAGGCCGCCACGTCGATGTGCCAGTCCGCACCCTGCGTCTCGCGGACGAAGCGCACCAGTTCGGCGGCGTAACGAAACTCGCCGGCGGTGACCGTGCCGCTGGGCAAATCACCGCGCAGCGCCACCAGGCGGTGGATGTTCTGGGCCCGGTAGGTGGCCAGCGTTTCGCTCAAGCCCGCGCGGGTGGAACCCACGCACGACAGATGCGGCGCCGCCTCGAAGCCGGCTTGCGCGATGGCGCGCACGGTGCTGAGCGTTTTTTCGCGCGTCGAGCCGCCGGCGCCATAGGTCACGCTGAAGAACTCGGGCTTCAACGCGCCGAGTTGCCGCACCACGTCCTTGAGCTTTTCATCGCCGACCGGAGTGTTGGGCGGGAAGAACTCAAAGCTGATCGGGACCGTCTTTCTGGTGTTCATAACGCCTCCCCGGGGTGTGAGGCCCAGACAAAAAATTCGCGATTGCCGTCGCCACCGGTGACCTTGCTCTCGAAGTAGGCGTGCACCTTTAGCCCCAAGGCTTTGCACGCCTGCCAGATGCGTGTTTCCACGATCGCGTGCGACGCCGCGTCCTTCACGATGCCGCCCTTGCCGATGTGCTGAGGCTGCAACTCGAACTGCGGCTTCGCGAGCAGCAGGCATTGGCCGCCCGGCGCGAGCTGGCGCACCAGTGTCGGCAGCACGTGCGTCAGCGAGATGAAGGACACGTCGCCCACGATCAGCTCGAAGCCGTGTTCGCCATGTTCGGCCGCGAAGGCCGAGCCGCTCAGGTCGCGGGCGTTGTGGCCTTCGAAGCACTGAACACGCGCGTCGGACCGCAGCTTGGGATGCAACTGGCTGTGCCCGACCTCAATGCCGACCACGCGTGCCGCGCCACGCTGCAACAGCGCGTCGGTGAAACCGCCGGTGCCCTGGCCGACGTCGAGGCAGACCTTGCCGATGGCGTCGATCTTGCAGCGCTCGAGCGCCCCTTCCAGTTTGAGACCGCCGCGCGACGCGTAGCGCAATTCGGCATCGTCGGTGACCTCGATGTCGCAGTCTTCCGGCAGGTCTTCGCCTGCCTTGCGCGGCAAAGCCCAGCCGCCTGCCGCGCGCCAGCGCACAGCGCCGCGCTCGATCAGCCGTTGTGCGGCCGAGCG
>JANNDW010000044.1:0-2543 GCA_031378125.1 Methylibium sp. | reverse complement strand
CGTTGACGGTTTGATATGAAATTCACGTGTATGCGGTTGCGCGGGGATCGGGCCGCTGGGGCATGCCGCTCCGCTCATGTCCCCCGGGCCGAAAGAGACCGGCCCTCCTCCTTTACTTCGCTCCGCAGCAAGCCCCACCGTCCCGATCCCCGCGCAACCGCATACACGTGAATTTCATATCAAACCGTCAACTTCGTGAACTGCCGCTCATCGACCGCTGCCTTGTCGAACTCAAACCACGGATCCGGCTCGCCGTCGAGCGAAAACTGCAAACGTTCCCACAATGCCTTGCGCCCTTCAGCATCCTCGAGGATTCTCTTCTTCACATGGTCCAGCCCCACACGTGACACATAGTGCACCGTGCGCTCCAGGTACCAGCCTTCTTCACGATAAAGCTGGCAGAACGCGCCGGTGTACTCCAGCACCTCGGCCGGCGTCTTCAGCTTGACAAAAAAGTGCGCCACCTCGGTCTTGATGCCGCCGTTGCCGGCCACGTACATCTCCCAGCCCGAGTCGACGCCGATGATGCCCACGTCCTTGATGCCGGCCTCGGCGCAATTGCGCGGGCAGCCGCTGACCGCGAACTTCACCTTGTGTGGCGCGTACATGCGCCACATCGCACGCTCCAGGTCCTTGCCCATCTGCGTACTGTCTTGCGTGCCAAAGCGGCACCACTCGCTGCCCACGCAGGTCTTCACGGTGCGCAGCGCTTTCGCATACGCGTGGCCGCTGGGCATGCCGATGTCTTTCCACACCGCGGGCAGGTCTTCCTTCTTCACACCCAGCAGGTCGATGCGCTGGCCGCCGGTCACCTTGACGGTGGGGATCTTGTACTTGTCCACCGCATCGGCAATGCGGCGCAACTCCGACGCCGTGGTCTCGCCGCCCCACATGCGCGGGATCACCGAATACGTGCCGTCCTTCTGGATGTTGGCGTGGCTGCGTTCGTTGATGAAGCGCGATTGCGGATCGTCCTTGGCCTCCTTCGGCCAGGTGCTGATGAGGTAGTAGTTGACGGCAGGGCGGCAGCTCGAACAACCGTTCGGCGTGCGCCAGCCCATCCTGCGGTAGACGGCATCGATGCTGAGGTACTTCTCGGCCCGGATGGCATCGCGCACCTCCTGGTGGCTGTGCTCGGTGCAGCCGCACATGGCCTTCTTGGTGGGCGCGGCCGAGTAGTCGCCGCCGGCGGTGAACATCAGCAGCTGTTCCACCAACCCGGTGCACGAGCCGCAACTCGCGCTGGCCTTGGTGCACTTGCGCACTTCTTCCAAGGTGAACAGGCCCTTCTCCTTGATCGCCTTGCAGATCGTGCCCTTGTTGACGCCGTTGCAGCCGCAGACTTCATCGCTGTCGGCCATCGCGGCGGCCTTGCTGTGGCCTTCATGGCCGGTGTCGCCGATGTGGCGCTCTGACGTCAACTGGCCGAACATCAGCTTGTCGCGGATGTCGCCGATCTTTCGGCCCTCGCGCAGCAACTTGAAGTACCAGCTGCCGTCCACCGTGTCGCCATACATGCAGGCGCCGACCAGCTTGTCGTCCTTGATGACGAGCTTTTTGTAGACGCCGCCGTACGGGTCGCTCATGACGATCTCTTCGCAATCGCTGTCTTCCGCGCGGCCCGAGGCCTTGCCCATGAAGTTGCCGGCCGAGAACAGGTCGATGCCGGTGACCTTGAGCTTGGTCGACGTTTGCGAGCCGGTGTAGCGGCCGATGCCGAACTGCGCCAGGTGCGTGGCGCACACCTTGCCCTGCTCGAACAGCGGCGCCACCAGGCCGTAGGCAATGCCACGGTGGGCGGCGCATTCGCCGACCGAATAGATGCGCGGGTCGGTGACCGTCTGCAAGGTATCGTTGACGACGATGCCGCGTGCGCAGTGCAGGCCGATCTTCTCGGCCAGTTCGGTGTTGGGGCGGATGCCTGCGGCCATCACCACCAGGTCGGCGGGGATCTCGGTGCCGTCCTTGAACTGCACGGCCCGGACACGCCCCCGCGGCGTGGCCTTGTCATCCTCGCGTCCGTCCTTGCCACCGATCAGCGCCTGCGTCTGCGCGCCGATCAGGAACTTCAAGCCGCGGTCTTCGAGCGACTTCTGCAGCATGCGCGCGGCCACGTCGTCGAGCTGGCGCTCCATCAGCCACGGCATGATGTGCACCACCGTCACCTGCATGCCGCGCAGCATCAGGCCGTTGGCCGCCTCCAGCCCGAGCAGGCCGCCGCCGATGACGACCGCGTGCCGGTACTTCGCGGCCGCCTCGATCATGGTGTGGGTATCGGCGATGTCGCGGTAGGCAATCACACCCTCGAGCTCCTTGCCCGGCACCGGCAGGATGAACGGGTGCGAACCAGTGGCCAACAGCAGGCGGTCGTAGTCGACTTCCATCTCGCTGCCGTCGGCGGCGGCAGCGCGCACGATGCGCCGGCCGCGCAGCACGTCCACCACCTTGCATCCGGTGTGCAGGGTGATGCCGTTGTCGGCGTACCAGCTCAGCGGGTTGAGGATGATCTCGTCCACCGTCTGCTCGCCGGCCAGCACGGGGCT
>JANNDW010000042.1:0-8796 GCA_031378125.1 Methylibium sp. | reverse complement strand
CGGCACGACAGGCCGACCCAAAGGCGCGGTTCGCAGCCACGCGGGCAGCACCTTGATCGCACTGGCCACGGCGCTGGAGATGGGTTTTACGCGCGACGACACCGCCCTGCTGGTGATGCCGATGTGCCACGCCAACTCGCTCTATTTTGGTTTGACCTTCATGTATCTGGGAGCGACCGTGGTGGTAGATGACCACAAGAGCTTTGATCCCGAGGCGTTGCTGCAAACCTTGAGCCGTGAGCGGGTCACGTTTACCTCGCTGGTGCCTACCCACTACATCATGATGCTGGGGCTGCCCGAAGCCACCAAGGCGAAGTACGACGTGGGCGCGGTGGAGAAGCTGATGATCTCTTCCGCACCGGCGCGCAAGGAGACCAAGCTCGCGGTCCTCGAACATTTCCGCAACGGCCGGCTCTACGAGCTCTACGGCTCCACCGAAGCGGGCTGGGTCACGCTGCTGCGGCCCGAGGAGCAGATCGACAGGCTGGGCTCGGTGGGCCGCGAATGGGCCGGCTCGGGTGCCATCCGCATGCTGGACGCCGATGGCCGCGAAGTGCCGGACGGCGAGGTCGGCGAGCTCCACTCGCGCACGCCCTACGTCTTCGACGGCTACTGGAAGAACGCGGAGAAGACGGCCGAATGCTTTCGCGACGGCTGGTGCTCGGTGGGCGACATGGCGCGCCGCGACGAAGACGGCTACATCACCCTGGTAGACCGCAAGAGCAACATGATCATCAGCGGCGGCGAGAACATCTATCCGTCAGAAATCGAAAGCATCCTCGGCGCGCACCCGAAGATCAAGGACGTGGCCGCCATCGGCGTGCCGCACGATAAGTGGGGCGAGGCCGTGCAGGCCGTGATCGTGCTCCACGCCGGGCAGCAGGCCACGACGGCGGAGATGCTGGATTGGTGCCGCAGCCGTATGGCGGGCTACAAGCGGCCGCAGGCCATCGTCTTCGTGGCCGACCCCGACATGCCGCGCACCGCCACCGGCAAGATCCTGCACCGCGTGTTGCGCGACAGGATGACCGCGCAGGCTGCGAATTGATGGCTACGCAGCGGTTTGGCGCTGCGACATGCCCGGATGCGCGAAGATGGATACTTGAACCCTCAACCGACCTGCGCCCACCACCGAAACATGAAGGCCCTGACGACCCAGCCCAACCTCGTGGAGCAAGTCCGCGACGCGGTGCTCGACGAAATCACCTCCGGTCACCTGGCACCGGGCGAGCGCATCATCCAGGAGCAGATCGCGCAGGTTCTGGGCGTGTCGCGCCAGCCGGTCCAGCAGGCGCTGATGCTGCTGCGCAACCAGGGCGTGCTGCAGGACGCGCCGGGCCGCGGTCTGATCGTTGCGTCGCTGGACCCGGAGCATGTCGGCCACATGTACGACATGCGCGCGGTGATCGAGGGCCTGGCCTGCCGCCGCGCGGCGCTATTCAATGCCGAACGCGCGGCCAAACTGGGCCCGGCCTTGCTCGAGGCCGGTCGCAAGGCCGTGGCCGGCGGCTCAGTCTCGAAGATGATCGTCGCGGACATTAAGTTCCATGAGTTCCTCTACACGCTGTCGGGCAATCCGTTGGTGGGGCCGGCGCTCGCGACACACCTTACTTACACGCAGAGAGTGATGGGCGAGGTGCTTCTGCGCGACGAAAAGCCTCGCGATATCTGGGACCAGCATGCCCAGATCCTCGACGCAATTTGCTGCCAGGATGCGGAGCGGGCCGAAATGCTAGTCCGTCAGCACATAACGCAAGCATCCGGGTTCATGGTGTCGAGGTTGCGCGGCGACATAGCCGGCACCGTCGCGTGAAGGGCTAGAAGTCCAGACACGCGGTGTCATCGAAGGTACCAGGCGTGCAAGCCATCGCGACAGTGCGAATCTGGACGACAGCCTCCTCTTCGCGCGACGAACGGCAAATTGTGGCCGGGCATGTCGCAGGGTCCGTAACGCCAGTTCGCTCTATCGACCGCCGGACGTTCGACAAGCCGCTCGGATCCTTGAGGGCTGGGTTGAGGAGCTCGGCCTCGATCCCGCCGACTACGGCACCCACTCGATGCGGCGAACCAAGGCGGCGTTGATCTACCGGCGCACCAAGAATCTGCGTGCCGTGCAGTTGCTGCTTGGCCACTCCAAACTCGAGTCGACCGTGCGCTATCTCGGTATTGAGGTGGACGACGCCTTGGAAATTTCCGGACAGACGGAGATCTGGTCGAATTGCACTGCGGGCCGCCCGGTCGTCGAATGCAACAAAGCCGGCCGGGCGGCGTGGCTCGCTTCGCCGCCCCGGCCGCGCCCCACGCACAGGGATGTCATGGCTGGCCGCGCCCTCGACTCGGGGGAACTTCCTGGCACGGCTGGGAATTGGCGGTCCCGGCTATCAGCGGACGATGGCAGGGCTCGCCGGCCCGGGCGCGGCCTGCGGGTAGGATGAACGTACCGGTCATCAGTTGGAGAACGAATGTGATCCCCAAGAACACGATCTGCCTCTGGTACGACGGCACCGCCCTGGACGCCGCCAAGTTCTATGCCCAGACCTTCCCGGACAGCGCGGTGGGAACGGTCTATCGCGCGCCCGGCGACTATCCCGCGGGTAAGCAGGGCGATGTCTTGACGGTCGAGTTCACCGTCATCGGCATCCCTTGTCTGGGCCTGAACGGCGGCCCGGCCTTCAAGCACCACGAGGCTTTTTCGTTCCAGGTGGCGACCGACGACCAGGCCGAAACCGACCGCTTGTGGAACGCGATCGTGGGCAACGGCGGTCGGATGAGCGCCTGCGGCTGGTGCAAGGACAAGTGGGGCCTGTCGTGGCAGATCACGCCACGCGCCCTCACTGCCGCGATCGCCGATCCTGACCGCGCCGCGGCCAAGCGCGCTTTCGAGGCGATGATGCAGATGGGAAAGATTGACATCGCGGCGATCGAAGCGGCCCGGCGCGGCTGACGTTCCTGAACCCGTTGGCGATGGCCGCGTAAGGCTGCTTTGGGTCGTGCTGGGCGGCTCCTCCCCGGGGGGAACGGCCGTTCGGCTTGCGGCGTATCGAGTGACCGCTTCCGGGTGAGCCGCCAGGCGGCCGGACCCGGCCGCTTCCGGTCATCCAAGCTGCCAGACGATGGCCGCGCCAATGAGCCGTTACAAGGACAACCGTCATAGCTCGACGACCGTTCGAAGGAGCCAATTTTCCAAGGCGGTCACCCACCGTCTTGCGTAGGCGACACCCACCCGGCTGCGCGCGACCCCGCCACCGATCATCAGCGCGCATCGGGCTCAAGAGCCAACGCCGGGTCGGCTCCGTCTGCAACAGGTGTGGGCAGGGTGCCGCGAGTGGTTTAGTCTGAGGCCATGGACGACATCGTGGCCACGCTATACCGGCGGGACAGCAGGCGTGTGTTTTCGACCCTGGTGCGGCTGCTGGGCAGCTTCGATGCGGCGGAAGATGCGCTGCACGACGCCTTCATCGCCGCCTCGGAGCAATGGCCCCGCCAGGGCGTGCCCGACAACCCGGTGGCGTGGCTCGTTTCCGCCGGCCGCTTCAATGCCATCGACCGCATCCGCCGCGACAGGCGCTTCGTGTCGTCGGAAGAGGCAACCGAACAAATCGAGACGGTGGCCGACGATGCACCCGGATGGGAGCAGCGCTGGGACGACCGCGAGGCGATCGAAGACGACCGCCTGCGCCTGGTCTTCACCTGCTGCCACCCCAGCCTGGCCGAAGATGCGCGCATCGCGCTCACACTGCGCGAAGTCTGCGGCCTCACCACCGAGGCCATCGCCAGCGCCCTTCTGATCGCCACGCCCACGCTGGCTCAGCGCATCGTGCGCGCCAAGACGAAGATCGCTGCTGCCCGCATCCCCTATGAAGTGCCAGGTGCGGCCGACAGGCCGGCGCGGCTGGCGAGCGTGCTGCGCGTGGTGTACCTGGTCTTCAACGAAGGCCACTCGGCACAGGCCGCGGGGCTCGCGGATGAAGCGATCCGCCTTGCGCGGCTGCTGCGCAATCTGTTGCCCGACGAGCCCGAGGCGATCGGCTTGTTGGCGCTCTTGCTGCTGCACGACGCACGCCGCGCCGCGCGCGCCGACGCCGCCGGCGAGTTGGTGCCGCTGGAAGAACAGGACCGCGCGCTGTGGAATCGCGACGCAATCAACGAGGGCTGCGCGCTGGCCGAGCAAGCACTGTCGCGGCGCGACTTCAGCACCTACTCGCTGCAGGCCGCGATTGCCGCCCTGCATGGCGAAGCGCCCAGTGCCGACGCGACCGACTGGCCGCAGATCGTCGGTCTGTACGACGCTCTACTGCGCATCGAGCCCAGCCCGGTGATTGCCCTGAACCGCGCAGTGGCGGTGGCGATGCGCGACGGCCCCGAAGCGGGCTTGACGCTGATCGAACCGCTCTTGCCGGCTTTGGCGGGCTACCACGCCGCTCCCGCGGCTGCTGCCGACCTCTGCCGCCGCGCCGGCCGGCTGCTAGAAGCCCAGGCGCATTACCGAGCCGCTGCGGCCTTGGCGCGGCAGGAGCCCGAGCGCCGCTTCCTATTGCGCCGGCTGGCCGAGGTGGGAGGATGAAGATTCTTTCGCGTCCACTGTCGAAAGGCGTCGAAGCCGTTCGACTAAGTGATGCCGGCACAAGGAATCCATCCACTTTGGCAACAGGAGCCCGAACATGACCACCACCCTCACTCCCTACCTCAGCTTCGGCGGCAACACCCGCGAGGCCTTTGCCTTCTATGAAAAAGCACTCGGCGCGAAGATCGAAACCATGATGAGCTACGCCGAGATGCCAGCTCCCGCAAAGACCGGTGAAGGCTGCGCTGACGGCGCCGCCCCCAGTGGCGACGGCATCATGCACGCCTGCCTGGCGCTGCCCGGCGGCGCGATGCTGTTTGCCGGCGACGCCCCGCCCGGCATGCCGTACGACGGCCTGAAGGGCGTGATGCTCGCGCTCCAGTACGACACGATCGACAAGGCCCACAGCGCTTTCCACGCGCTGTCGCAGGGCGGTCAGGTGACGATGCCGCTGGCGCCAGCGTTCTGGGCCAAGACCTTCGGCATGCTGACCGACCGCTTCGGCGTGAACTGGGCCGTCAACGGCGAACCGATCGCGTTCAACTAGTTCCTTCGCACCAGGAGAAGGACATGCACACCCACCCGCTGACTCAACAGGCCGCGACGCCATGAAGTACCTGTGCCTGGTGTACCTGGACGCCGAACGCTGGGCGGCCTGCAGCGACCCCGAATGCGCCGACTACGTCCAGCAACTCGCCGAAGGTCGCCACTTGTTGGCCGCCGAACCGCTGCACCCCACGCACACCGCCACCACAGTGCGCGTTCGCGGCGGCGAGGTGACCTTGTTCGATGGCCCCTTTGCCGAGACGCGGGAGATGCTGGCGGGTTTCTACCTGATCGACGCGAAAGACTTGAACGAAGCGATCCAACTCGCCGCCGGCATACCGCCCGCGCGCTACGGAAGCGTCGAGGTACGACCGGTGCGCGAGTTGCAGGCACACGCCGTCCGCTGACGCGCCATGCACAGCCGTCAAGAAAGGGAACTCATGAGCACGCGCACCACAACGAAGGCAGCCGATCCTCTCGCCGTTTCTTTCACGGCAACACTCGAGCGCAGCACTGCTGCCGGCGGTTGGGTCTACGTTGTTTGGCCGCCATCGGCCGAGTTCTTTGGCACCCGTGGACGGGTGAAGGTCGAGGGCCTGATCGACGGCGTTGCCTTCCGCAGCTCGTTCATGGCGCTGGGCGACGGCCGCCACAAGCTGCCAGTCAAGGAGGAGCTTCGCGACAAGATCAAGAAGTCAGAAGGCGACAGCATCACGGTCGAACTGCGATCTCGATTGAGCTGATCGCACGGTCGATGAATATCGCTGCTGATGGTGAAGGAATTCTTCATGGCCAGTCCGAGCAAGCCCGCACGGCCGCGCGTCACCGTGCAAAATATCCTCTCGCCCCACCACGTCGTGCAAGTGGACGGCATCAAGTACGAAGCGATGCGGCGCGCATTGTTGAAGGTGCTGCCGCGCAGGAAGCCGGGGCTGACGCAGGCCCAGATGTGGGAGCAGGTTCTTGCTCACTTGCCAGAGGATGAGTTCCCTGGCGGCGCGAAGGCCGGGTGGTGGACCAAGTGCGTTCAGCTGGACCTCGAGGCCAAGGGCGTGATCGAGCGCGACCACTCTGCGAAGCCGCTGCGCTGGCATCGCCTCGGCGCCTGATCGCGAGGCGCTGCAGCGAACTCGCAAGTCAAAGAGGCATCGTGAGACTGGACAAGCGCCACCCAACCCGCAAGTCTGTTGCTGACCCTCAACCGGCGGACTCGAACGACAGGTCATGGCCAGCTCCGGCGCCCACGACTGACGGCTTCGTGGCGGCCTGATCTGACTCCAGCGTCCCGCGGCTCGGCAGTTTGACGCACGCCCAGTGCCGCATACAGGGCACTTCATCTTTCATGTCCGCGGCGACACAGGGCCAGGTGATGCTGATCCAGCGGCACAGGCCGCCCGGCCGCCGCACGCCGCGCGGCCGCCTCACCCGGGCCGCTAAACTGCGCCGAAACACAGGCAGCGCATGAGTCTCGATCCCACCACAAGGTCCACAGTCCAGGTCGAAGCCGTCTCCGTCGTCTACCCCGCCAAGGAACAACCGGTCATCGCGCTGGACGCGGTGAGCCTGGACATCCGGCAGGGCGAGTTCATCTCGCTGATCGGCCCGTCGGGCTGCGGCAAGACCACGCTGCTGCGGGTGATCGCCGACCTGGAGCAGGCCACCAGCGGCCGCGTGCTTGTCAACGGCATGAGTTCGCACGACGCGCGGCTGTCGCGGGCCTACGGTTATGTGTTCCAGGCACCGGCGCTGTTCCCTTGGCGCACGGTGCTGGACAACGTGCGCCTGCCGCTGCAGATCCACGGCGCAGCGGCCGACAAGAGCCGCGCCATTGCGATGGAACAGCTCGGCCGTGTCGGCCTGGCCGGCTTTGAAGGCAAGTACCCGTGGCAACTGTCGGGCGGCATGCAGCAGCGGGTGTCGATCGCGCGCGCGCTGGGTTTCGAGCCGCAGCTGCTGATGATGGACGAGCCGTTCGGCGCGCTCGACGAGATCACGCGCGACCGGCTCGGCGAGCAGTTGCTGAAGTTGTGGCGCGGTGAGGATGGCCAGAAGAACGGCAGCGCGCGCCGCACCGTGGTCTTCGTGACGCACTCGATCCCCGAAGCGGTCTTCCTGTCCACTCGCATCGTCGTGATGTCGCCGCGGCCCGGGCGCATCAACGAGGTGATCGAATCGACGCTGCCGGCGGACCGCACGCTCGACATTCGAGAAACGCCCGAGTTCATCGCCATCGCGCACCGGGTTCGGATGGCATTGCACGGTGGCCATGGCCGCTGACACATTGACCGCAGAGCGCGCGGCGGGAAGCGCCTCGTTCGCCGCGGCGTCATGGCAGCGCTTCGGCCCGGTGCTCACGGTGCTGGCGCTGCTGCTGGTGATCTGGTACGGCGCGGCGGTGTGGCTCAACGCACCGCAGGTCATCGAGCGCGTGCTGTCCCACCAGCCGAGCTGGGGCGCGGCCGACCTGATGCGGCTGACCTGGGCCATGGACCGGCCGGTGCTGCCGGCGCCGCACCAGATCGCGGCCGACCTGTGGACATCAATCGTCGACTGGCCGCTGGCTTCGCCGCGCAACCTGCTGTTCCACGCTTACGTCACCAGCTCGGCCACCTTGCTCGGCTTTGTGATGGGCTCGCTGCTGGGAGCCGTGCTGGCGGTGGCGATCGTGCATTCGCGCAGCCTCGACCGCAGCCTGTTCCCGTGGGTCATCGCCTCGCAAACCGTGCCGGTGCTGGCGATTGCGCCGATCATCATCGTCATCCTGGGCAGCATCGGCCTGACGGGGTTGTTCCCCAAATCCATCATCTCGGCCTACCTGTGTTTCTTTCCGGTCACGGTGGCGCTGGTCAAGGGCCTGCGCTCGCCGGGGGTGCCGGAGCTGGAGTTGCTGCACACCTATGCGGCATCACGATCCCAGGCGTTCTGGACGCTGCGGGTGCCGGCCTCGCTGCCGTTTTTGTTCCCTGCCTTGCGCGTCGGCATCGCGGCGGGGTTGGTGGGTGCCATCGTCGGTGAGCTGCCCACGGGCGCGCAGGCCGGCCTCGGTGCGCGGCTGCTCACTGGGTCTTACTACGGCAACACGGTGCAAATCTGGTCGGCGCTGGTGATGGCCTCGTTGTTGGGCTTGTTGCTGACCGCTTGCGTGGCGCTGGCCGAGCGCTGGCTCACGCCGGGGGGCCGGCGGTGAGCACCGTGTGGCTGGTTGCCGCGCTGGTGCTGCTGCTGTTGCTGGCGGCGTTCAGCGTGCGCTGGCTCGCCGCCTTTGATGCGCACAGCGTGCTCGGCAAATTCGGCGCGCCGCTGCTGTTCGGCGCCTGGGTGCTGCTGTTCTGGGAGTTGCTGACGCAGGGTTTCGACATCCCGCGTGTGCTGTTGCCCGCGCCCAGCCAGATCGGCCAATCGCTGTGGGCCGGCTTCGGCGTGCTGGCCGGCGACTTCGTGCAGACCGTGCTGCACTCGGTGCTGATTGGCCTGGTGCTGGGCTGCGCGCTGGGCTTCGCGGTCGGGGTGCTGATCGACCGCAGCCCGTTCCTGCAGCGCGGCCTGTTGCCGCTGGCGGCGCTGGCCAGCAGCGTGCCGCTGGTGGGCATCGCGCCGATCATGGTGATGTGGTTCGGCTTCGACTGGCATTCCAAGGCCGCGGTGGTGGTGCTGATGACCTTCTTCCCGATGCTGGTCAACACGCT
>JANNDW010000035.1:0-1707 GCA_031378125.1 Methylibium sp. | reverse complement strand
CACCGGGCCGCGCTCGTCGATGGGCGAGCCCAGCACGTCCATGATGCGGCCCAAGGTGGCGCGGCCGACCGGCACCATGATGGGCTTGCCGGTGTTCTTTACCATCAACCCGCGGCGCAGGCCGTCGCTGGATCCCAGCGCGATCGTGCGCACCACGCCGTCGCCCAGCTGCTGCTGCACTTCGAGCGTGAGGTCGCTGCCTTCGAGCTTGAGCGCGTCGTAGATCTTGGGCAGGGCGCTGCGTGGGAATTCCACGTCCACCACCGCGCCGATGCACTGAACGATCTTGCCCGATGCCTGGGTCGCCGCTTGGGTCGCAGTTTGCATGTCAGCCATGTTGGTATCCTTTGAAAATCAGAATCTGGGGTCTCGAACCGAGCAAGGGTCGCGGCCTAGACGGCAGCGGCACCCGCCACGATTTCGGAAAGTTCTTTGGTGATCGCCGCCTGGCGCGTCTTGTTGTAGATCAGTTTCAACTCGCCGATCACGCTGCCGGCGTTGTCGGTGGCCGACTTCATCGCCACCATGCGGGCCGACTGTTCAGAGGCCATGTTCTCGGCGGTGGCCTGGTAGACCAGCGCTTCGACATAACGAACCAGCAGCTCGTCGATCACGGCTTGCGCGTCAGGCTCGTAGATGTAGTCCCAGCCCGGCCCGCCCTTGTCGGCCACCATGGTTTCAGAACTGAGCGGCAACAGTTGCTGCACCACCGGCTCCTGCTTCATGGTGTTGATGAAGCGCGTGTAGCACAGGTAGACGGCATTCAACTTGCCGGCCGCGTAAGCGTCCAGCAGCACCTTCACCGGGCCGATCAGTTTTTCGAGGTGCGGCTTGTCGCCCAGGTGGGTGGCTTGCGACACCACCTTGACGCCGACCCGGTTCAAAAAGCCCAGCCCCTTGTTGCCAATGGCCACCGCTTCGCACCTGACGCCCCGGCTGTCGAGTTCCTTGAGCTTCATCGTGACGGCGCGCAGCACGTTGGTGTTGAGGCCTCCGCACAGCCCTTTGTCGGTGGTCACCACGACGAAGCCGGCCGCCTTGACGCCGTCGTGCTTGATCATGAACGGGTGCTTGTATTCGGGCGTGGCCTTGGACAAGTTGGCGGCGAGGTTGCGAATCTTGTCGCTGTAAGGCCTTGCGGCGCGCATGCGCTCTTGCGCCTTGCGCATCTTGGAGGCGGCGACCATCTCCATCGCCTTGGTGATCTTCTTGGTGTTCTCGACGCTCTTAATCTTGCCGCGTATTTCCTTGCCTGCTGCCATGCCGGATCTCCTTGGTTGAGGCCCTCAGGCGGTCAGGCGAACGAGGTCTTGAACGCCGCCACGGCGCTCGACAGTTCGGCTTCAGTGTCCTTGTCCAACGCCTTCGTGTCTTCGATCTTGCGCAGCAGCGCCGCGTGGCTGGACTTCAGGTGCTGGTGCAAACCGTGTTCGAAGGCGAGCACCTTCTTCACGTCCACGGTGTCCATGAAGCCTTTGTTGACCGCAAACAGCGTGGCGGCCATCATCGAGATCGGCAGCGGCGAATACTGCGCCTGCTTGAGCAGCTCGGTCACGCGGGCGCCGCGGTCCAGTTGCTTGCGGGTGGCTTCGTCCAGGTCAGAGGCGAACTGCGCAAACGCGGCCAGTTCGCGGTACTGCGCCAGGTCGGTGCGAATGCCGCCAGACAGGCCCTTGATGACCTTGGTCTGCGCCGCGCCACCGACCC
>JANNDW010000034.1:0-2175 GCA_031378125.1 Methylibium sp. | reverse complement strand
CAACGACGAGCAGCGCGACTATGCGGCCACCATCCGCGACAGCGGCGACACGCTGCTGACCATCATCAACGACATCCTCGACTTCTCCAAGATCGAAGCCGGGCGCATGGACATCGAGGCGCAGCCCTTCGACCTGCGCGATTGCGTGGAATCGGCGCTCGACCTGGTAAGTGCCCGCGCGACCGAGAAGCACCTGGACACCGCCTACCTGTTCGAGGGCGATGTGCCGGCGGGCATTCGCGTCGACGTGACGCGGCTGCGGCAGATCATCCTCAACCTGCTGGCCAATGCGGTGAAGTTCACCGAGCATGGCGAGGTGGTGCTCAGCGTGACCGCATCGCCCGTGGCAGCCGGCGAGGTGGAGTTGAACTTCGCCGTGCGCGACACCGGCATCGGCCTGTCGACTGAGGGCATGGGACGGCTGTTCCAGTCGTTCACGCAAGCGGATTCGTCGACCACGCGCAAGTACGGCGGCACAGGCCTGGGGCTCGCCATCAGTAAGCAGCTGGCCGAGCTGATGGGCGGGCGCATGTGGGTCACCAGCGACGGCATCGGCAAGGGGGCGACGTTCCACTTCACGATCCGAGTGCCGCTGGCCGGGTTGCCGCCGCAGAGCCGGCGCGACTTCATCGGCACCCAGCCCGAACTGCACGGACGGCGTGTGCTAGTGGTCGACGACAGCGCCACCAATCGGCGCGTGCTCAACCTGCAGATGGGCAAGTGGGGCATGGTGCCGAGGGATACCGAGTCTCCGGCGCAGGCGCTGCGCTGGGTTGAGGACGGAGAACGCTTCGACCTCGCGATCTTGGACATGCACATGCCCGAGATGGACGGCTTGCAGCTCGCGCAACGCATCCATACCAGCCGGCCAAAACTGCCGCTGGTGCTCTTCAGCTCGCTCGGCCGGCGCGAGGCCGGTGACACCGAAGGCCTGTTCAGCGCCTACCTGGCCAAGCCGGTGCACCAGTCGCAGCTGTTCGACGCGTTGGTGGGCCTGCTCGCGCACGGCCTGGCGCCCAAGGAGATCAAGGCCGCCAAGCCCAAGACTGACCCCGAAATGGCGGCGCGCCATCCGTTGCGGATTCTGCTGGCCGAAGACAATGTCGTGAACCAGAAACTCGCGCTGCGCATCCTTATGCAAATGGGATACCGTGCCGACCTGGCCTCCAACGGCGTCGAGGCGGTGGAGTCGGTGGTTCGGCAGACCTACGATGTGGTGCTGATGGACGTGCAAATGCCCGAGATGGACGGCCTCGAAGCGTCGCGCCGCATCACGGCGCAATGGCCGGCCGCCCGCCGCCCGCACATCGTGGCGATGACAGCCAACGCGATGCAGGGCGACCGCGAGATGTGCCTGGCCGCGGGCATGGACGACTACATCACCAAACCGATCCGGGTGGACCAGTTGGTTGAAGCCTTGATGCGCGTGGCGGCACGCCGGGAGTGAACAGAATATGGACGAATTATGGACGAAGGGGTGATCGACCAGGCTGTCTACGCGGAGCTACAGGACACGGCGGGTGCGGAGTTCGTGTCCGAACTGGTGGACACGTTTCTCGAAGAAGCGCCTGGCATACTTGGCGAATTGCGCAGCGCGCGCGCCGAGAATCACGCCGAGCGCTTCCGGTGCGGCGCGCATTCGCTCAAGTCCAACGCCAACACCTTCGGCGCATTGCGGCTCGGGGCACTGGCGCGCGAACTGGAACTCAAGGGCCTGGATGCGGACCCGACCCGCGACGCGGCCGCCCTTACCGCGTTGGAGGCCGAGTACGCGGGCGCCGCCGCCGCACTGAAGGGCCTGCGCTATGGCTGAGCCGAGCGCACGTCTGCTGATCGTCGACGACAACAAGGTCAACCGCCTGCTGCTGTCGCGCAACGTGGAGATGCAGGGCCACCGCGCCGCGCTGGCCGAGAACGGCCGCGTCGCACTGGAGATGCTGCGGCGTGAACCGTTCGACCTGCTGCTGCTCGATATCGAGATGCCCGAGATGGACGGCTTTGCGGTGCTCGAGCAACTGAAGGCCGACGTGCAGTTGCGCGACCTGCCGGTGATCGTGACCTCGTCGGTCGAGGGGTTGGACAACATCGTGCGCTGCATCGGCCTGGGCGCCGAGGACTACCTGCCCAAACCGGTGAACCCGGTGCTGCTGAAGGCGCGCATCGGCGCCAGCCTGG
>JANNDW010000498.1:0-14971 GCA_031378125.1 Methylibium sp. | reverse complement strand
GCGGCCAGCGGCGCCGAGGCGGCGCGTCTGCTCGCCAACGGCCGCGCGGTGGACGCGCTGGTGGTGGACTACCGGCTGCGGGAAGAAAATGGGATCGAAGTCATTGATCGCCTGCGCGCCCTGCGCCCCGGCCTGGCCGCCATCGTCGTCACCGGCGACACGGCGCCGCAGCGCTTGAGCGAGTTGCTTTCCACCGGCACCACGGTCTTGCACAAACCAATCGATGCCGCCGAGCTGGCGCGGGCGCTTGTGCAAGCCGTGCATGCACATCGATCATGACCGCCCGCACTGCCCCTGCCCTGCGCCAGATCGCCGTGCTGCCCGACCCGCGCGGCTGGCCGCTGGTGGGCAACATGTTTCAGGTGAGCACGGCGCGAGGATATGGCGACTGCCGCCTGCGGCGGCGGCGCGAACGACGCCGCCGCCAAGGCATCGGCCGGCCCGCTCGACGCTGAACGCGCTAACGCTCTGGCGCGTCGCCGACCGCCGCCACCAGCACTACCGGCACCGCCACTGACGCCACGCTGGCACGCGCCTCGGCCACCGCCTCGGGCCAGGCTGCCGACGGCGATGTCTGCGCCGTGCCGACCGACGGCGGCAAGGTCTTGTTCACCTCGTCCTCCGACACCCTGGTCAGCGGCGCCCACGGGCCCCTTCGTGCCCCTGGGGCGCCAACGCTACGCCCGGGAAACCCGCGCGGAGTCGTGGCTTGAAGGGGCTCGCTTCGCTTTGCCGACACTTCGGGGTGCCGCGGGGCCCCTGTCGCTGTGTTGCTGCCCATCCCCCGAACGGGGGAGCCCCGCAAGGGGGCCCGTCGTTTCCCACCTCAAGGGGTCGCGCCACGACCCAAGATTTTCTACATTGTGTGCATCGGTTCAACGAACGGGGCACACATGAAATCACCAGCAAATCAACGCGGCGTCACGCTGGTGGAGGCTTGCATCGTCATGGCCGTGCTGGCCATCGTCGCCACCAGCGCCGCGCCCGGCATGCAGGGCCTGATCGACACCCGCCGGCTGGACGGTGCGGCCACCCAGCTCGCCACCGATATCCACTACGTGCGCTCGGAGGCGGTGGCTCGCAACCAGCCGGTGCGGCTGAGCTTTTATTCCAGCCCGGATGCCAGCTGCTACGTGGCCCACTCCGGTCTCAGCGCGCAATGCAGTTGCGCCGCCGCCGGCCCGGCACTGTGCAGCGGCGGCGCGGAGCAGATCAAGACCGTGGTGTTGCCAGCCGCCCAGGGGCTGAGCCTGCAGGCCAACGTCGGCTCGGTGCTGTTCGACCCGCTGCATGGCACCAGCACACCGACCGGAACGCTGCGGGTGCTGGGTGCCCAGGGCCGCGCGGTGCACCATGTCATCAACGTGATGGGGCGCGTGCGCTCCTGCTCGCCCATGAACACCATGCCCGGCTACCGCGCCTGCTGAAACCTTGAAGGACCTGCCATGCAAACCAAGCTCAACGCCCATTCCCGCCCCCTGCAGTCCACGCCTTCCCTGGGCGAATGCGCCACGTCGACCATTCCGCTGCCAGGCACCGCAAGCGCTGCTCTGCCTCACCGCAAAAAGGCACTGAAGGCGCGCCGGACAGCGGCCGCCGGCTTCACGCTGATCGAGTTGATGATCACGGTCTCGGTGGTGGGCGTGCTGTCCAGCGTGGCCTACCCGTCGTTCATCGACCAGGTGCAGAGGGTTCGACGCACCGACGCGGTGGTGGCGATGATGCAGGTGCAATGGGCCCAGGAGCGGTGGCGCTCCAACCGCACCGCCTACGGCAGCCTGGCGGAGATCGGCATGAGCGGCACCTCGGCGGCGGGCTACTACACGCTGCAGGTCAGCGCCAACACCGCGAACGGCTACGAAGTGCTGGCCACCGCCACCGGCCCGCAAGCCCGCGACGCGAGCTGCTCCAAGCTGAAGCTGAGCATGCAAGGTGCCAACCCCGTCTACGCTTCGGGTCCCGACCTGAGCACCGCCAATTCCGAAGCCACCAACCGCCGGTGCTGGAGCCTGTGAACGCCATGCCAACCCCGCCCCGCGCCTGGCGCGGCTTCACGATGGTGGAGCTGCTGATCGGCATGGCCGTCGGGCTGTTCATCGTTGCGGCCAGCGCCAGCCTGCTCACCGCCAACCTGCGCGAAAACCGCAACCTGCTGATCGAAAGCCGGTTGATGCAAGACATGCGCACGGCCGCCGACATGATCACGCGAGACCTGCGGCGGGCGGGCTACTGGGCCGCGGCAAATGCCGGCGTGCGAACCGATGGTGGTGCCACGGTGCTGGCCAATCCCTATGTGGAGGTCGCGCCCGGCAGCGCCGCGGCGGACAGCGTGAGCTTTCGCTTCTCGCGCGACACGACCGAGAACAACAGCGTCGACAGCAACGAGCAGTTCGGCTTCAGGCTGCGCAATGGCGCCATCGAACTGCAGCTCGGCGCCGGCAACTGGCAGGCGCTGACCGATGCCAGCACCCTGACCGTCACCGAGTTCCGCGTCACGCCGACGGTCGAAGAAATCAGCCTGGCGAGCTTTTGTGCCAACCCCTGCCCGGCCGGCAGCAGCACCTGCCCGCCCCGGCAACAAGTGCGCAGCCTGGCCGTCGTGATCGGTGGCCGCGCCATCGGCGACGCCAGGCTGACGCGCAGCGTTCGCAGCCAGGTTCGTCTGCGCAACGACCCCCTCGTCGGCGCGTGCCCTGTATGAGCCCCCCAGTCGCTATGCTCCGGCCCCCGAAGGGCGTTGTCCGGCTTGGGACGGCCTGGCGCCGGCCTGGCACCCTGCGCCACGAATTCAACCCGCCCAGCGGCCAGCGCGGCGCGGCCGCTCTGATCGTCACCATGGTGCTGTTCTTCGCGATGCTGCTGGCGGCGGCATTCGCCAGCCGCAACCTCGTGTTTGAGCAGCGCACGTCGACCAATCAGTACCGGTCGACCCAGGCCTTCGAGGCCGCCGAAGCCGGATTGGAATGGGCCCTGGCCCAGCTCAACAGCCCGCAGCGCATGGACGCCGCCTGCCTGCCAACGACAGACACCACGGCCCCGTTGTTCCGCGAGCGCTACCTCGGCCGGCCGGCCGGCAGCTCGGGTTTTGCCGGCACGACCTGGACCCATGTCGGCGTGGCCACGCCTTTGCAGCCGTCCTGTGTGCGCTCGGACGCTGGCTGGACCTGCAGTTGCCCGGCACAAGGGCACCCCAACTTGGTGGCGCCTGCGAGCCCGGGCCTGCATCCGGCGTTCACGCTGCAATTTCTTGCCGGTGGCAAGCCGGGGATCGTGCGGGTGGTGTCCACAGGCTGCACGAGCCTGGCGGGAGCCTGTGTTCCCGGTGCGGCGTCGGCCACCGATGCGAGCGCGCGGGTCGAAGTGGCACTCGGCCTGCTGCCCGCGCTGGGCACCCCGCCGGCCGCACCGCTGACCGTTCGCGGCCGGGTCGACACGGGCGCTGCGCTCGGTGTTCACAACCCCGACGCTGCATCGGGTGGCATCGCCGTGCATGCCGGTGCCGGCATCACCGCCCCGCAGCTCCGCGTGACGCCACCGCCGGGGTCGTCCACCGCCGACGCCCGGGTGGGCAACGACGCTTCGTTGGCCGCCCTGACACCAGAGCGCCTCTTCATGTCCTACTTCGGGCTCGACAAGGCCAGCTGGAAAAACCAGCCGATGGTTCGCCCGCTGAGCTGCACGGGCAACTGCGGCGCCGCGCTGCTCGAAGCCACCAACAGCGCGGGCGGCAGCCCGATGATCTGGGCCAACGGCAACCTGGCGGTGGACGGCCCGGTGACGCTGGGCTCGCCGCAGCACCCGGTCGTGCTGGTGGTCGAAGGCGCCGCCCAGTTCAGTGGTGCGGTGCGCCTGCACGGTGTGCTGTACAGCGCGGCGATGAGCTGGAACAACACCGCCACACCCGGCGCCTTGTTGCGCGGCGCGCTGATCACCGAAGGCGACTTCCAGGGCAACGGCGCGCCCGACCTTTTCTACGACGCCGCTGTGCTGGCCGTTCTCAAGGGCAACAGCGGCAGCTTCGCGCGGGTCAGCGGCAGCTGGCGCGACTTCTGAAGGACCACCGATGACATTCGTCACTCCCCCTCGCCGCCAACGCGGCACCACGCTGCTGGAAGCGCTGGTGGCGCTGCTGGTGCTGTCGCTGGGCATGTTTTCGGTGGCCCGCGTGCAAACCCATCTGCGCCTGAACGCTGACCTGGCACGCCAACGCTCCGAGGCCGTCCGGCTGGCGCAGGAAGACCTGGAGCGATTGCGCGCTTTTTCGGTCATCGCCGCCACCGTCGGCGCGCGCGCCTATGCCGACATCGTCAACGCCAGCACCGCCGTTGATGCCTCCACCGGCTACGCCAGCAACACGCGCTACCAGGTGGTGCGCAGCATCACCGCGGCGGACGCGCCGAATGCCAAGAACGCCTCGGTGTCGGTGAGCTGGGCGGACAGGGCGGGCGCTGACCATCAAGTGGTTTTGAACTCGGTCATCTCCGGCAGCAACCCGGCTTACTCGGGGGCGTTGAGCGTCGTGCCCGCGCGCCAGACCCTGGGCGGCGTCAACGCGCGTTCGGTTCGCATCCCGCTCGGCGCCAAGAACCTGGGCAACGGCAGCAGCGCATTCAAGCCGGCCAGCGGTGGCAGCGTGGCGCTGATCATGAACAACACGACCGGCCTGGTCACCGCGCGATGCGTGGGCGTGAACGCGGCCGTTGCAACGCAAGCGCTCACGGCCGCCGACCTCAGCCGTTGCGACGCACTGACCGGCCAGTTGCTCAGCGGTGTGGTGCGCTTCTCAAGCGCCGCGCCGCCCAGCGCGAGCCAGGCCAATGAGGTGCCACCGGCCGTGGCCATCGCGTTGACGCTCAGCGGCGGCGCCTACCCTGCCGCACCTTCGTGCGCCAGCGAGGCGATGAAGACCGTGTCGTACACCTCCGCCACCGGCCTGCGGGTGGAAGCCGTGCCGATCGCTGCGGCCCCCGCGGCGATCGGCCTGAATGCGTGGACCGAAACCGATGAGCGCCATGTCGCCTACCACTGCGTCGTCTACCCGTTGGCAGGCAGCGGGCTCTGGTCCGGGCGGACGACGCTCGCGCCCGCCGGCTGGACCATCGGCACCGGCCCCGACGACCGCCGCGTCTGCCGCTACACCGCCGACCTGGACGGCAGCGGGGCGATCGATGCCAACGCCGAACATCCGGCCAGCTATTCGGGTGTGGACGGTCCATTGGCGCACCAGAACTTCCTGGTCATCAAAGGCAGTGAGATCTGCCCCAACGGCACTGCGGTCAAACTCGACGGCGCCAGCGAACCGCTTTATGCCAACCTTGCCACCACACAGCACCAACCCTGAGCCGCGATGACCGACACCCTTTTTGCCCTGATGCACGAGGCGCTGGCGCTGGCCCAACAGGCCATCGGCCTGAGCGATCCCAACCCGCGGGTGGGCTGCCTGATCGTTGCCCCGAACGGCCAGGTGATCGGCCGCGGCCACACCCAGCAGGCCGGCGGCCCGCATGCCGAGGTGATGGCACTGCGCGACGCGCAGGCGCAGGGCCACAGCGTGCGCGGCGCAACGGTGGTCGTGACGCTGGAGCCTTGCGCCCACCACGGCCGCACACCGCCGTGCTGCGACGCGCTCATCGCCGCCGGCGTGCAGCAAGTGGTGATGGCCGTGCAGGACCCGAACCCGCTGGTGGCGGGCCAAGGTGCGGCGCGGCTGCGCGCGGCCGGCGTCCGGGTCGACGTGGGGCCGCTGGCCGAAGCATCGCGCGAACTGAACATCGGCTTTTTCTCGCGCATGCTGCGCGCCCGGCCCTGGGTGCGACTGAAAGCCGCGGTATCGCTCGACGGCCGGACGGCATTGAACAACGGTGTCAGCCAGTGGATCACCGGTGAGGCCGCGCGCGCCGATGGGCACGCGTTTCGCAAGCGCGCAAGTGCGGTGCTGACGGGCGTGGGCACGGTGCTCGACGACGATCCGCGGCTCGATGTGCGGCTGGTGGAGACCGCCCGCCAACCGTTGCGGGTGGTGGTCGATTCCCGCTTGGACATGCGCTCCACCGCCCGTCTGCTGGACCCGCCGGGGCAGGTGCTGATTTACGCCGCCCATCCTCTGGCGGTGCGGCAGGAGGCGCTGCAACAGCGCGGCGCGGAAGTCGCGCTGATGGCCGGCGGCGCCGGCAAGGTCGACCTGAACGCCATGTTGTCCGACCTGGCGCGGCGCGGCATCAACGAATTGCAGGTGGAGGCCGGCCACAAACTCAACGGCTCGTTCGTGCGCGAGGGACTGGTGGATGAATTCGTCATCTACATCGCACCCAAACTCATGGGCATCGGGCGCGAGCTCGCCGCGTTCGGGCCGCTGGAGCGGTTGCAAGACAGCGTGGCGCTGCGCTTTGTCAGCGTGACGACGGTGGGCGACGACCTGCGCGTCATCGCCAGGCCGGCCAAGGCAGCCATTTTCTGACGCCCCCGGGACCGGCGGCTTCTTGTCGGCCGCTTCGTCGGCCCCCTGCCCGCTCGGCTGCGACAATCCCGCCATGTTCACGGGCATCATCACCGGTCTGGGCCGCATTGTCGAAGTCAAGCCGCTGGGCAGCGAAGCGGCTCACGGCAAGCGGCTGAGCATCGAAACGCCGGCCGGCTACCTCGATGATGTGCAACCGGGAGACAGCATCGCGCTCAACGGCGCGTGCATGACGCTCACAGCGTTCGACGCCGCGGCCCGTCGCTTCCACATTGACATTTCACCCGAAAGCCTGGACAAGACGGCGGGACTCGACGCGCCCGGCCCTGTCAACCTGGAAAAGGCACTGCGCGCCAACGACCGGCTCGGCGGCCACCTGGTGAGCGGCCATGTCGATGGCATCGGCCAGGTCACCCGCTTTGCGACCGTGGGCGACGACTGGCGCGAGCTGCGCGTGCTGGCGCCCACGGCGCTAGGCAAGTTCCTCGCCTACAAGGGCTCGATGACCGTCAACGGCGTGAGTCTCACGGTCAACCGCGTGGCCGACCTGCCGGACGGCTGCGAGTTCAGCGTCAACCTGATCCCGCACACGCTGCAAAACACGTCGCTGGGCGCCTTGGTGGCTGGGCAACGCGTGAACCTTGAAGTCGACCTGATCGCGCGCTATGTGGCGCGCATGCTGGGCATGCCTGCGGATCAGCAAGAAGGCGCTCACTGAGCTGCCGCGGCGGGACGCATTGACAACCGCGGCCCTGCGCCATATGGCACAATGTAAAGCGCCATTTGTCGCGAGTCTCGTGTCGCCCAGGAGCCATCCATGTCCACAGCCGCCGTCCATGCCCGCGCCCAACTCTCGCCCGCCGAGCGTCACCCCGCGCGCGGAACGCGAACCGCGTCGCTGGTGGCCGCCGAGCCCGCGCTGGCGGGTTACTACGCGAGCAGCGAAACGGCGTCCAACGTCACTCGAGTGATGGACATGATGGGCGGGCGCAAGGTGCTGAAGGCCGCACCCCTGAACCGTGCCGACGTTCACGCGCTGATCAAGAGCGGCCTGCCGACCCGGTCGGTAGACGCCTTGGTGGGTGGCGCCGTTGTGCTCAAGTCCAGCCAGATGCTGGACGCGATCGGCATCAGCCTGCGCACCTTTCAGCGCTTCAAAGGGGCACGCGACGGTTCGCTCAGCAGCGAGCAAAGCGATCGTGCCTGGCGCCTCTCCGAGCTGCTCGTCAAGGCGGCCGAACTGTTCGGCTCCAAGGAAGAAGCAGAGCGCTGGTTCGACACGCCGGCGCCTGCACTTGAGCGCAACAAGCCGATCGAGCTGATGAGCTCGTCGGTCGGCGCCCGCATGGTCGAGCAGCTGCTCGGCCGCATCGAGCATGGCGTGTATACCTGATACCGCACCCGATACCGCACCCGATACGCACCTGATGTCTCACATGATGTCTGCGCTGCCCGCGCCGCTGGGCACGGGGCCGGTGATGGGGTGGCGGGTCGACTACGCGTTGCGCGCGGCAGTGTGGGACAGCGGTCAAGGCGCCGAAATCGATGGCGGCCGATGGAACCCGGAAGGCTTCGCGGCCGTGTACTGCAGCGTCGATCCGGCCAGCGCAATTCTCGAAGTCGCGGTGCACAAGACCTTCTCGGTGCTCGACACCGTGCCGCATGTGCTGACCGCACTTCAGGTGCAGCATGCCGGCGACATTCACGTGGTGCAACCCGCCGACGTCCCCAACCCGGGTTGGCTGGTGCCGGGAACGCCCAGCGAGGAGCAGCAGCGCTTCGGCATGGCGCTGCTCGCCCAACATGCCTTCATTCTGATTCCCAGCGCCGTGTCCGCGCATTCGTGGAACCTTCTCTTCAACCCTGGCGTCGCACGCCACAAATACAGCTTGATACAGCAAGAGCAATTGGTGATCGACACCCGGCTCCATCCGCCGCCGGGCAAGGCCCAGCGCTGATCGGGCATCACACCGGCGCCAACACGTGGCGCCGACACGCCGCGCCCCTCGCGTCCTTAATTTGATCTACCGCGGCGCTTGACGCAAGCGCTGCCATCGCCGAAGGTTGGCTTTGGAGGGCCTCAACATGCCAAGCGACACAAGCAAGGACGACCTGGGCGGCTACCTGTGGCGCGCGGGGCAGCGCATCGAGTTGCTGGAAGTTCCGGACCGATTCACCGTGCGCCTCAAGCGCGGAGTGCCGTCCGAGAAGCTCGGCGCCAGCTACAAAACCGCCCATCGCAGGCGGCTGCAACGCCAGAATCTGGACGAGTTCAGCGTCGATGCGGCCGAGCGCGACGCGGTGATGGAGCGGGTGCGGCGCGGCGGCGAGGTGGAGTTCGCCTCGCATGTCTACGCGCCGGCCGACGAGCCGCAGGCCAAGCTGTACCTCACCGACCAGATCACGGTGCAGTTCAAGCCCGAGGTGTCGGACACGCAGATCGAGCAGTTGCTGGCGCAGCACGGCCTGTCTATCGTCAAGGAGATTGCCGGTTTGGCACGCGCCTTTGTGCTGGGCGTGGGCGGGCAGGCCACCGAAAACCCGATCAAGATCGCCAACCGGCTGGCTGCGGACCCACAGGTCTTGTTGAGCGAGCCCAACATCGCGGTCGCCTCCAAGAGCCAGTACACACCGTCCGATCCGCTCTACGCCGAGCAATGGCACCTGTTCAACAGCGGGGGGCCGTTGCTGTCGGTGAATGCGCACATCGACGCAGCGCGGGCCTGGGACCTGACGCGCGGCGAGCGTGCGGTGATCGTTGCGGTGGCCGACGATTCCTGCGACCTGCGCCACACCGATTTCCAGGGCGCCGGCAAGGTGGTGGCCCCGCGCGACTTTGCCGGGCGCGACTTCGAGCCGCTGCCCGAACTCGTCGACGACAACCACGGCACCGCCTGCTGCGGCGTGGCCGTGGCCGAGGAGAACGGCTCCGGCGTCGTGGGCGTGGCGCCGGGCTGCGCGCTGATGCCCATCCGCACCACCGGCTTCATCGACGACGGCTCGATCGAGGAAATGTGCGACTGGGTCATCGCCAACAACGCCGGCGTGCTGTCGTGCAGCTGGTCGGCCGCGGCGCGCAGCTTCTCATTGAGCCTGCGCATGCGCAACGCGCTGCACCGCGCGGCAACCGTGGGCCGCGGCGGCCTGGGTTGCGTGCTGGTGTTTGCCGCCGGCAACGAGAACCGGCCCGTCAACGGCACCGTCAACGAAACCGGCTGGCCCAACAACCAGCCGAGCGGGCCGACCCCCTGGCTCAACGGCTTCGCCGCGCACCCCGATGTGATGGCCATCGCTGCGTCCAGCAGCCTGGCCACCAAGTCGGCCTACAGCAACTGGGGCCGCGAGATCTCGGTTTGCGCGCCCAGCAACAACGTGCGCCCGGCCACTTACCCGCGCGTCAACGTGTCGGTCAGCGGGCGCGGCATCGTCACCACCGACCGGGTCGGCGCCAGCGGCTATTCCACCACCGACTACACACGCGACTTCGGCGGCACCTCCAGCGCCTGCCCCACCGTGGCCGGTGTGGCCGGGCTGACGCTGTCGGCCCACCCGGGCTTGAGCGCCCTTGAGGCGCGCCAGATCATCGAGGCCACCGCGGAGCGCATCGTCGACAACACCGCCGACCCGCAGCTGGGCACCAGCCTTGGCGCTTATGACGCCAACGGCTTCTCGCAGTGGTTCGGTCGCGGCCGGGTCAACGCGTTCCAGGCGGTCACCGAAGCCTTGCGCCGCAAGGGCGTGGGGGGTGGCGGCGGCGGTGCGCAGACGCTGGTCAAGTTCTCGACGCCGGCCCTGGCCATCCCCGACAACGACGCCGCCGGGGTGCGAAACACCATCAACTTCGTCGAGGCGGTGGCGGTGGCCTCGGTGAAGGTCACCGTAGCCCTCACCCACACCTACATCGGCGACCTGCGCATCACGTTGATCTCGCCTTCCGGCACACAGGTGCTGCTGCACGACCGCAACGGCGGTAGCGCCGACAATCTGCAGCGCAGCTTCGATGCCACCACCACGCCCGGCCTGTCGGCATTGAACGCCCAGGCGGTGCAGGGCAACTGGACGCTGTGGGTGCAAGACGTTGCCAACATCGACGTGGGCACGCTCAACCGCTGGGAGCTGGCCATCACCACCGGGGCCGGCGCGCTGGTCGAGGTGTCCGAATCGCCCGGCACCATGATCCCCGACAACAACGCCGCCGGCATCGAGCGCACGCTCGCGGTGGCGCAGGCCGGGCAAATTCGCGACATCGACGTCAGCGTGGACATCACCCACAGCTACATCGGTGACCTCAGCGTCACGCTGGTCTCGCCCGCCGGCACGCGCGTGGCGCTGCACAGCCGCAGCGGCGGCTCGCAAGACAACATCGTCACCACGTACAAGTCCACGGCAGTCCCTGCGTTGGTTGCGTTGCGCGGGCAAACGCTGCAGGGAACGTGGAAGTTGCAGGTGATCGATCTGGAAGCGGTCGACGCCGGAAAACTCAACCGCTGGGCGCTGAAGATCGTCGGTTGAGGAGGTTGCGGCGGGTGAGTGTGCGGACGCACCGTCGTCCTTGCCCATTTGTCGGGTGAAAAGAAGCCGCCCACCTACAATTCGCGGATGTCGATTTCCCCCATTCCTGAACTGGTGGCCGAACTGGCCGCCGGCCGCATGGTGATCCTGGTCGACGAGGAAGACCGCGAAAACGAGGGCGATCTGGTGCTCGCCGCCGAGCATGTGACGCCAGCGGCCATCAACTTCATGGCGCGCTTCGGCCGCGGCTTGATCTGCCTGACGCTGACGCGCGAGCGCTGCGAGCGGCTCCAGTTGCCGCCGATGGCCATGCGCAACGGTGACAAACACGGCACCGCGTTCACCGTCTCGATCGAAGCGGCCGAGGGCGTGACCACCGGCATCTCGGCCGCGGACCGCGCGCGCACGGTGCAAGCGGCGGTGGCGCGCGATGCCAAGCCCAGCGACCTGGTGCAACCCGGCCACATCTTCCCCTTGCAGGCGCAGGACGGCGGGGTGCTGATGCGCGCCGGCCACACCGAGGCGGGTTGCGACCTGGCCGGCATGGCCGGCCTGGCGCCCGCCGCGGTGATCTGCGAAATCATGAACGACGACGGGACGATGGCGCGCCTGCCCGACCTGGTTGAGTTCGGGCGCGAACATGGGCTGAAGATCGGCACCATCGCGGCGCTGATCGAATACCGCAGCCGCAACGAGACGCTGATCGAGCGCGCGGGCCGCCGCACGCTGGTCACCGCGCAAGGCGAGTTCGACTGCCATGCGTTCCGCGACCGCACCGGCGGCCTGCACCTGGCCCTGACACGCGGGGCCTGGACCGCGGCCGACGAAGTGCTGGTGCGCGTGCACGAGCCGCTGTCGGTGATGGACCTGCTGGACACCGGCCCGTGCGGCCATTCGTGGCCGCTGCCCAAGGCGCTGGCCGCGCTGCACGCCAGCGGGCGCGGCGCGGCGGTGCTGCTGAACTGCGGCGAAGACGTGGCGGCGCTGGTGCCGCACTTGCGCCCGCGCGAGGTGGGCGCCGCGCCGCCGCGCGGCCAGATTGACTTGCGCACCTATGGCATCGGCGCGCAGATCCTGCGTGAGCTGGGCGTCGCCAGGATGAAGCTGCTGGGCAGCCCGCGCCGCATGCCCAGCATGGCCGGCTACGGACTCGAAGTCACCGGCTTCGTGGCAGCCCAGTCCGCGCCGGCCGATGGCCTGACAAGCAAGCCGTGAACCCTTTGAAGAACCCCCGGAAGGAAACATCTCATGCAGGACGCTGACACCGGCCCGATCACCGAAATCGAAGGACAGGACCTGCGCATTGCCATCGTGCAGGCACGCTTCAATGCGCCGGTGACCAACAAGCTGGCCCAGACCTGCCTGGCCGAACTTCAGGCGCTGGGGGTGGATGCCAAGCACATCAAGCACGTGACCGTGCCGGGCGCGCTGGAAGTGCCGCTGGCCCTGGCGGCGCTGGCCGACAGCGACGACTATGACGCGCTGATCGCGCTGGGCTGCGTCATCCGCGGCGAGACCTACCACTTCGAGCTGGTGGCCAACGAGAGCGCAGCGGGGGTGACCCGCGTGTCGCTCAAGCACCGGGTGCCAATTGCCAATGCCATCCTGACCGTCGAGAACGAAACCCAGGCCTGGGCGCGCGCCGAAGACAAAGGGCGCGACGCCGCACGCGTGGCCGTCGAGATGGCCAACCTGATGGAAGACTTGACGTGAACACGCCGGGCCGACCCAAGTGTTCCCATTCCCGCTCGGCGGGACCGCGCGAAGCGCGAAGGGTGCGCCATGACCGATGACGCCGAAGTCAGCAAGCCGCCCAAGGATCCCGCGGCACGGCAGCGGCCGCGGCCCAAATCGACCCGCAGGCGCTCGCGCGAAATTGCGCTGCAGGGGCTCTACGAATGGCTCGTCTCGGCCGCGCCGGCCGCGGACATCGACGACCACATGCGCGAGCAGGAGGGTTTCGACAAATGCGACGCGGCGCATTTCGATACCCTGCTGCGGGGCTGCATCAAAGAGGCGGCGGACATCGACGTGTTGCTGGCCCGGCATGTGGACCGCAAGACCGCGCACTTGTCGCCCATCGAGCATGGCGTGCTGATGATCGGCGTGTACGAGCTGACCCATTGCATGGCCATTCCATACAAGGTGGCCATCAATGAAGCGGTGGAGTTGGCCAAGAGCTTTGGCGGCACCGATGGGCACAAGTACGTCAACGGCGTGCTCGACAAGGCCGCCGCGGAATTGCGGCCGGCGGAAGTGGACGCCGCGCGGGCGGCGCGGGCTCGGGGTTGAGATGTCGCGGGTTGTGGCCTCGCGCCTGCCGGGCGCGGACGTGAAGAGGCGATGAAGCTCGCGTCCCGGCTCGCCAACATCGAGCCTTTCTACGTGATGGAGTGCGCCAAGGCGGCCGCAACGATTGCGCGCAGCCCGGAGTGCATCGATTCGCCGATGATCTTTCTGAACATCGGCGAGCCCGATTTCACCGCGCCGGCAGTGGTGCAGCGCGCCGCCGTTCGGGCCGTGGCCGAAGGCCGCACGCAATACACCGATGCCACCGGCTTGCCCGCGCTGCGCGAGCGCATCAGCTTGTGGTACGGGCAGCATTTCGGGCTGGACATTGCACCCGGCCGGATCGTCGTCACGGCCGGCGCATCGGCCGCTTTGCAGCTGGCTTGCCTGGCGCTGGTGGAGCGCGGCGACGAGGTGCTGCTGCCCGACCCCAGCTACCCGTGCAACCGGCACTTCGTCGCCGCGGCCGAAGGTGTTCCGGTGCTGTTGCCGGCATCTGCCGATCAACGCTTCCAGCTCAGCAGTGCCGGCGTTCAGGCGGCGTGGGGGCCGCGCACCCGCGGTGTGCTGCTGGCATCGCCCTCCAACCCGACCGGCACCTCGATTGCGCCAGACGAGATGGGGCGCATCGTCGGCGCGGTGCGCGAGCGGGGCGGCTTCACGATGGTCGACGAAATCTACCTGGGCCTGAGCTTTGACGAGCGGTTCAGCCACAGCGCGCTGGTGCATGGCGAGGACGTGATTTCCATCAACAGCTTCTCCAAGTACTTCAGCATGACCGGCTGGCGCTTGGGCTGGCTGGTGCTGCCCGAGGCGCTGGCGCCCGCGATCGAGAAGCTGGCGCAAAACCTGTACATCTGCGCGTCATCCATCGCCCAGCATGCCGCGCTGGCGTGTTTCGAGGCCGAGGCGATTGCCGAGTACGAGCAGCGCCGCCGCCAATTCCAGGCCCGGCGCGACTATCTGGTGCCGGCCCTCAACCAGCTCGGCTTGACGGTGCCGGTGATGCCCGATGGCGCGTTTTATGCCTGGGCCGATTGCACGACCCATGCCAACAGCAGCTGGGATTTTTGTTTCGAGATGATGCAGCGCGCCCACGTGGCCATGACACCCGGGCGGGACTTCGGGCATCACAGTGGCGAGCGATTCATCCGCCTGTCCTACGCCAGCTCGATGGCGCAGTTGCACAGCGCCGTCGAGCGGCTCCAGCTTGCGCTGCGGTGAGCGTGCTGAAACAGCTCACAAGGCCGGGTCGGATAATCCCAAGGCCAGCCGCCAAAGCCTCAAAATAAGAGCCTCCGTGCATCCGGACCTCCACCCGCTCGCCTCGTGACCTCTTTCAGCCCTTCGACCGAACCCGGTGCGCTCCCGCCCGACACGCAGCCCGGGAACCCCCCGAGCCAGCCCGATGTGGGCCTGTGGTCGGACTCGGATGCCGGCCTGCCGCAGGGGCCGGCGGCGGCCTTCGTCACCAACCAGGCCAGCGCGTCCGAAACCGAGATGCCCACGATCGGGCACATCGGCCGCTATGCGCTCAAATATCGCATTGGTGCCGGCGGGCTGGGCACCGTGTACGCGGCCCACGACCCGCTGCTGTCGCGGCTGGTCGCAATCAAGACCTTGAACCTGGAGCTGTCGGCCGACGAGCGCGAAGCGTTCAACACCCTGTTCCTGGACGAGGCACGCGCCGCGGGCGGCCTGAGCCACCCGCAC
>JANNDW010000474.1:0-16772 GCA_031378125.1 Methylibium sp. | reverse complement strand
GTGGTCGACCGCCCGACGCCATTGCGGCCCAGCAGCGAGACGATCTCGCCCTCGCCAACGCGGAAGTCCACCCCCTGCAGGATGTGGCTCTTGCCGTAATAGGCATGCAGGTCGCGCACCTCAAGCATGGCCGCCCTCGCCTTCGGCGGCGACGCCGAGATACGCCTCTTGCACCAACGGGTTGGCGCGGATGCGCGCCGGCGTGTCGGTTGCGATCACCTGGCCGTACACCAGCACCGAGATGCGGTCGGCCAGGTCGAACACCACGCTCATGTCGTGCTCGACCATCACCAGCGTCTTGCCCTCGCTGATGCGCCGGATCAGCGCCACCGCATGTTCGGTTTCGGACAGGCTCATGCCCGCAGTCGGTTCGTCGAGCATGATCACGTCGGCGCCGGTGGCGATGGTGATGCCGATCTCCAGCGCACGCTGCTCGGCATACGAGAGCACGCCCGCCGGCATCTCGCGCCTGGATGCCAGGTTGATCTGCTCCAGGATCGCTTCGGTGCGCTCGCGCGCATCGCGGGCCCGCTCAATGCGGTGCCAGAACGAGTAGCGATACCCCAGCGACCACAGCACTCCGCAGCGGATGTTCTCGAACACGCTGAGGCGAGGAAAGATGTTGGTCACCTGAAAGCTGCGCGACAGGCCGCGCCGGTTGATCTGGAAGGCGGCCAGGCCGGTGATGTTTTCACCCTTGAGCCGCACCTCGCCGGAGGTCACCGGAAACCGCCCGCTGACCAGATGAAACAGCGTCGACTTGCCGGCGCCGTTGGGGCCGATGATGGCGTGGCGCTCGCCGTTGGCCACGTCCAGGCTGATGCCGCGGATGATCGGCGTCACGCCGAAGCTTTTGTGCAGGTCGACGAGTTGCAGTGCGAGCGTTGTCATGGGGTGAGGCTCAACTGCCCAGCCTGCGCCGCGACTCGGCCACCGCGCCATGCCAGGCGCTTGAAACAACCGGCCTGACGTAGTGCAACGCGACGAAAGCCGCCACCAGCAGCGCCAGGATGCCGGCCCAGGCGGCCGGCGATGTTGCGTCATAGCTGATCCCCAGCATCTTCATGGCCGGGCCTTCGGCGGCCTTGACGAGCAGGTGATGGCTGGTCTCGATGAGCATCACCACGCCGGCGAACAACCCCAGGGCTGGCACCGCTCCCAGCGCGTAGGCCGGCAGCAGGCGGGCCAGCATGCCGGCGGAGACCAGCGGCCGGTGCATCAGCAGCAGCCCGCCCAGTCCGCCCGGTGCATACATCACCACCAGCACGAACATCAGCCCAACGTACAACAGCCAGGCGCCGGTGTAGTCGGACAGCGAGATCTGCAGCGCCGTCATCAGCACGGCACCGATGATCGGGCCGATGAAGAACGCGATGCCGCCGATGTAGGCCATCAACAGCACAAAACCTGACGGGCCGGCGCCCACCACGCTGGAGGTCACGATCTCGTAGTGAATCGCCGCCAGCCCTCCGGCCACGCCTGCAAAAAAGCCCGACGTGCAAAAGGCCAGGAAGCGCACCACGTGCGTGCTGTAGCCAAGGAACTCGGCGCGTTCGGGGTTCTCGCGCACGGCATTGCACATGCGCCCCAGCGGCGTCCGCGTGAAGGCGTACATTGCCGCAATGCACAGCAGGCACCAGGCCGCGATCAGGTAATAGACCTGGATCTGCGGCCCGAAATTGAGCCCGAACAGGCGCAGCGTGGCGGTGCGGTTGGTCGAGATGCCGCCTTCGCCACCGAAGAAGCCGCGCAGGATCAGCGAACAGGCGGCCACCAGTTCGCCGATGCCCAGCGAAATCATCGCGAATGCGGTGCCGGACCGCTTGGTCGACACCCAGCCGAAGATCATGGCGAATGTCAGGCCCGCCAGCCCCCCGACCAAAGGCATCACAGGCAGCGGCACCGGCAACTTGCCCGCACCGATGACGTTGAGCGCGTGCGCCGTGATGAAGCCGCCCAGCCCGTAGTACACCGCGTGGCCGAACGACAGCATGCCGGTCTGGCCGAGCAGCATGTTGTAAGACAGCGCGAAGATGATCGAAAAGCCCATCAGGCTCATCATCGTGATCGACGCGCCGCTGGAGAACACGAGCGGCAATACCAGCAGCGCAATCGCAGCGCCGAACCACGGCGCATAACGCAGGCTGCTGCTCATCGGCGGGCCCGACGGGCGCTCATCAGGCAAGCTCCGCGCTTCGCACTGCGGTATTCGCCCTTAGGGCGGCCGTGCGCGCTCATGTGTCGCGATTACCCATCAAGCCGTGCGGTCGAAACACCAGCACCAACACCAGCAGCAGGTAAGGAATGATGGGCGCCACCTGCGCCACCGTGGCCATCCAGAGGTCGCCGCCAATCGACTGGCGCGACAGGCTGATGCCGACCCGCGCCAGCACATCGGCCAGCGACACGTTGAGCGCCACCGCGAAGGTCTGGACCAGGCCAATCAACAACGAGGCGACGAACGCCCCGGGCAGCGAGCCCAGCCCCCCGACGACCACGACGACGAACAGGATCGGCCCGAGCGAGGCCGCCATCGCCGGCTGGGTGATCAGCGCCGGCCCTGCGATCACACCGGCCAGCGCGGCCAGCGCACAACCGGCGCCGAACACCAGCATGAACACCAGCGGCACGTTGTGGCCCAGCGTGCCGACCATGTTGGGGTGCGTCAGCGCCGCCTGGATGACCAAACCGACACGGGTTCGCGTCAGCAACAGCAGCAAGCCGAGGAAGACCGCCACCGACATCAGGAGCATGAACATCCGAAACGCCGGATAAGTGGTTTCAAACAACGTGAAGGCCGAAAAGTTCAGCGCGCCGGGAATGCGGTAGTCCACCGGCACCTTGCCCCAGACCATCTGCACGATCTCCTCGATCATGAAGGCCAGGCCAAAGGTGAACAGCAGTTCGGCGACATGGCCGTGCTTGTGCACCGCACGCAGGCCATAGCGCTCGATCAGCGCCCCGACCACACCCGCCAGCAGCGGCGCCAGCACGAGCCCGGGCCAGTAGCCCACGTACTTGCTGATCTGGTAGCCGAAGTAGGCCCCGAGCATGTAGAAACTGGCATGGGCAAAGTTCAGCACCCCCATCATGCTGAAGATCAGCGTCAGGCCGCTGGCCAGCAGGAACAACAGCATGCCGTACAGCAGGCCGTTGAGCGTTGAGAAGATGACGAGTTCGAGCACGGGCTGGGGCTGTTCTGTTTGCAGTGAACCGGCGGACCACCGGCAGAGCCGCCGCTGGGCCGCGGCGCGCTCTGTCAGTCGACCTCGAATCGCCGCGCCATCAGGCCGGTGGCGTCATCTTGCAGGTGGTCGGGATGACCGTGTCTTGCGCCTTGATCAAACCCACGGTCTTCCAGCCCCAGCCGGTCTTTTCTTCATCGTGCTTGGTGCCAGCGCCAAACGACGAGATGTACATGTCCTGGAACAACGAATGGTCACTGGCACGCATAAAGGTCTCTGCGCCCAGCGCGTTCTTGAACTTCATGTCCTTGAGCGCTTCGGCCACCATCTTCGGTTCGGCCGATTTGGCCTGGTTCAGCGCGTTGGCAAACATTTCCATCTGGTTCTTCATGCGCAAGTACCACCAGCCCTGGGCGTTTGCGCCGCCATATTTTTTGAGGAAACCGTCGGCAAAGGCTTCCATGTCGGGCGATGGCACATTGGTATGCCACTCGCTGATCTGGAACACACGGTGGTCCAGGCCGGTTTGCTTGATGGCCGTGGGGCCGCCCGCACCACCGGCGTAGTAGGTGTACCAGTTGACTTGCAAACCAGCGTCGGCGGCGGCCTTGAGCAGCAGCGAAATGTCGTTGCCCCAATTGCCGGTGATCACCGAGTCGGCGCCCGACGCCTTGATCTTGGCGATGTAGGGCGCAAAGTCGGTGATCTTCAGCAGCGGGTGCAGTTCGTCGCCGACCACCTGGATATCGGGGCGCTTCTGCTTCAGCATCGTGTTGGCCGCGCCGCGCACCGCATGCCCGAACGAATAGTCCTGGCCGATGATGTAGACCTTCTTGATCTCGCTGCGGTCCTTCATGAAGTTGGTCAGCGCCGCCATCTTGATGTCGGAATTGGCGTCCCAGCGGAAGTGCCAGAAGCTGCATTTTTCGTTGGTCAAGGCCGGGTCGACCGCCGCGTAGTTGAAGTACAAGACTTCCTTGCCCGGGTTGCGCTCGTTGTATTTGGTGACGAACTCCGAGATCGCGATGGCCGCGCCCGAGCCATTGCCCTGCGTCACGAAGCGCACCCCGGCATCGATGGCCTTTTGCACTTGCACCAGGCTTTCCTGCGGGCTGCCCTTGTTGTCGTAGGCCACCGCTTCGAGCTTCTGGCCCCCCATCACGCCGCCTTTGGCATTGATGTTCTCGACCAGGAACTGCAGTTGCTTCAGACCATGCTCGCCGATGGTGGCAGCGCCTCCGGAGAGGGGGTCGATGTAGGCAATCTTGACCGTCTGCGCCTGCGCCCCCAGCGCCGAGACAACGAGCGCGGCGACCGCCGTCAAGCCAGAGATTTTGTTCGTGAGACTCATCGCGTGACTCCTTGGGATGTGACAGTGCGATGAAGGTAACGCATATCGGCTTCGTTGCGGTTCAGGGACTTCCCGACAGCGGTGTCCCCATGGCGGTGTCCTCACGGCGACAAGCGGCACCGGACCCACCAACGACGAGGCCCCGAGCGCCCCGCTGCGCCGACCCGGAGCCGATCCCCCTGCGCACCATCGGCTGCCAGCGGTTGGCTACACTGGCGCGGATGAATGCCGCCTTGCAGCCAGATCGCATCAACGCGCCCGACATCGCGTGGAGCAATCGATTCCACCGCCTTGGTGAATCGTTCTACACGCTGCTCGCGGCCGACCCGCTGGCCGACCCACACTGGGTGGCCTGCAGTCTGGGCTGCGCGCGCGACCTCGGTCTGCCGCCGGATTGGGACTCGCGCGGCGACTGGCGATCGCTCGATGTGTTCAGCGGCAATGCCCTGTGGCCTGGCATGCAGCCGCTGGCCAGTGTCTACAGCGGCCACCAGTTCGGCGTCTGGGCCGGCCAACTGGGCGACGGGCGGGCCTTGTGGCTGGGCGAGATGCAGACGCCGAGCGGGCCGATGGAGCTGCAGCTCAAGGGCGCCGGCCTCACGCCTTATTCGCGCATGGGCGACGGGCGCGCGGTGCTGCGCTCATCGATACGCGAGTTCCTGTGCTCCGAGGCGATGCATGGCTTGGGCATTCCGACCACCCGGGCACTGTGCGTCACTGGCTCGTCCAGCCTGCCGGTGCGGCGCGAAGAAGTCGAAACCGCCGCCGTGCTCACGCGGGTGGCGCCGAGCTTCATTCGATTCGGCCACTTCGAGCACTTCTCGCACCACGGCCAGCATGCGCAGCTGCGCCAGCTGGCCGACTTCGTGATCGAGCACCACTACCCGCATTGCGCCGATGCCGCACAACCGCATGCCGCATTGCTGGAGGCCGTGGCACAGCGAACCGCCGAGCTGATGGCCGACTGGCAGGCGGTCGGCTTTTGCCATGGCGTGATGAACACCGACAACATGTCGATCCTGGGCCTGACGATCGACTACGGCCCGTTTGGCTTTCTCGACCCCTTCGACCCCGGCCACGTGTGCAACCACACCGACCATCAGGGGCGGTATGCCTATGCGCGCCAACCCAGCGTGGGATTTTGGAACCTGCATGCGCTGGCGCAGGCTTTGTTGCCGTTGATCGGCGACCCGGACGCCGCACTGGCTGCGCTCGAACCGTACAAGACCCAGTTCCCGCAGGCGCTGCGGTCTCGCATGAGCGCCAAGCTCGGCCTGAGCCGCACCGAAGACGCCGACCGCGAGCTGGTCGACGACGTGCTCAAACTGATGGCTGCGGACAAGTGCGACTTCACGATCACCTTCCGCCGGCTGGCCCAGTTCAACACCGAAGCCGGCGCTGCCAACCCAGACCTGCGCGATCTGTTCATCGACCGCGAGGTCTTCGATGCCTGGGCGCTGCGCTACGCCGACAGGCTGAGGCACGAGGGCAGCACAGACGCCGAGCGCCGCCTTGCAATGAACCGCGTCAACCCCAAGTTCGTTTTGCGCAACCACTTGGCCGAGGTGGCCATCCGGCAGGCCAAGTCCGGAGACTTCTCTGAAACGCAGCGCCTTTTGAACGTTCTGAGCCGCCCGTTCGACGAACAACCCGACGCGTCGGCGTACGCCGGCTTTCCGCCCGACTGGGCAAGCGCCATCGAGGTGTCCTGCTCATCATGAACCGCATTGACGACAAAGCCCGCAAGCTCACCAAGACCGACGAAGAGTGGCGCGCCGCGCTCGACCCGATGCAGTACCAGGTGACGCGCCAGGCGGCGACCGAACCTGCCTTCAGCGGCAAGTATTGGGACCATTGGGGCAAAGGCCAGTACCACTGCGTCGGCTGCGGCACACGGCTGTTCGAGTCGGGCGCCAAGTTCGACGCCGGTTGCGGCTGGCCGAGCTACTTTGCGCCGGTCAACGGTGAAGTAATCGAACGGGTGGTCGACAAGACCCATGGCATGGTGCGGGTGGAAGTGCGATGCAATCATTGCGGCTCGCACCTGGGCCACGTGTTCGAGGACGGGCCCGAACCCACCGGTGAACGCTTCTGCATCAACTCTGCCGCGATAAACTTCGCATCCGAGGCCTGACGCCGCGCGGCGCCGGGCCTCCCCCGCGGCAAGCCTTGCGGGCCCGCAATCGCATCCGTGCCACGTCGCCAACGCGTCAACCCATCCTTCATGAAACTGCTGCTGGACTTCCTGCCGATTTTTTTGTTCTTCGGCACCTACAACTACGCCAAGGGCCAGAAAGACTGGGCCGCGCAGTTTGCTACCGATCATTTCGGCGCCGTCGTCTCGGGCGGCATCGTCGGCCCGAGCGAAGCGCCGGTGTTGCTGGCCACGGTGGTGGTGATCGTTGCCACGCTGGCGCAGATCGGCGTGCTGAAAGCGCGTGGCAAGCGAATCGACATGATGCTGTGGATCAGCCTGGGCCTGGTGGTGGTGTTCGGCGGCGCCACCATCTGGTTCCACAACGAGACCTTCATCAAATGGAAACCCAGCGTGCTCTACTGGGCCATGGGGCTGTCGTTCTGGGTCAGCCAGACATTCTTTCGCAAGAACCTGCTGCAAGCCATGATCGGCGAGCAACTGCAGCTGCCGGCGCCCGCCTGGCAGCGCTTGAATATCTCCTGGATCACCTTCTTCGCCGCGATGGGGGTTCTCAACCTGTTGGTCGCCTTCAACTTTTCGACCGACGCCTGGGTCAACTTCAAACTGTTCGGCGGCATGGGGCTGATGCTGTTGTTCACCGTGGGCCAAGGCATGTACATGGCTCGCTACATCAAGCCCGAAGTGGATGAGGCCGAAGCGGCCAAGAAAGCACCCTGACTCATGGCCGTTTCCGCGCAAGACATCGAACGGGTACTTGCGTCCGCGCTGCAGCCGCTGAGCTTGCAGGTGCAGGACGACAGCCACCTCCACGCCGGCCATGCGGGTGCCAGCGAGGGGCGGCATTTCAGTGTCCATGTAGTCAGCGAGCGCTTCAACGGTTTGTCACGTTTGGCGCGCCATCGCCTCGTATATGATGCTTTGCGCTTGCAGATCCAGCATGGCATTCACGCGCTGGCCATTGACGCTCGCGCTCCCGCCGACCTCTGATCTCCGCACGCATCACCTGCCCGCCGCGCCATCGCGTGCAACGGGCCAACCCACCGCTATTCCCCCCTCTTGTTGAAAGGCACCAGCCCATGAAGAAAAGTTCCATTGCCACCGGCGTTTCGATGCTGGCCTTGTCTGCCGCGCTGGCCTCGCCGCTGGCGGCGCAGGCCCAGAACATTGCCGTGGTCAACGGCAAGGCGGTGCCCAAGGCTCGCGTCGAGGCACTGCTGTCGCAGGCCACCAAACAAGGCCAGGCCAAGACACCCGAGCTCGAAGCCCAGGTGCGCGACGAAGTGGTGCTGCGCGAGATGTTCATGCAAGAAGCCGAAAAGCGCGGCATGGCCGCCACCGCCGACTACAAGGTGCAAATGGAAATGGCGCGCCAGACTATCCTGATCCGCGAACTGTTCGGCGACTACCAGAAGAAGAACCCGGTGAGCGCCGACGAGGTCAAGGCCGAATACGAAAAGTTCAAGGGCCAGTCCGCCGGCACCGAGTACCGCGCTCGCCACATCCTGGTCGAAAAGGAAGACGAGGCGAAGGCGCTGATCGCCCAGATCAAGGGCGGCGCCAAGTTCGAGGAGCTGGCCAAGAAAAGTTCCAAGGACCCTGGATCGGGTGCCAATGGCGGTGATCTAGACTTCGCCGCGCCGGGCTCTTACGTGCCCGAGTTTTCGCAGGCCATGATCAAGCTGAAAAAAGGCGAAATGACCGACGCGCCGGTCAAGTCGCAGTTTGGCTTCCACATCATCAAGCTCGAAGACACACGCGAAGCCAAGTTCCCGCCGCTCGAAGAAGTGAAACCCCAAATCGAGCAGCGCCTGGGCCAGCAGAAGATGGCCAAGTTCCGCGATGAAATCAAGGGCAAGGCCAAGACGGACTACAAGTTCGCCAACTGATCCGGGCAGGGCAATGCCCGCAGCGCGGCAGGGCTCTACAGCTGAGCGGTTGCCAGGTCCACCCGGCCCGCCTCGATGCGCAACTGCCGGTCGCAGCGCGCGGCGATGCCGCGGTCATGGGTCACCAGCACCAGGGTCGTGCCAGCCTCACGGTTGAGATCGAACATCAGTTCCATGACCCGCTCGCCGGTGGCAAAGTCCAGGCTGCCGGTGGGCTCGTCGGCCAACAGCACGGCCGGCTTGACGACGAATGCGCGCGCCAGCGCGACCCGTTGTTGTTCGCCGCCGGACAAAACTTTGGGGTAGTGGCGCAGCCGTTCACTCAGGCCCACGCGCTTGAGCATTTCGGTGGCCAGCACGCGGGCATCGCCGCGGCCCTGCAGTTCAAGCGGCAGCATCACGTTTTCCAGCGCCGTCAGGTTGCCCAGCAGCTGGAAACTCTGGAACACGAACCCCACCTTCTCGGCACGCACCGCGGCGCGCTGATCTTCGTCCAGCGCAAACAGGTCGGCACCCGCCAGCCTGACGCTGCCGGTGGTGGGCGTGTCCAGCCCGGCGATGATGGACAGCAGCGTGCTCTTGCCCGAGCCCGAGGCGCCGACGATGGCAACCGACTGTTGGGCTGGCAGGTAAAAATCGATCTCGTGGAGAATGGTCAGCGTACCGGTGGAGTCCTTCACCTGTTTGGTGACGCGCTCCACGGCAATGATGGGTTCGGACATGGATGAGTGGGAGTTGCGATTGAGTTTGCAAATGTCGAGGAGGCGCTGGCTGCGGCACTTTACCGCGCTTGCCGCTTCGGCATCTGGGGCGGATTTGGCCTCGGCGCAAGGGGCGGCGCGTCGCCTGGTGCTGGTGGTGGGCGACAGCCTGTCGGCCGAGTACGGGTTGAAGCGCGGCAGCGGTTGGGTGGCCTTGCTGGAGCAGCGTCTGGCGCAGCACAAGCTCAGCGCCAGCGTGGTCAACGCCAGCATCAGCGGCGACACCACCTCGGGCGGGCGCTCGCGCCTGCCCGGCTTGCTGCGTGAGCACAAACCGACGCATGTGGTTCTGGAACTGGGTGGCAACGACGCCTTGCGCGGCCTGCCGATGAACATGACGCGCGGCAACCTGGCACAGATGGCGCGCGAGTCCAAGGCAGCGGGCGCCAAGGTGTTGATCGCCGGCATGCAGGTTCCGCCGAACTACGGGCGCAAGTACAGCGAAGAATTTTCGGGTCTGTTTGCCAGCGTCGCCAAGGCCGAAGGTGCGGCGCTGGTACCCTTTCTGCTCAAGGGCGTGGCCGACGTGCCGAACGCGGATTCGCTGTTTCAACCCGACCGCATCCACCCCGTGGCGGCGGCGCACCCGCTGATCCTGGACAACGTCTGGCCGGTGCTGGAGCCACTGTTGCAGCAGGTGGCCGTGCGGTAGCCGAGCGCGCTGGCGGCAACCGGCCGCTGCGGCTCTGCCCGGTCGCTGGTATCGCGCCCGAGCCTTCGCCAGCCGCAAATCGCCTTCCGGCGACCTTCGCGCGGGCTCAGCCCGGTCGCTGGTATCGCGCCCGGGCTCAGTTCGTCATGTTGCGATCCCGCGGCGACTGGCGGCGCTCGGGCTGCTCTTCACGCGGTTCACCTCGGGCCCGCGATGGCGCATCGGCGGGTTTGGGTGGCGCTGCGACGGCGGGCTGGGCTTGGTGGCGCTTCTCCGGCATGGGACGTTCGACCTGGGGGTTGCGAGGTACGGCTTGCACCGGCGCAGGACCGCCCGGCGCATTGCCCGCGGACCGACCGTCCTGCCCCGTCGGCGGGCGCGGCACGCCTCGCATCGGCGGTGCGGGCACTGGGGCGGGCCGCGCCACCGCTTGCGCCGCTGGCTCAGGTACCGGGCGGGCCGGCAGCACCCGCTTTGACGGCTGTGGCGGCTGCGGCGGTGTCACGACGGCGGCTACCGCCGGTGCGGGCGCCGGTGCGGTCGTGGCCGGAGCGGGACGCACGGCGCCGGCTGTGGCGGGATTCGGAGCCGGCGGCGCCACATTTCCGGCGGCAGCGGCCGGATTCGCGGCAGCAGGCGCCACCGCCCGATCGTAGTCTGCGTTGCGCTGACCCGGACGGTTGACTCGGCCCGGCGGCGGCGGAGCCCGGTTCGCTTCGGTCGTGTTAGCGGCCCCGGGCGCCGCGCCAGCGCGTGGATCCACGCCGCGGGCCAGCGCCACCGGCGCCGCCACGGGCGCTGCCAGCAACGCCCCGTGGCGTCCCGGCTCGCGCGTCAGTTCACGCACCTCGGGTGCATCGCGCAGTTGTGCGGAGGCCGGGCCGACGGCCTGGCGACCGGTCATCACGCTGGTCGGCACCACCGTCACGGCATGCGGAAACTTGCGGTTGCTGAAGTCACGCTGAGCCACCGGCGCGTTCACCACATTCGTGATGTTGGTGATGTTGGTCACGTGCGTGATGTTGATGCTTTGCACATAGCCCGGGCTGTGGCGATAGCTCGGCACATAGACCTCGCGCGGCGCCAGCGGGAACCAACCCACCGACGGATCGGCGAAGCCGCCGCCGATGGACACCGACACGCTCACCCGCGGCCCGCCCACCCAGGCCACCAAAGCGGGCGCGTAGACCGGCCGGGCCACATAGGTGCCGGGCGCCCAGGACCAGACGTCGCGGTACCAGACCCAGCGGCCATAGTGAAATGGCGCGAAGCCCCAAGGTGCCTCGTCCACCCAGGTCCAGCCCCACGGGCTCACATACGACCACGAACCGTTGCGGTACGGTGCCCAGCCTGACGACACATAGCGCGGCGACCATACGCGACCATATTCGCCGCTGTCAATCCAGTCGCCATGGGTGTCGAGTTCTTCATAACCTGTCATGTACGACGAGACAACTTGCGAGCTCACATAGCGTGAGTGCGTGCGATCCCAGGTGCGATCACGCGCGTCTGCCCACCGATCAAAACCGGATTCAGCAGTGGTTTCAAAGCGAAACCGGTTCGCGCCTGACTGGCCTGCGCCACGGCCGACACCAAGTCCTTCGACAACCAGCGTACGGCCGCGATCAACAGTAACGGAATTCGCATTGTTGTCAGTGGGCTCAAACCGTGCCCGACCCGCGTAGACCGAGATGCGGCTTTCCGCGCCATTATCTGCTGCATCAATTCGGTACCGACCATTAGCCTCGACGACAAAGCGACCGTCTGCTGTTTCTACACTTAATGTCTCGCGACCATCTCCACCGTCGCGACGCGTGCGGATATTGACGCTGCCGCGCTGAAGATACGCCAGAGTTTGATCGTCGTCGATCCGGATAAAATCCAGAATGGTGTTGTCATCAAGGCGCATTGCCGACGGCCCAATACGGACTTCTGCGCGCGAAGCGCCCTCAGTCCAAAGCGAATTTTCGGTAGTGACCGGAAAATTGATTCGCGCTGGCTTCCAGCCTTCGCCGCGATCCATAAAAAATGAGACATTGCCCTCAACCAGACTCACACGACCCACGCGACTTGGTGGCTCAGCAAACGCGGTGCTGGCGAAAATGGAAGTGGCGAGTAGCGTAAGTGCCATGCGCGCCAAAAGAGACGACTGGTTAAGTATTTTGCGGAAAGTAGTGCGCATCGCGAGATCCTCTGTAGGCGGATAAATCCGTGTCTTATGGGTGCTGCAAATAGCGTTTAAAACACCTGCTGTGACAATTTCCTTTAAACAACGGCTACACCATGGTTTCGTTGACGTTCCTACGTGCCATCGATTTTTGAGAGCACGAAAATCAAATTCGTGAGAACATAGAAGTGTTGTAAAACAAAGTGTTAGAACAAGGTGTAGTCATATTGCTTTAAATAGGGATCCATAACGCCTAAAGTGGTGTTATCAAAGATGTCATGCTGCCGGATTGGCGAATAACGATGATTGCAAAAAGCTGCGTATAGGTTTTGTAAACCATGGCTTTGCAACCCATGCAGTCCAATCGCAATCTTGCAATCCGCATAGCGGCGCGACAATAACATCAATGCCTACGTTGAGAGCCAAACGATGGATTCGAATACTGTATTCACAAAAACTGCCAAGGGCGTTACGCAAGTTAATCAACGCACCCAATCGTTGTCTCGCGATCTTACGCGGGTATTGAAAGCGATCGATGGCAAATCAACGGTCGCACAACTTGCGGTAAAAACGGAAATGGCGGTACTCGCGGTTGGCAAGGCCCTCACCCAACTCCAGCGCGACAGCTTCACTAAAATTTTTGAAATCAAAGTTGAAATTCCGCTCACCGATTTTGGTGGTGACGACGATTTTGACTTCACACCTGTTAGTAAATTGGGCCCTGCAAGTGCCAATTCAAGCGCCAGTTTTGGGCCATCACCGTTTCAGCGTTCAGCGAGTCTGGCGAATCAGGTGGAGCATGCGACACCGGTGGCGGTTGCGCCGCCAAAAGTAAACGATGGCCAGCTGGTTGCGGCACGCGCGCAGGCGAAAGCCGAGGGTGAACGCATGCAGGCAGAAGCCACCCGCGTCCAGGCCGAGATCCAGCGCGCGCGTCAGCTTGAAGTGCAAAAAGCGCAAGCCGAAGCCCGGGCTCGTGCCGAGCGCGAGGCGGAGCTTTACGCGAGGCTGGAAGTTGAAACCCGCGCCCGCAAAGAAGCCGAGCTGCGTGCCATGGAAGAAGCGCAGCGCGCGCAAGCTGCAGCGGAAACGGCACGCCAGGCACTGGAAGCCAAACTCATAGAAGAAAAGCAGCAACGTGATTCGCTCGCGGATACGCGCGCGCGCTTAACGCGAGAACAAGTTGAGCAGCACGCTGAGCAGCAACGCGCACTATCGGCCGCACGCGCGCAAGCTGAAGCAGAGGCGCAAGCACTGGGGCGCGCACGCGTAGAAGCGGAGGCAGAGGCAAAAGCACTAGCCGCCGCGCGCATGCAAACGGAGGCGGCCGCGAAACGCCAGGCAGCAGAATTCGAAACCGCGCAACGTGATCTTCGTCAGCAGCTCAAGGCTGAGATCGAAGCGACGGTGCGCGAAGAAATGGAAACGATGTTGCGCTCTGACATCAATGAGAGTGCGCGCAGTGAGGTGGAAGCCGCAGTACTCGAAGAAGCGCAAAACGAAGCGCGGCGAATGCTCGAGCTGAGGCTGGATGAAGAACGGAAAACGCTCTCGCGCGCGTCTGCGCAAGCGACCGAGCGCGCAGAGGCCGATGCCAGGTTGATGCTGGCCGAGCAGGAGATTCGCATTCGCGCGGAAATGGAAGCGCGCATCGCGACGATTGCGGAAGAAAAAAATCGCGCTGAAGTTGAAGCGCGAAAAATGGTGGAAGCGCAAGCTGAGGCTGCATCCAAAGCCGCCGCCGAGTTTGCGGCACGCTTGAAAATTGAAGAAGAGGCGCGCCGTGCCGCTGAGGCAGAGGCACAATGGCAGCGCGAAGCGCAACAGGAAATTGAAGCGCGAACGCGGGCCGAGGCCGAGCAAAAGAATCGCGGCGATATTGAAGCGCGAAAGAACGCCGAGGCGCAGGCAGCAGCGGCATCCAAGCAGGCGAGTGAACTTGCCGAACGCTTGAAAGCGGAAGAAGAAGCTCGTCGGGTTTCGGAAAAACAGGCGAAGGCGCAGCGTGAAACGGATGCGCGCAATCGTTCACGACTCGAGGCCAGAGCCCGCGAAGAGTTGGAAGAACGCGCCAAAGTAGAAGCCGATCTGGCGCGCAAGCTTGTGGTCGAGCAAGAAGCAAAAATGAAAGCGCAAGCGCAAACCTTGATCCAGCAAGAGCTGCGTCAGCAAGATGCGCTCAAGAGCCAGTCTGAGCTGGAAGCAGAGCGCCGTGCACGCGAAGAGGCCGAGAAAAAAGCAGCGCTTGAATCTGAAGGCCGCGAAATCGCTTCGCGCGCGGCTGAAGAAGAAGTCTCTCGGCGTGAACGCGCCGAGCGTGAGGCTGAAGAAACCATTGCGAAAGAACGCGCGGCGCGACAGCGCGCGGAAGAACGCGCACGAATGGATTTCGAGGCGGAAGAAATGTCACGCAGCGCGCAAGTTGCACGCTTGAAAGAATTGCGCGTGCAAAATGAATTGGTTGAACAAGAGCGCCTGAATGAGGCAAAAGGCAAACCCAAGAAACGCGCACCCAGAAAACCGCGCAATTGGCTGCGCTGGATTGTGACTGGCGGCATAGGGTTTGTTGCGATTGCCTTTGCTGCGTTGCAAGTGCTGCCGCTTAATCAACTTAGCACACGCCTTGAAACTGCTCTGGGGGCATGGTTGCACGATGACGTGAGCGCCAGCAATTTACGGATTGCCTTGTTCCCGACGCCGCATTTGAAAGTCGAGCAGATCGCACTCGGCAAATTACTTGATGCCAAAGGCGGCAGTGGCAAATTTCGGATGGATTTGGCGTCATTGTTTGGCGATAAATTTGTCGTCGAATCGCTGGAGCTTCAGGATGTCACGATTGCCCCTGAAGCAATGCCGCGCGCGCTGCAATGGGTGGACGCGAGAAATCGTGGCCCTGGCATGGAAATCGAAAAGATCACGCTGAAAAATGTGAAGCTCGCCGTGCCGGGCGTGGCCATTGAATTATTTGATGCTGACCTGCAGTTTGATAAACAGGGCGCATTGGCGCGAGCAACTGTTCGCGGGGGTGGTGGTAAATGGAACCTTGACGTCGTGCCACTTCCGTCTGTTGTCCAGGGTGATGACGTGGTCGGACCGCCCGCGCCGAAAATGTGGACGGTCGATTTTTCTGCGCGCGGCATTGCGTTGCCACTGGGCACGCCGATCCCGGTGAGTAGCTTCGCGGCCAAGGGTACGTTAATCGGGAACGAATTGCTGTTCCCCCAGTTTGATGCGCAATTGTTGGAAGGTTCGATCATGGGTAGCTTGAACGCGAGCTGGAGAGAGGGCGTGAAATTTAATTCAAACTTCACCGCACAAAAAATCCGCGTCAATCAATTGGCCGAGGTATTTACACGCGATGTCGCATTGACGGGAAAAATGGGCGGTGAATTTACCGCGTCCGGCAGCGCGCCAACACTGGGTGCATTACTTGCCAAACCAAATCTTCTCGGCAATTTCAAGGTCGTGGATGGTTCAATCAGTAACGCGGATTTGGTGCAAGCGATGCGCTCGCCCGAAAGTGGTGGACGCGGCGGGCAATCGAAATATACTGATCTCGTAGGACAGTTGCGGCTGGCGGATGGCGTATTGCATTTCGAAAAAATGAAATTAGCGGGTGGCGTGTTGCTGGCCAATGGCAATGTGAGCGTGGTAAATGGTTCGGGTGCATTATCAGGCACGATTAATTCGGAGATCCGTTCCACGGTCGCACAGGACCGCGCGGTATTCACGATCTCGGGCAATGTCGCGCGGCCGTTGTTGAAGCGGCCCGGCGAGCGTTTGGTGCGGTAGTTGGAATGATTTCAGCCTGTAGAATAGTGGGATGACAAGTACTTCGAATCCAACAGTTCTCAAGGCCGTACCGCTCTCGAACGCGAAACATTCTGCTCAGCCGTCGGCTGGTGTTGGCGTGGATCATAAAAATAAACGCGATAAAGATAAACGCGATAGCGATAAACCAGAACCCAAACGCTCGCCCAAGGACATTAAGAAACTTGCCGCGTTGATTCGCTTTGTAGCACCTTACAAAAGCCGTTTCGCGCTGGCCATGGTGGCGCTGCTGGTGGCAGCCGGAACGGTGCTTGCCATTGGCCAGGGTCTAAAGCACGTAATCGATCAAGGCTTTACCAACGGCAATGCTGATACCTTGGACCGAGCGCTCCTTACGCTGGTGGGCTTGTTGTTTGTACTGGGTGTTGCCACTTTTTCGCGCTATTACCTGATCTCGTGGGTGGGACAGCGCTTCGTCGCCGATATTCGCCGCGCGGTCTACGACCATATTTTGACCCTTTCGCCCGCCTTCTTTGAGCGCACCCGCACCGGCGAAGTTATCTCACGCCTTACCAATGACACCACGCTGGTCGAAAGCGTGATCGGCAGCGCGTTTTCATTTGCGTTGCGCAATACGGTGCTATTTATTGGCGGCATGGTGATGTTATTTATCACCAGTGTGAAGTTGACGCTGTTTGTATTGGCGGGCATTCCGCTGGTGCTTGCACCAATTGTGCTGTTGGGCCGCAAGGTTCGAAAACTCTCCAAAGACACGACTGATCGTGTGGCCGATGCCAGCGCTTACATCGACGAATCGCTGCACGAAATTCGCACTGTGCAG
>JANNDW010000456.1:0-2505 GCA_031378125.1 Methylibium sp. | reverse complement strand
ACGCATCCCCCTGGGCCGCGCAGCCCGCGTCGGGTGCACCCGCGGGTTACGGCGCGCTGCTGCAACACGAGCTCGGCATGGGCTCGCTCTACCTGCGTTACAACACCGGGCTGGCGATCGACGACAACGCGCAACAGCTCGCGACATTGCTCGCACAACTGGCGCGAGCCGCGCCCCAGGTGAAGCAGTGGGTGATGGTCGGTCACAGCATGGGTGGGCTGGTCGCGCGCGCGGCGCTGGAACGCGGCCGTGCCGAAGGCCAGGCGTGGGCGGCGCGCGCGCCGATGCTGATCTGCCTCGGCTCGCCACACCAAGGCGCGCCGCTGGAGAAGATCGGCCACATCACTTCGCTCGCGCTCGGCGTGTCAACCGTGACTCAGCCGCTCGGCCGCATCGCGAATGCGCGCAGCCAGGGTGTCAAGGACCTGCGCCACGGTCTCAAGGGCCGCGGTGCGCCGCGCGCGCTGCCGGCCACGCAGGCGCTGCGCTTCGTCTCGGCCACCCTCGGTGACGCGACCGATTCGGTGATGGGGCCGCTGATCGGCAAGCTGTTCGGCGACGGACTGGTGCGGGGGCCGAGCGCGTCCGACACTGGCCTGGTCGGCGACGTCCAGCGGGTCGAGATCAAAGGCATCGGCCACATGGCCTTGCTGAACCACCCGCGTGTCTACGCGGTGCTGCGCGAATGGCTGGGTGCGCCGGTGCTGGCCTGATCAAACGCCGCGAGCGCGCCGCACCTGGCGCGTGACGAAACGCGCCGGGTCGATCGCGTCCAGCAGGCTCGCACCGAGCGGGGCCGGTGCACCGGTGATGGCCGAGGCCACCACCCGGCCACCGAGCGCCGACCAGGTGATGCCGCGCGAGCCCAGCGCCGTGAACACGAACAGGCCCGGCACACGCGCCACGAAGCGGGCTTGATCGGGCCGGCGCTGCAGTGCCGATGCCGGTGTCGGTTGTCCGAAGTCGACGCACGGCATCACCGGCACCGCACCGATCACCGGCAAGCGGTCGCGGCTGCTCCAGCGCCAGGCTGTGCGACCTTCCAGCGCACGCGGGTCGAGCGCCGATGCGTGGCCGGTGAGCCGCTGCAGTTGCGCGAGGTTGGCGCGGTGGTCGGCTTCACGCACTGAGGCGTCATCGTCGAACCGCTGCGCCGTGGCACCGAACATCACGCGGCCGTTCACGTCCGGCAGCAGGTAGCCCGCACCGGCAATCGGCAGACGGGTTCGGCCTGGCGACCCCGGCGGCCCGAATGCGCCGGCCGCTGCGCTGCTGATCTGCCCGCGCAGTGGCTCGATCGGCCAGCCGGGCGCGCCGAGCAGGCGCAGCGCGTCCCCGGCATTGGCCAGCAGCAATGCCGGCGCGGCGGCCATCACCTGGCCTTGTGCGCCGAGCGCCTGCCACTGGCCGGCGGAGAAACGCAGTGCCTGCACGTCGACGCCGCAGCGCAGCGTGGTGTGGCCTGCGGCCTGCTCGAGATACGCGCCGGCCAGTGCCGCGGGCTGGACCCAGCCACCGTCGGGATAGAACCAGGCAGGGCACTGCAAGGGCATGCCACAAAGGGTGCTCGCTTGCGCTGCGCTGAGGGCCTGCACGTAGTTCGCGGGCAAGGCCACGGCGTCGAGCAAACGCTGCATCTGCGCATGGGGCAGCATGGTTTCTAGGCGCAGCAAGCCGACGTTGCTGCCCTGCACGCCGTGCGCCGAAATGGCGGTCTGCACGGCCACCGACGCACTCAGCGCTGCAGCGCGATTGAAGCGCGCGTGCAGGCCGTCCGGCACGTTGACGGTGCCGTGGAACAGGCCGGCCGGGTTGCCCGAGCCTTCCGCGGCCGGGCCGGCACGGCGTTCGAGCAGCGTGCTGTGCCAGCCTTGTTCTGCCAAGGCCGACGCGGCAGCGCAGCCGGCCAGACCGGCGCCGACGATCAGCACGCGCCGGTCTTTTGTGGGCGTCGCCACGGTTCGGCCGACGGGTCGACGTGGCTGGAATGCGGGCGCGTAGCGGGCATGAATGCTGCCTTGCCCAGCCTGCACTGCGAAGCCCGCGGTGACCAGACCGGCACGAAAGGCGGGCGTGTCGATGCCGGACTCGAGCGTCGCCCCCGGCGCCGCGAGGCGGCCGAGTGCCTTGCAAAAACGCAGGTCGCGCACGCCACTCGACGTGTCGACGGTGTCGATGAAAAACGCATCGACGCTGGCCACGAGTTCGGGCAACCACCGACTGGCTTCGCCCACCGCGAGCAGCATTCGAACCTGGCCGTGGTCGAAGTCGAGACAGTGCAGATCGGGTGTGAGCGGTGGCCAGGCCGCGAGCAGCATGTCGGCGAGGGGCCCCAAGGGCGAGCCCGCAAGGGAGCGTGTCAAGCTGCCGTGCGTGGCGGGCTGCGCTTCGATGGCAATGAAAAACAGACGCTCGCAGCGCTGCGGGTCACGCCGCCAGGCGTCCCAGGTCGCGAGGAAGACGTTCCCCTGCCCGAACCCCGTTGTGAGCACGACAAAACGCTCG
>JANNDW010000447.1:0-4790 GCA_031378125.1 Methylibium sp. | reverse complement strand
TGTCTCCTTGAAATGTCAGGTTGCACCGTTACGTCAAGCCGCTTGGAACGAGTCGGTGAAGTCGCCCCATCCGCGGCAGGTCCGGGCTTGCGCCCTGCTCATGTCATAGCGATTCGCATGCCACTGCTCCATATCCCTAGTCGCACCGGTTTTTGCTGGGGACACCAGGCTTGGCGCGGCTTTGCGGCCGGTGCCTGCGTCGTGTTCTGGGACGATCGGCCGTGTCATCGCGTCCGAAGGTGGGACGCGAACCTTGCGGGTCATCCCCACTGTCGAAACGCCGCGGCGCTGCTTTGCCGGTGACTGCACGGCGGCCGGGCGCGCGTCGATGCCGCCTCGCGCCAGCGGGCCGCGCTCGCGCCGCCGCACAGAGCGGGCGCGGCACGGCGACATCGGGATCGAACGAGCACGCACGGCGGGTTGCCTTACTGCGTGGCGGGGGCCGTGCTCGACGCGCTGTCGCCCGCCTCGGCGGCGGCGCGCTCGCGGGCTTCGCTCTCGGCGAGAAAGCGCGCCGCCAGCACCAGCGCGCCCATCGCGAAGTCCTTGCCATGGGCCGCGGTCATCTCGTTGGCGATGCTGGCGAGTTGCTGGAAGAACGTGTCTTTGCTGGCGGATTCGTTGTCGCTCATGTCGCGGTCTTCCAAGTTAGTGCCGCGCTGTTTTGCGCGAAAGGAAAAGCGCCTCGGGCAGGGCGAGCCAGCCGAACTGGCCGTCCTGCGTCCCGAAGGCGAGGCGGCTGCCGTCGCCGGACCAGGCCAGTGCGCTCACCGCACCGCCGCCCGCGCCTTTGATGAACAGGCCTTCGTCGCTGCCCGGCCGGCACATCAGCACGGCGCCGTTGTAGTAACCGGCGGCGATCAGCGACTGGCGCGGATGGCAACTGACGCAGCTCACCGGCGTTTTGCTCGCCATGCCGCACTCCACTGGCTGATCGGCCGCGCTAGGCGGGTCGAAGCCCCAGCACACCGGTTGCGTGCCGCCGCTGGTGGCGAGGTAGCGCCCGTCGTGCGCGAACGAGAGCGACAGCGGCTGCCCCGGGTAGCCGCCCATTTCGATGTCGCCGCCGTCGGCGACGCGCCAACCATGCAAGGCGTTCTCCTGCATGCCGCAGACGATGTACTTGGCGTCGGGGCTCCAGGCCAGCGCGCGGTGATAGCCGTGCCAGGCCAGGCGGCGCGGCAGGCCGGCTTCGGGCCAGAGCGTGACGCCACCGCTGTGCGCGGCCGCGAGGCAGCGTCCGTCGGGGCTGAACGAGAGTGCCGTGGCGGGTGCGGGCAGTTCGATGCTGTCGTTGCCTGTGCCCTTCAGGCGATGCACGAGGCGGCCGCCGGCATGCGCGCGCGTGCCCTTGGCGCTGCAGGCCAGCGCGTCGATCCAGACGTCTGGCTGATGGGCCAGCACCACGGGATCGCCGGTGCGCGGCACCTGCACCACGCGGCCATCGTCACCGCCGGTCAGGAAGCCGCCGCTCGAATCGGCCGCAATCGCCAGGCAGCTTCCCGGGTGGCAAGCGACACGCACCGGCACAGGGGCTGCCGTCTCGGCCGGCAGCAGGGTCACGCCGCCGCCTTGCTTGGGCTCGACGCGCGGGCCTCCCTGCCACTGCACGTCGACCACGGCGAGGTGCCCGTCCCCGAGCGCGAAGCCGGCCGAGCCGCCGCGGACGTCCCAGGCCAGGCAGACCACCGGCGCGCCGAGATCCCAGTGCGCACCCAGCAGCGCGAGCAGCGGCGGGGACGCGTTCATGACAACACCCCGCTCGCCGGGTACGGCGATCGACCCTCCAGGAGGGTCGGGCCTTGCTTGGGGCGGCCCGGCGCGGCGGCCCGGGAAAGACGGGTTGACACAACATGTCTCACAAGGAAACGCACGGCCGCCCGAAGTTTCCTTGACCCCCTCGGGGGGCGGACGACGTATGGCGTCGGCCTGGGGGTGCTCATAACGTCACCTCGCAAACATCGGCCAGGCAATGCGTGAGTTCATCGCGCAACTCCGCAGCGTCGAGGCCGCGGCCGATGAAAACCAACCGCGACTCGCGCGCTTCATCCGGCGCCCAAGGGCGGTTCAAGCCGCTGTCCACCGTCATGTGCACGGCCTGAAAGACGAAGCGGCGGTCCTCGGCGTCGAAGGCAACGATGCCTTTGGCGCGCAGCAGGTCGGCGCCGCGCTCGGTCACGAGGCGTTGCAGCCAGGGCAGGAAGCGGCTGCGCTCGAACGGCTTGTCGAAGCTCAACGAGACGCTGGCCAGATCAGCGCTGTGGCGGCCCGCGTCGACCGGCGCATAACGGTGTTGCGGCCGACCGGTTGCTGCGGCACCAAGCCGCGGTGCGGGGACACGCAAGCGCGCGATGTCGAAGGCGCCGCGGTCCAGCAGTGGCGCCAGCGGGGTGTCGCCATGCACCGCATGGCGCAGTTCGGCGCTCGGGTTGAGTTGTTGCACGGCCCGTTCGGCCTCGGCCAGCATCGCGGCGTCGGCCAGGTCGGCCTTGTTGAGCAGCACCAGGTCGGCCTGCGCCAGTTGCGCGCCGGCCTCGGGCGCATCGCGCAATTGCGCGGGCAGGTGGCGCGCGTCGGCCACGCAGATCACGCTGTCCAGGCGGGTGTGCTGGCGCAACAGGTCGTCGAGGTGAAAGGTCTGCACGATCGGCGCCGGATCGGCCAGGCCGGTGGTCTCGATCAGGATGCCGTCAAAGCCGCCGGGGCGCCGCACCAGGTTGCTCGCGACACGGATCAGGTCGCCGCGCAACTTGCAGCAGACGCAGCCGTTGTTCAGCTCGTAGACCTCTTCCTCGGCGCCCACGACCAGCGAGCCGTCGATGCCGAGCTCGCCGTATTCATTGACGATGACGGCATAGCGGCGCCCGCCGGCATCACGCAGCAGGCGGTTGAGCAGCGTGGTCTTGCCCGCGCCCAGAAAGCCGGTCAGAACGGTCACGGGAATGCGCGCCATGTCTGAAGTCTCCGAACCAATGCGACGCGCCACAGGGGCGCAGCCGGATCCTCGAGGTGCGCACGGGGGTTGCGCGCCGGGAGGAAGCGGGGCTGGAAAGCGCTGCGCGGCGACGGCCGGCCCGGGCCGATCGCAACGCGCGCGGCAGATCAGGGAATCAGCACGGCGCGGCCCTTGATCTTGCCGTGGTGCAGGTCGAGCAAGGCCTGGTTCGCGTCTTTCAGTTTGTATTCGCGCGTCGCCAGGTGCACCAGCCCGCGGTCGGCGAGTGCCATCAACTCGACCAGTTCCGGATAGGTGCCGACCAGGTTGCCGACGATGGTCTTCTCGCTCGTGATCATGTCCATGGTCGGCAACTCGATCTTGCCGCCGTAGCCGACGATGTAGTAGCTGCCGGCGTTGCGCGTCATCGCCAGCCCCTTGGCGATGGCATCGCCCTCGCCGACAAAATCGATCACCGCCTCGGCGCCCTTGCCGTGGGTGAGTTCCAGCACCCGGTCGACCTCTTGGCCGTCGGCCTTCACCAGGTGATGGGCACCGCATTCCTTGGCAAGCTGCAAAGGCATGTCGCCGCGGTCGACGACGATGATCTCGGCCGCACACAGCGCGGCCAGCACCTGGATGCCGATGTGGCCCAGCCCGCCGGCCCCGATCACCACCGCGTACTCGCCCGGCAGCAGGTGGCGCGAGGCCTTCTTGGCGGCGCGGTAGGCGGTGAGGCCAGCGTCGGTGTAAGGCGCCACATCCTTCGGTGCCAGGGTCTTGGGCAGCTTGATCAGCGAGCGCTGACCGGTGCGCAGGTACTGGGCATAGCCGCCGTCGGCGTTGATGCCGGGGAAACGGCTGTCTTCGGCGTGCATGTCGTTGCCGCGCCGGCAAGCCAGGCAATGGCCGCTGGTGACGAGCGGGTGGCAGATCACGGCGTCGCCGACCTTCACGCCGGTCACGGCTGAGCCCATGGCCTCGACCCAGCCGGCGTTCTCGTGGCCCATGATGTAGGGCAGCTTGACCTCGACCTTGTCGCGCCAAATGCCCTCGACCACATGCAGGTCGGTACGGCACACGCCAGCACCGCCGATGCGCACAATGACGTCGGTCGGGCTTTCGATCTTCGGGTCGGGCACGTCTTCGTAGCGCACGAAGGCGTCGCTGCTGAGCGACGGGTCGTACTGGTGCAGCACTGCGGCTTTCATGACTCGTCTCCGGTGGGGCGGCGGTGGGGAAGGCGCATCGCTGCGGCCGTCGCTGCGGTCTTGTTCGCAATCGGTGTGCCACCCGCCGACGGTCAGCGCACAGCCGTCTCAAGTCCTTGATGGCACTGGGAAATTTCCACGTGCTTGTGGCTTTCCCGTGGCCCCGTGACACATAGGGTGTCGCAGGATCGGACGCGCCTTCGGCGCCCTGAAGCGCGGCGTGCGTCGCGAATCGCTACAGCGTTTTCCCTCAGCTTGGCGCCACCCCCGGCCCGCCGGGCGATGTCCGCTCGCCACGTCGGAGCCTCGGCGGGCGCAGGTGCGAACCGGCCTTCCGGCGCCTATGCGCCGCCGGCCAGCAAGGCCGCGTTGCCACCCGCCGCGGCGGTGTTGATCGTCACCGCCTGCTCTGCGCAGAAGCGATAGAGGTAGTGCGGCCCGCCGGCCTTGGGCCCGGTACCCGACAGTCCCTCGCCACCAAAGGGCGGCACGCCGACCCCCGCGCCGATCATGTTGCGGTTGACGTAGACATTGCCGATGCGCACAGCCCAGGCCAGCCGCAACGCGCGCGAGTCGATGCGCGTCTGGATGTCCAGCGTGAGGCCATGGCCGAGCGCGTTGATTTGCGCAACCACCGCGTCCAC
>JANNDW010000440.1:0-9860 GCA_031378125.1 Methylibium sp. | reverse complement strand
GTCAGCAGGTAGAAGTAGCCGATCCAGCCGGTCGCCCACATCACCGACTTGCGCGCTTCCTTGGCGCTGGGCACGGTGAAAAAACGCATCAGGATGTGCGGCAATCCGGCAGTGCCGAACATCAATGCCATGCCGAAGCTGATGGCCGAGATCGGGTCTTTCACGAAGTTGCCCGGGCCCATGATGGACTGGCCGATCTTCATCGCCACGTCCATCGCCTTGCCATCCTTCAGCGCGAGATCGGTCTTGATCTGCACCGCGCCGGCGAACATCGCCTCGGGGCTGAAGCCGAAGTGCCAGAGCACCGACAGCGCCATGAAGCTGGCACCACCGAGCAGCAGGCAGGCCTTGATGATCTGCACCCAGGTGGTGGCCGTCATGCCGCCGAACAGCACGTAGACCATCATCAGCGAGCCGACGATCACGACCGCGATCCAGTACTCCAGCCCGAACAGCAGCTTGATGAGCTGGCCCGCGCCGACCATCTGCGCGATCAGGTAGAAGGCCACGACGACCAGGGTGCCCGAGGCCGCGAAGATGCGCACCGGCTTCTGCTTGAAGCGGAACGCGGCCACGTCGGCGAAGGTGAACTTGCCCAGGTTGCGCAGCCGCTCGGCCATCAGGAAGGTGATGACGGGCCAGCCGACCAGGAAGCCGATCGAGTAGATCAGGCCGTCGAAGCCGCTGGCCATCACCGCCGCCGAGATGCCCAGGAACGACGCCGCCGACATGTAGTCGCCGGCGATCGCCAGGCCGTTCTGGAAGCCGGTGATGCCGCCGCCGGCGGTGTAGAAATCAGCCGCCGACTTGGTCTTGGAAGCCGCCCATTTGGTGATGAACAAGGTCATCACGACAAACGCGCCGAACATGCCGATGGCCGTCCAGTTGGTGGCCTGCTTTTGCGCCTGGCCCAGGTCGGCGCCGGCGGCATACACGGTGGCCGAGACGGCGAAGAGCGCTGCCAGCGTCAGCGCGGCACGCGTGCTGTCTGAGAACCGGGTGTCCAAGCGCGCGCTCATTTCAGCACCGCCTTGGCGATGGACTCGTTCAGCGCGTCGAACTCACTGTTGGCGCGCTTGACGTAGTAGGCGGTGATGACGATCGTGAAGACGATGACGCCAAAACCGATCGGGATGCCGAGCGTCATGACGCCGTCGCCGAGCCGCTGCGACAAGAAGCTCTTGTTGAAAGCCACCAGCAGGATGAAGCCGTAGTACACGACCATCATTGCCAAGGTGAGCCACCAGCCAAAGCTTGTGCGCTTGGCCTTGAGCTCCTGGTATTGGGGGTTGCTGGCAATCCGTTGCACCAACTGCGTGTCCATGCTGTCTCCTTATGGTTGTCCGAAACGGCGATTGACCGCCGTGTGGTCCCGCATCATCGGCGAGCGGCCTGACCCTGCTCTGACGCGAAACCAACAGGGACTGACGGTACGCTTATTCCCAGCTGACAAGCCGGCGCCAGGTTTGCACATCGCCGCGGCGATTGATTGGCGTCAAGTTTCGCCGGCCCGTGCCGGCGAGCGCCTGGTTCGGTCAGCGCTTCACGCCGGCCATCGGCTCGCCGGCCTGCTGCCAGGCAAGCCCGTCGAACCAGGCGTCGCCGCGCAGGCAGGCGGCCAGCATGTCCAGCGCATCCAGGCCCCAGAACAGGCGGCCGTCCACCTCGATGGTGGGCACGCCGAACAGGCCCAGCGCGACAGCCTGCGCGGTGGATTCCGTGAGCGCCCGCTTGACCGCCGCGTCGGACGGGTCGCGGCGCGGCGCCAATGCCGCGGTCAGCGCGGCGAGCCGCTGCGGTTCGTTCGCATCCAGGCCACCGTGCCAGACGTGGTGCAGCACGCGCTCGCACACATGGCGGTTCGGCGCCACGCCATCGTCGGCGCAGGCCAGCGCCAGGCGCAGCAGTGCAAGCGGGTTGAACGGGTGCTGAGACGGCGTTTGCAGCGTGACTCCATTGCAATGCGCCAGCCAATGCACCTGCCGAAAAGTCCACGCGCGCTTGGGCTCGATCTCGGCCGGGCCCTTCTGGCCCCAATGTTTCAGCAGCCCGGCAAACAGCACCGGGCGATAGCGCACGCTGTACGACAGCCCCACCAGCGCCTGCGGCAGCCGCTCGAACGCGAGGTAGGCAAACGGCGAGATCGGATCGAACCAGAAGTTGAGTTGCTTCATTCGGCGACTCGCGTGCCGCGCTGAAACTCGGCCCGGCGCTGCGGCAGCAGCTTCCACACCGCGCGCTTGGCGCGGTCGTCCATGGCGGCCCAGGCGGCGATCTCGTCCAGCGTGCGCAGGCAGCCTTCACACCAGCCGCTGCGCTCGTCGAGCCGGCACACGCTGACGCAGGGGCTGGGGATCAGCGTGGTGAACGACGGCGTGACATCACACACCGGCGCACCGGTCAGCGCCACCAGTTCACCCGGGCTGAGGCGGAATACGCCGTTGGGATGGCCGGCCGCGGCCCAGATCTGATCGAAGCGAAACAGCTCGCGGTCGATCAGCGTGACCGCGGCGGTGGCATGCGCCAGCGGCGCCACGCCGCCGATGCTGAAGCCGGTCTTGGCCTTCACGAACTGTGCGTCGGCACGGCCGATGGCGCCGGTCCGTGCCACGACTTTTTGCTCGTCGACGCGCCGGTCGCCCGAGGTCACCACCAGCACGGCCGCGCCGTCGATCTGGCGCCTGAAGATCACGCTCTTGGCGATCTGGCCGACCTGCACGCCGAGCGCATCGGCCGCCTCTTGCGACGTGCGTGCCGCAACCGTCAGCCACCGCGGCGTGTGGGCATGCCCCGCTTGAGCCAGTGCCAGCGCGACACGCTGGAAGCCTTCAGGGCGCCCTTGCAGTTCAGCGCTCATCAAGCAAGCTCCGTGCTGCACACTTCGGTATTCGTCTTGGGGCTGAGGCCGGACACAAACAGTCCCTGCGGACTGTTTGTCGCCTGCCGAAGGCCAGCGGCCTCTGGCCGATGGCGGCCCGGCGCGCTCATGCCACGGTTTTCTCGCGCTTGGTCAGCAGCGCCTTGCCGGCGCGCGAGACCGGCGCGCGGCCCAGCACGCCGGAGATGAACGCGCCGGCGTCGACCAGCTTGTCCAGATCGACGCCGGTGTCGATGTCCATGCCGCGCAGCATGAACAGCACGTCTTCGGTGGCCACGTTGCCGGTGGCACCCACGGCGTAGGGGCAGCCGCCGAGCCCCGCGATGCTGGTGTCGAAGTGGTGAATGCCCAGCTCCAGGCTGCCAAGAATATTGGCCAGCGCCTGGCCATAGGTATCGTGGAAATGGCCGCTGACCTCGTCGATCGGATAGTGCCGCAGCGCTCGCTCCAGCGCGGCCTGGGCCCGTTTGGGCGTGCCAACGCCGATGGTGTCCGCCACGCCGCAGTGGTCAACGCCAATGCCTTTCATCAGCCGCACGACACGCTCCACTTCGTCCAGGCTGACCTCGCCCTGGTACGGGCAGCCCAACGCGCAGGAAATCGCGCCGCGCACCTTGATGCCACGGGCATGGGCGGCCGTCACCACCGGCGCGAAGCGCTCTATCGATTCTGCGATCGAGCAGTTGATGTTGCGCTGGCTGAACGCCTCGCTGGCCGCACCGAACACCACGATTTCATCCGGCTTGCACTCCAGCGCCGCCTCCAGGCCCTTGATGTTGGGCGTGAGCACCGAGTAGCGCACACCAGGTCGGCGCTGGATGCCGGCCATCACGGCAGCGTTGTCGGCCATCTGCGGCACCCACTTGGGGCTGACGAAGCTGGTGACCTCGATCTCGCGCAGGCCGGCGGCCTGGAGCATGTGCACCAGCTCGACCTTGTGCGCGGTGTCCACCGGCTGCTTCTCGTTTTGCAGGCCGTCGCGCGGGCCCACGTCAACCAGGGTGACTTTGGAGGGAATCATGGCCCAGCCTTTTTCAGAATCAGTGCAATGCGAATCAACCCGAAGGCCACAGCCTACCGCAAGCCGCGCCACCAGGGTCATCGACGGTGGCTCGGCGCCGTTCGGCCAGCATCTGCGGCAGGCTGCGTGATCGATTGCACGCCGGCCCCGGCATTTCGCCGTGGCACCCCGCGTTCAGGGGATGGGACGCCCGGGTGGGTTTCACGACGATCACGGCACCCCGAAACGAGGCAGACCCATGGACCCGACCTACCGGCTTCGCACCGCCACCCGGCTTCACTTCCTGCTGTTGCGCCGCTACGGACAGGACATCGACGTGAGCCTGTTGCTCAAGAGCAAGGTCCGCAAGCACGACGGGCTGTGGCTGTGCAAGGCCACGGGCGACGCGGAGCTGATCAGCCTGGCGCGCCTGCTGGTGCATGCCAACCGGGCCCATGCCAAGGAAGAAGCCTTGATGAGCGCGCGTGCGACAGTGGCGGCGAGCGGCAGTGCGGGTGATGGCGGCGGCGCCACCCAGCGCGACATGCCCTGGGCACGCGACACCTCTGGTTTTGGGGCGACGAACCCGCAAGAGTTGACGGCGATGCCGCAATTCTTGACACCCCGGAGCGGCCGCTGGTTGAACCCGCTGCAATGGCTCAAGAGCGCCACGCAGCGCGGCGCCTGACCGGACAGGCACCCACTGGGCGCCGCCTGTCGGCGCTGCTCATCCCGCCGCCAGGCGAAGCAGTTCCCCGCCTTCGCTGACCTGGTCGCCCACGGCGTACAGCAACTCTTCCACCGTGCCGTCGCGCGGCGCGGTGATGGTGTGCTCCATCTTCATGGCTTCCATCACCGCCAGCGGCTGGCCCGCTTTGACGGCCTGGCCCACCTGCGCGAGCAAGGCGATCAGCTTGCCTGGCATGGGCGCGGTCAACCGGCCCGCTTCCGAAGCGCCCTCGCCGGCATGGGCGATCGGGTCGATCTGATCCACCACCGCCGCGCCCTCGGGCGCGAAGACGCTGATGCGCTCACCGGTGGCATAAACCGTCAGCGTCCAGCGGCGCTCGCCGACCGTCACATCGTGAAGATCGCCGCCGCGTGAGCGGGCGCTGAAAGGCCAGCGCTGCGCGCCCAGCACCAACTGCTGCGCGCCGTCATGCGTGCGCACCAGCGTGACCATCTGGTGCGCGCCTTGCACCTGGAGATCGAAGCGCCGCGTGGCGGCGCCATGCAAGCGCCAGCCAACGCGGCGCGACCATGGGTCGGCCCCCTCCAGTGCGCGCTCAACGGCCAGCGCATGGGCCACCACACCGGCCGCGGCCACTTCCAGCGGCAGCGGCGCGGCGTTGAACAGCACCGCGCTTTCGCGCTCGATCAAGGCGGTGTCGAGATCGGCGTTGGCAAACGATGGGCTGGTCACCAGGCGGCGCAGAAAGGCCACGTTGGTGTGCAGGCCGACGATGTGGGTTTGGGCCAGCGCGGCGTCCAGCCGGGCCAATGCCTGCTCACGGTCCTGGCCCCAGACGATCAGCTTGGCGAGCATGGAGTCGTAGTGAGGCGAGATGCTGTCGCCTTCACGCACACCGGCGTCGAAGCGGACCGGCGCACTGGGCGCGCCTTCGGAATTCGCGCGCTCGAAGCTGGCGGCCACCGGCGTGCGGTACACATTCAGCCTGCCGGTGGCGGGCAGGAACTGGGCGTCGGGGTTTTCGGCGCAGATGCGCGCTTCGATGGCATGGCCGTGGATGCGCAGGTCTTCCTGTTTCAGCGGCAAGGGCTCACCAGCGGCCACCCGCAATTGCCACTCCACCAGATCGAGCCCGGTGATCGCCTCGGTGACCGGGTGCTCGACCTGCAGCCGCGTGTTCATCTCCATGAAGAAGAAGCGCAGGTCACCGTTGGCCGTGGGTTCGGCGATGAATTCCACCGTGCCCGCGCCCACATAGCCCACCGCCTTGGCCGCGGCCACCGCCGCTGCGCCCATCTCGCGCCGGCGCGCTTCGCTGATGCCAGGGGCCGGCGCTTCTTCGAGCACCTTTTGGTGGCGCCGCTGCACCGAGCAGTCGCGTTCGAACAGGTAGATGCAGTTGCCGAAGGCATCGCCGAACACCTGGATCTCGATGTGCCGCGGCCGCGTGACATAGCGCTCGACCAGCACCGCGTCATCGCCGAAACTGTTGATCGCCTCGCGCTTGCAGGAGGCCAGCGCGGCGTCGAACTCTTCGGCCTTGGCCACCGCGCGCATGCCCTTGCCGCCGCCGCCCGCGCTGGCCTTGATGAGCACCGGGTAGCCTATGGCGCCGGCCTCGCGCTTGAGCATCGCCGGGTCCTGGTCGGCACCGTGGTAGCCCGGCACCAGCGGCACGCCAGCCTTTTCCATCAGCTGCTTGGATTCAGACTTCAGGCCCATCGCCTTGATCGCAGCAGGCGGTGGCCCGATGAACACCAGCCCGGCGTCGGCGCAGGCCTGGGCGAAGTCTTCGTTCTCGCTCAGAAAACCGTAGCCGGGGTGGATGGCCTGGGCGCCGGTGGTCCGGGCCGCGTCGATGATGCGATCGCCACGCAGGTAGCTTTCTTTGGGCGCGGACGGGCCGATGTGGACCGCCTCGTCGCAGGCCAGCACATGCTTGGCGTTGGCATCGGCATCTGAATAGACGGCGACCGTGAGAACGCCGAGCCGGCGTGCCGTGGCCGCCACTCGGCACGCAATCTCTCCACGGTTGGCAATCAGGATTTTCTTGAACATGGCTGCCTCACGCGGACGGTTGACTGGCCGCGAACCAGCCCGAGAATCGGCGCACCAACTGGCGCAAGAATTTTCCGAAAACCCAGATCAGCGCCACCATCACGACAAGCGCGACGCCCAGCGCGGCGAAAAACGCATACGGGTGTTCCCACGACAACCACAGGCTGGCCGGCACCACGCTGTCGCCGAGCAAGGACAGGCCGAGGTTGGAGAACGGCTCGGGCGAGGTGTTGGCCGCCGCGCGGGTGGTCGCCTTGGCCACATGGCTGGTGGCGGCCAGTGTGCCGCCCAGCAAGGCCGCGGCCATGGCCCAGGACGATTGGTCGGCGCCGAACACGCTGGCCGCCAGCGCTGCGCCGGCCGGAATGCGCACCACGGTGTGCACCATGTCCCACAGGCTGTCCAGGCCGGGGATCTTGTCGGCAAAGAACTCGACGAACAGCATGAAGCCGCTGGCGCCCAGCATGACCGGGCTTTGCAGCAGGCTCAAGCCCGTGGGCAGGCTGACCCAGCCCAGATAACCTGCCATGCCGGTGAAAAAGAGCACGGCGTACAGCCGCAATCCGCTGGCCCATCCCAGCGCCGCGGCGATGGCCAATAGTTGTGGGGTGTCCAGGTTCATGTCGACCTCCGCGTCGCTGCAGTGTGGCTCAGTGTGACTTGGCCGCCAGCACCGGCCATCACTCGGCGCCAGGCAGCCAGGCCGGCGTGCGCTTGTTGAGAAAGCTCTGCACGCCTTCCCTGCCCTCGGCGCTGGCGCGAACGTCGGCGATGCGCCGGGCCGTCTCTTCACGCAGGACGGCTGTGATGGGTTGACCCGCGACATCCTGCACCAACGCCTTGCAGGCGCGCACGGCCATCGGGCCGTTGGCCACGAGTGCGGTGACGAGCTCGTCGACCCGGGTGTCGAGCGCGTCCGCGGCGCACACCTCGTGCACCAGGCCCAATGCCTGCGCCCGGGCCGCGCTGAAGCGCTCGGCCGTCACGAAGTAGCGCTTTGAGGCCTGTTCACCCAGCGCACGAATGACGTAGGGGCTGATGGTGGCCGGCAACAGGCCGAGTCTGGCTTCGCTCAGGCAGAAGTTGACGCCTTCGGCGGCGACCAGCACATCGCACACCGCCGCCAGGCCCACGCCGCCGGCATAACAGTCGCCGTGAATCCGGCCCACGATGGGCACTGGGCAGCGGTAGATCGCCCACAGCATGTCAGCCAGCGCTTGCGCGTCGGCGCGGTTCTGCTCCCAGGTGTAGTCGGCCATCTGGCGCATCCAGCCCAGGTCGGCGCCGGCACAGAACGCCTTGCCGTGACCGCCCAGCACGATCGCGCGCAACTCGGCGTCCTGCGCCAGGCCGCTGAACACACCGGTCAGCTCCGCGATGGACGTTTGATTGAACGCATTGCGAACCTCCGGACGGTTGAGGAACACCTGCGCCACATGCGGCGTTGGGCGGGTGACTTCGACGAGACTGGTATTCATGGCCGGGCACTTTCGAATTGCAGCATCCGCACCATGTCGATCTCCGGGCACGGGTGGCCCAGCGCGGTGATCAAAGCGGTGATCTGGCCACGGTGGTGGGTGGCGTGGTTGAACACATGGGCCAGGGTGGCAGCGTAGGGCAGCGACACCGGCACGCCTTGCATCGTGGTGTAACTCAGCATGCCGGCAAAGCGCGTGGCATCGCAATCGGCGATGAAAGGCAGCCAATCCTGCGCACCTGCAATCAGCCGCTGGCGCAGGCGCACCCGATCCGGCTCGACCTCGGCGTTCAAGCGCACTTGCGGCGACACGCCTTCGACAAAGCGCCGCATCCACAGCTGGTGTTCACCGACGAGCAGGTGGTTCAGCGTGCCGTGCACGCTCTTGAAAAACAGGCCGGCGTCGCGCCGGTACTCGGCCTCGGGCAGCGCGTCGACATGCTCGTACAGTTTGTGCGTGGCCCACAGGTTGTAGCGCGCCAGCGCGGCCAGATGTGCGCGCAGTGGCGACTCGGCGCGGGCCGGCTCGGAACCGGGGCCAGCGCATGGCGCCGGGCCGCCAGGCTGACTGGCCGCGGCGCCGAATCGCTCGTAGGCGCCGATGGCTTGCGCCGTTCGCCACGCGGGCGGAGCCTCGAACGTCGACCAGTATTCATCCACTTGCGCGATGCGCTCTTGCTCGAAGCGGAACAGCGAGTTGGCGAAGAAACGCGCCGGCGGGTGGCTCACCTCCACCACCGAATGAACCCTGCCGTCCCGCAGGGCGCTGACCTCGACCACCCGAATGCGCCACCCTTGCGGGTAGGCGGCGTTGACGCGAATGATCGCGTCGGCGTTCAGCATGCGTTCCCCCGAGGTGTGCCAGTTCAAGCTTGCACCGTCGGCAAACAAGCGGCGCGCGGCCTCCCAATTCCGGGCTTCGAACAGGGACCACAGCGAGTGAACGGCTTCGATGCGTGCGTTCATGGGCGTTGTCCAGCGGCGGCCGTCAGCGACATCAATAGCGTTTCGCGGCTTCTTCGAGCATCACCTCGGTGGCGCCGCCACCGATGGCCAGCACGCGCGCGTCGCGCCACAGCCTCTCGATCGCCACACCACGCACGTAGCCCATGCCGCCATGGAACTGCTGGCAGGTGTGCACCACCTCGTTGACCAACTCGCCGGTCAGCGCTTTCAGCATCGAGACTTCCTGCACCACGTCGTGCCCCTGCGTCACGCGCCAGGCGCAGTGGTACATGAACTGGCGCGCCGCGCGGGTCTTGGCGTCGAGCATGGCAATGCGCTGGCGCACGACCTGCTTGTCGAACAGGCTGGCGCCGAACGCCTGGCGTTCGCGCACAAACGCCAACGTGAGCTGCAGCGCCTGCGTGGCGTGGCCGACCGCCATCGCTGCCAGTGCGATGCGCTCGGTCTGAAAGTTTTTCATCACCGAATAGAAGCCGCGGTGCTCTTCGCCCAAAAGCTGGTCGGCCGGAATGCGGCAGTCGTTGAACACCAGCTCCGCCGTGTCGGACGAAAGCCAGCCGCTCTTGTGCAGCGAGCGCCCGACCGTGAACCCCGGCGTGCCTTTTTCGACGATGAACATCGACATCGCGTGGCGGGCGGAACCGGTCTTGGCGGCAATGAAATAAAGGTCGCCATGCACCCCGTTGGTGATGAACAGCTTGGTGCCGTTGAGCACCCAGTGGTCGCCGTCCCGCCGTGCGCTCGCGCGCATGCCGGCCACGTCCGACCCCGCGCCGGGCTCGGTGATGCC
>JANNDW010000429.1:0-1647 GCA_031378125.1 Methylibium sp. | reverse complement strand
AACTTGTCCGGGTTCCACCAGAAGCTGGGACATGCCGTGGTGCAGCTCGCACACAAAATGCATTCGTACAGGCCGTTGAGTTCGTCGCGTTCCTCGGGCGACTGCAGGCGCTCCTTTTCAGGCGGCGTCTGTTCGTTCACGAGGTAAGGCTTGATGGAGTGGTACTGCTTGAAGAACTGCGTCATGTCCACGATCAGGTCGCGGATCACCGGCAGGCCGGGCAGCGGCTTGAGCACGATCGGGTCTTTCAAGCTCAGCATGTTGGTCAGGCAGGCCAGGCCGTTCTTGCCGTTGATGTTCATCGCATCCGACCCGCACACGCCCTCACGGCAAGAGCGCCGAAAGCTCAGCGTGGGGTCGACCGCTTTGAGCTTGCCAAGTGCGTCGAGCAGCATTCGTTCGCTGCCGTCGAGCTCGACCTCCAGTGTCTGCATGCGCGGCTTGGCATCCGAGTCGGGGTCGTAGCGGTAGATCTGGAAAACGCGTTGGGTCATGATGGCTTTTTCGGGTCTTCGGTTGGAAGGTTCGAAAGGCTCGGAAAGGCCCGCCCTAGAAAGTGCGGACTTTGGGCGGAATCGACTCGGCCGTGAGCGGCTTGAGGTTGACTGGCTTGTAGTCGAGCCGGTCACCGGCCGAGTACCACAGTGTGTGTTTCAGCCACTCCTCGTCGTTGCGCCCATTCGGATGCTCGGGCGAATCGGCATAGTCGTTGACCGTGTGCGCGCCGCGGCTTTCGTGCCGCGCCGCGGCCGAAACCATCGTCGCGCGGGCGGCCTCGATCAGGTTCTCGACCTCCAGTGCCTCGACCCGCGCGGTGTTGAACACCTTGGACTTGTCGGCCAGGTGGATGCCCTTGACACGCTCGGCCAGGGCCGCGATCTTGCCCACGCCTTCGTCCATCGACGCCTGGGTGCGGAACACGCTGGCGTGCCACTGCATGGCGGCGCGAATGTCGTTGGCCACGTCTTGCGCATACTCGCCGCCGCTGCTGCCGTCGAGCCTGGCCAGGCGGGCCAGCGTCGCGTCGGCGGCGTCCGCGGGCAAGGGTTTGTGGCTCTGGTTCTTCAAGCCGGAGTCAACGATGTGGTTGCCGGCCGCTCGGCCGAACACCAGCAGGTCGAGCAGCGAATTGGTGCCGAGCCGGTTCGCGCCGTGTACGCTGACGCAGGAACACTCGCCGACTGCGTACAGCCCGCCCACCACCGCGTTCGGGGCGCCACCCTTGGGCACTACCACCTGGCCGTGGATGTTGGTCGGAATGCCGCCCATCTGGTAGTGGATGGTCGGCACCACCGGAATCGGCTCCTTGGTGACATCGACGTTGGCGAAGTTGTGGCCGATCTCGAACACGCTGGGCAGGCGCTTCATGATGGTGTCGGCGCCCAGGTGCGTCATGTCCAGCACCACGTAGTCTTTGTTCGGGCCGCAACCTCGCCCCTCCTTGATCTCCTGGTCCATGCAGCGCGAGACAAAGTCGCGCGGCGCCAGGTCTTTCAGCGTCGGCGCGTAACGCTCCATGAAACGCTCGCCGTTGCTGTTGCGCAAAATCGCCCCCTCGCCTCGGCAGCCTTCGGTCAGCAACACGCCTGCGCCGGCCACCGCCGTGGGGTGGAACTGCCAGAACTCCATGTCTTCGAGTGGAAGGCC
>JANNDW010000448.1:0-4156 GCA_031378125.1 Methylibium sp. | reverse complement strand
AAGGCCGAGAGCGTGCGTGTGCACCGGCTGCGCCAGAGTGATGTGGCGCAGGGGCTAAACCCCGAAGACGCGATGCGCCAGCTGCTGGACTTCGTCGGCAGCCGGCCGCTCGTGGGTTACTTCCTCGAGTTCGACGTCGACCTGCTCAACTGGGAGATCTGGCCGATGCTCGGCGTGCGCTTGCCGCAGCCGAAGATCGAGGTATCTGCGATGTACTGCGACTTCGAGAACCGGCAACGGTCGGCTCACCTGCACGGCGGTGACGTCGACCTGCGCTTTGCCACGATGATGAACGAGCTGGGGTTACCATTTCGCGATGCGCATGACGCCATCAACGATGCCGTGATGGCCGGACTTGCCTTCGTGAAACCGCGGCGGTTGTTGAATCGTCGCTGACGTCGATTCGCTTCAAGGCCGCAGCCTTGCTGAACCCTTGCAGCCAACCCTCGCCGTAGGCATCGGCGAAGCCGATGTAGCCGACGCGGCGCACGCCCTGGTTGGCCACGTGCTTGGCGATGGCCAGCGCCATCATGATGTCGTTCTGCGCGGTCTTGAACACCCAGCGCCGCTTGGCGTCCACGGGCTCGACGACCCGCGCCGACGCGGCCAGCGAGATCATCGGCGTCCGCACCTCGGCCGCCACGTCGATCATCGCCAGCGAGTTCGGCGTGATGGTCGAGCCCATGATCACGTCGACCTTGGACTCGGCAACCAGTCTGCGGGCATTGCAGGTCGCGGTGACGGTGTCGCTGCGGTCGTCCAGCACCAGGTAGTTCACCTTGTGGCCGCTGATGATCTTGGGCAGCAGCGCCATGGTGTTCTGCTCGGGAATGCCGAGCGAGGCGGCGAGGCCCGTGGTGGACAGCGTCACACCCACGTTGATGTCCACATCGGCGGCGGAGGCCCAAGCCATCGCCATCAGCAGCACGATCCGCCGCGAGGTGTTTTTCTGTCAGGCCGCACTATCGGCCCCATTAGAAATATTTCGTTGATCGATCGATGCCCAAACTCTAGACTCCGCGCGATACTGCATTTCATCACTTCATAGGAGAGAACCTTGTCAACCGAAACAATGTGCCCGGTCGTGGGCAACGTTCGCAAGCACACCGTGGCTGGTGCCAGAACGAACGCAGACTGGTGGCCCAATCAACTGAACCTGAAGATCCTGCACCAGAACTCGGCACTGTCCGATCCCATGGGCAAGGAGTTCAACTACGCTGAGGAGTTCAAGACCCTCGACCTGGACGCCGTGATCAAGGATCTCCATGCCTTGATGACGGATTCGCAAGACTGGTGGCCTGCCGACTACGGTCACTATGGCCCGCTCTTCGTTCGCATGGCGTGGCACAGTGCGGGCACCTACCGCATTGCCGATGGTCGCGGTGGCTCAGGCTTCGGCACGCAGCGATTTGCGCCCCTCAATAGCTGGCCGGACAACGTGAACCTCGACAAGGCACGCCGCCTGATCTGGCCGATCAAGCAAAAGTACGGCCGCAAGCTTTCCTGGGCCGACTTGATTGTTCTCACCGGCAACGTCGCCATGGAGTCGATGGGGTTCAAAACCATCGGTTTTGCCGGCGGGCGCGAGGACATCTGGGAGCCCAAAGAGGACATTCACTGGGGGCCTGAAGAGGCGTGGCTCGGGGACAAGCGCTACAGCGGCGATCGGGAACTCGAGCAGCCTCTCGGGGCCGTTCAGATGGGCCTGATTTACGTGAACCCGCAGGGGCCGAACGGCAACCCGGATCCAGTCGCTGCGGCTCGGGATATCCGCGAAACGTTCGCTCGCATGGCGATGAATGACGAGGAAACCGTCGCGCTCTGTGCCGGCGGGCATACCTTCGGCAAAACCCACGGCGCCGCCTCTGAGGACTACAAAGGCCGCGAACCCGAGGGCGCCGATATGGCCGAACAGGGCTTCGGCTGGACCAGCAGCTTCGGCAGCGGTAAGGGCGTCGATACGATCTCCAGCGGGTTGGAAGGCGCTTGGACCCCCACCCCAATCACCTGGGACAACAGCTACTTCGACACCCTGTTCGGCTATGAGTGGGAGCTGACGAAGAGCCCCGCGGGTGCTCACCAATGGGCTCCCAAAAACGGCGCCGGGGCGGGCACGGTGCCTGACGCGCACGACCCATCGAAGCGGCATGCGCCGTTCATGGCCACGACTGACCTTTCCCTGAGGATGGACCCGGCCTACGAGAAGATTTCCAGGCGCTTCCAGCAGAACCCGCAAGAATTCGCAGACGCGTTTGCCAAGGCCTGGTACAAGCTCACGCACCGCGACATGGGGCCGATCGCACGCTATCTTGGCCCGCTCGTTCCGAAGGGGCAGCTGCTATGGCAAGACCCGCTCCCCTCGGTCGATCATGAATTGATCGGCGAGCAGGATATCGCTGCGCTGAAGGCCAAGGTTCTCGCGTCCGGGCTTTCCATCTCGCAACTGGTCACGACGGCCTGGGCGTCGGCGGCAACATTCCGCGGCAGCGACAAGCGCGGCGGGGCGAACGGTGCGCGCATTCGCCTTGCGCCGCAAAAGAATTGGGAAGTGAATCAACCGGCCGAACTGGCGAAGGTGCTGAAGACCCTGGAGGCGATCCAGACCGACTTCAACCGCACACAGTCGGGCGGCAAAAAGGTTTCACTTGCTGACCTGATCGTTTTGGGCGGATGCGCCGCCGTCGAGGCGGCGGCGAAGAAGGCCGGGGTTGAGGTGAAAGTTCCCTTCTCGGCAGGCCGCACGGATGCTTCACAAGAGCAGACCGATGTGGACTCATTCGCCGTGCTGGAGCCGACCTCGGACGGGTTCCGCAACTATCTGCGCAAGGGACTGGAGGGATCGGCCGCTGAGCTGCTCGTGGACCGGGCGAACCTGATGACGCTGACTGCTCCCGAGATGACAGTTCTGATCGGTGGCATGCGCGCCCTGAACGCAAACGCCGTGCAGAGCAAACACGGTGTTTTCACGAGCCGGCCCGAAACACTGACGAATGATTTCTTCGTCAACCTGCTCGACATGAACACGCAGTGGCAGCTGTCCCCGACATCTGGAGGGGTGTTGGAGGGGCACGATCGGGCGGCAGGCAATCTCAAGTGGACGGGCACCGTCGTTGATCTCGTCTTCGGCTCGAACTCCCAGCTGCGGGCCATCGCAGAAGTCTATGCATGCAGCGACTCGCAGCAGGTGTTCGTGCGTGACTTCGTTGCGGCCTGGAACAAGGTGATGAACCTTGATCGCTACGATCTTGCGTGATCTCAGAGGCTGAATGATTGCCAGCGGAGCGGCCAAAGGCGCGCGCGGTATGGCGGGCGCAAAAACCACTGGTGCCGAAAGCTAGACATAGACGCGCATGGTCAACAAGGCCATGCGCGTTTTTTCTTCATCGAAAACGAATACTCAAAAGCCTGTCGGGCGTAAAAAAAGAAAGAAGAAGGAGGCAGGAATGACGTTGGCTAAGTAGTCCGTTTCGGAAGTTCACACACGTATTCTTCAAGCGGCCAGCTTCAAGGGCTGGCCCTGCGCCCAGCGATCACGCATGCGCGCGATCAAGGCATTGAGATCGGCGCGAGTGAACCTCCATTCGAATAAGCGCGCGATGCTCTCGAAGTGGCGCTCGAAGTTAGCCGGCCTCTGGGCGACCGCCTCCAAGCCAGGAAAGTCGTTCGGGGTCAGCACCTTGCGCTGCACGATCGAGAAGTAGATTTCGATCTGGTTGAGCCAACTGGCATGGACCGGTCCGTGGACTGGAACCAAGGTGGGGTGAGCTTGTGTCAGACGGTGCACCGATGTCTCGCCACGATGCGACGAGCCGTTGTCCATGACCCAGAAGACGCGGCGAGCGGTGTTGTACGGCGCTTGGCTCATGACTTGTGCGACCAAGCGCTCGAAGGGCGCGATGCCGGTGGTTGCCTCGCAGCGACCGAACACTTTGGCGCGATGCACATCGAGCGCCGCCAAGTACGCCCAGGCGCCACCACGGGTGTACTCATGCTCGACACGCATCGACTTACCCGGTTCGGTAGGCAAGCTCGGATGGATGCGCAAGCGCGCCTGGATGCTGGTCTTCTCGTCGGTCGAGATGACGCACTCGTCGTCGCGCAGTGCCTGTCCCTGCCAGCGCCGCTCGTACAGGTCCAGGATCCGCCCGGCCTTGGC
>JANNDW010000335.1:0-14519 GCA_031378125.1 Methylibium sp. | reverse complement strand
CTCGCTGGCCGACATCCAGGCGGTGATGAAGGAAGTCGGTGCCGCCAACACCGTGCTGGCGATCTATTTCCGCCAGCCCTATGTGCTCGACGATGCCAGTGGCATGAAGGGGGCCGGCGCCATCATCGGCTTGTTCGGCGCAGACGACTACGCGGTGATTGACATGCTGACGGCCAAGTTCAAGCCCACCGGCAAGCTGCCCTTCGCGCTGGCCAACAGCGCCGAGGCAATCATCCGGCAGGCGCCCGATGCGCCGGGCTACGCGCCGACCGACGTGCTGTTCCCGTTCGGTTTCGGGCTGAGCTACTGAACCACGCTGAGCCCCGCGATGACCACCCTCGTCTACGTCTCCAACGCCGACAGCGGCGACATCTCGGTGCTGCGCATGGACGCGGGCAGTGGCGAGCTCACGCCGCTGCGCAGCGCCACGATCGGCGGCGCCGCCGGGCCGCTGGCCGTGAGCCCCGACCGGCGCTTTCTCTACGCGGCGCGCCGTTCGGAGCCGACCGCCGTGCTGGGCTTTGCGATCAACCCACAAAGCGGCGAGCTGTCGCCGGTGGGCGAGGCCGCGCTGCCCGCCAGCATGGCCTATCTCAGCACCGACCGCAGCGGCCGCCACCTGCTCAGTGCGTCGTATGCCGGCCACCTGATCACCGTCGGCCCGATCGCCGCCGATGGCCGCCCGCAGGCCGTGCAGCAGGTGTTGCCCACCGAGCCGCATGCGCACGCGGTGTTGGTCGACCCGTCGAACCGCTTCGTGCTGGCCACCAGCCTGGGCGGCGGCATCGTGATGCAGCTGCGCTTCGACGCGGCGAGCGGGCGGCTGAGCCCCAACACGCCGCCCGCCGTTGCCGTGCGCCACGGCGCCGGGCCGCGGCACCTGGTGTTCCACCCCAACGCGCGCTTCGTCTATTTGCTGAATGAGCTGGATGCGTCCATCGACGTGTTCGCCTTCAATGCGGAGCAAGGGCTGCTCAGCCCGCTGCAAACCATCAGCGCCATGCCCACGGGCGTTGCCGGCGCGCCGTGGGCGGCCGACCTGCACCTCACACCCGACGGCCGCTTTCTGTACAGCAGCGAGCGCCGCTCCAGCACGTTGGCGGCCTTTCGCGTCGATGCCGCCACGGGGCGGCTGTCGCTGATCGGCCATGCGCCCACCGAATCGCAACCGCGCGGCTTCAACATCACCCCAAGCGGACGCTTCTTGCTGGTGGTGGGGCAACTTTCCCACCGCCTCGCCGTTTGCGCCATTGATGCCGGCAGCGGCGCGCTCAGCAAGCTGAAAGAGTACGCTGTCGGCCAGAACCCGCATTGGGTCGAGATCATCGAGTTGCCCTGACCCAGCGCGCCGGGCCAGCGCTCACCGACCCAGCGCCACTGACCGCCCACGCACCTCTTATGCTGCGAGCCGCAACACGCTTCCCTTGGAGACAGTTCATGACCCCCTGCCGTCGCACCTTCACCACCGCCCTCACGCTCGCAACGCTTGTCGGCGCTGCGCTGCCCACGTTCGCCCAAAGCGATGTGTGGCCCGCCAAGCCGATCCGCATCGTCGTGCCGTTCGCGGCCGGTGGCACCTCGGACATCCTGGCCCGCTTGCTGGCTGAACGCCTGCAGGCCGTGCTGAAGCAAACCGTCATCGTCGAAAACAAGGCCGGGGCCGGCGGCGTGATCGGTGCCGACAGCGTGGCCAAGGCCGCGCCCGACGGCAGCACGTTCTTGCTCGGCACGATTGCCAGCCACGCCATCAACCCGGCGCTGCAACCCAAGATGCCCTACGACGCGGGCAAGGACTTCGCGCCCATCATCTTGCTCGGCAGCATCTCCAACGTGCTGCTGGTCGGCGCCGAGCAACCGTTCAAGTCGGTCAAGGACGTGATCGCCGCGGCCAAGGCCAAGCCCGGCGCCATCGCGTTCGCGTCGGCCGGCCAGGGCAGTTCGCAGCACATGTCGGGCGAAACCTTCAAGCTGCTCGCCGGCGCCGAACTCACGCACGTGCCCTACAAGGGCAGCGCGCCGGCCATTCAGGACGTGATCGCCGGCCAGATCCCGATGAGTTTCGAGACCGCCACGGTGGCGCTGCCGCACATCCAGTCCGGCAAGGTGCGCGCGCTGGCCGTGACTTCCGCCAAGCGCAGCCGTGTATTGCCCGATGTGCCCACCCTGCAAGAGGCCGGCGTGCCCGGCTTCGACGTGGCGAGTTGGCAGGCGCTGTATGCGCCGGCCGGCACAGCGCCCGCCGTGGTGCAGCGCATGAATGCCGAGGTCCACAAGATCATCGCCAGCCCCGAGGTCAAGGCCAAGATGGAAGGCCTGGGCCTGGAGCACGCGCCCAACACGCCCGCCCAGTTCGCCGACTTCGGCCGCGCCGAGATCGCCAAGTGGGCCAAGATCGTCAAGGACGGCAACGTCAAGCCGGAGTGAACCGATGGCGCCGCCGCTGTACATCCGCATGCACGAGCGCGACAACGTCGCAATCGTTGCCAACGACGGTGGGCTGCCCGCCGGCAGCGTGTTTCCCTGCGGGCTCACGCTCATCGACAAGCTGCCGCAAGGCCACAAGGTGGCGCTGGTCGACCTGGCCGAAGGCGCGCCGGTGCTGCGCTACAACGTGACGATCGGGGTGGCGCTCAAGCCGATTCGCGCCGGCAGCTGGGTCCACGAGCGGCTGCTGCAAATGCCCGCGGCGCGTTCGCTCGAAAACCTGCCGATCGCCACCGCGCAGCCCGAGCCGCTGGCGCCGCTGGACGGCTACACCTTCGAGGGCTATCGCAATGCCGACGGCTCGGTGGGCAGCCGCAACATCCTGGCCATCACCACCACCGTGCAGTGCGTGGCCGGCGTCGTCGAGTTCGCGGTCCAGCGCATCAAGCAGGCGCTGCTGCCGCGCTACCCGAACGTCGACGACGTGGTCGGCCTGGAGCACACCTACGGCTGCGGCGTGGCCATCGACGCGCCCGACGCAGTCATCCCGATCCGCACCTTGCGCAACATCACGCTGAACCCCAATTTCGGCGGCGAGGTGATGGTGGTGAGCCTGGGCTGCGAGAAGTTGCAGCCCGAGCGGCTGCTGCCGCCCGGCACGATTGGCATTGAAGACCAGCGCGGGCAAGCGTCGGGCCTGGACGTGGTGCGCCTGCAGGACGAGGCGCATGTCGGCTTTGAGTCGATGATCGATTCGATCCTGCGCCAGGCAACGCCGCACCTCGAACGCCTGAACGCGCGGCGCCGCGAAACCGTGCCCGCCAGCGAACTGGTGGTCGGCGTGCAATGCGGCGGCAGTGATGCCTTCAGTGGCGTCACCGCCAACCCGGCGGTCGGTTTTGCCACCGATCTGCTGGTGCGCGCCGGTGCCACCGTGATGTTCTCTGAAACCACCGAAGTGCGCGACGGCATCGATCAGTTGACCGCGCGCGCCGTCAACGCCGAGGTGGCCCACGCGATGATTCGCGAGATGGCCTGGTACGACGCCTACCTGCAACGCGGCAGCGTCGATCGCAGCGCCAACACCACGCCGGGCAACAAGGCCGGCGGCCTGTCCAACATCGTCGAGAAGGCGATGGGCTCGATCGTCAAGTCCGGCACCGCACCGATCTCCGGCGTGCTGGCGCCGGGCGAGAAGCTCAAGCAAAAAGGCCTGACGCGCGGGTTGATTTATGCGGCCACACCGGCCAGCGACTTCATCTGCGGCACCTTGCAACTGGCGGCCGGCATGAACCTGCACATCTTCACCACCGGCCGCGGCACGCCTTACGGCCTGGCCGAATGCCCGGTGATCAAGGTCGCCACCCGCAGCGACCTGGCGCGCCGCTGGCACGACCTGATGGACGTGAACGCCGGCGCCATCGCCGACGGCTCCGCGAGCATCGAAGACGTGGGCTGGGAGCTGTTCCGCCTGATGCTCGACGTGGCCAGTGGCCGCAAGAAGACCTGGGCCGAACACTGGAAGCTGTACAACGCGCTGGTGCTGTTCAACCCCGCGCCGGTGACTTGACGGCCCCCAGATGCCTTCGGCATCGGCCCCCGAAGGGCTGTCACAGGCTCGGGGCGGCCCGGCGCCGGCGACCCGACGGCCGCACAACTCCGCAAGACTTGTCAACTCGCTTCGGGCCATCATGCGCACCCATGCAACAAGGAGCGCGGCGATGCGAATAAAACGACTATGAATGCTACAAAGCAAGCGCAGAGATCGACATTCTTGTCGGCATCCGCTGACCCAGTGTTCGCAACCGCTTCGACCGATCGCGACCAGTGGGCTCGGTACGAGCCTCGCATGCGCCGCGTGATGGCGCATGTTTACGACCACCTCGACGAGCCTCTGGACCTCAACGCTTTGGCCGACATGGCCTGCATGTCGCCGCACCACTGGCATCGCGTCTACCACGCCATGCTTGGCGAGACGCTCGCCCACACCGTCAAGCGCCTTCGGCTGCACCGCGCGGCGGGCCGGCTCGCGTGCACGTCGCAGCCGGTGTCCCTGGTGGCTACAGAGGCGGGCTACCCGAACCTGCAGTCGTTCACGCGCACCTTCAAATCCGTCTATGGCATGCCTCCGGCCCGCTTCCGTTCAGTGGGTCAGCATCGCGAGTTCGAGGCGCGAAGCGCGCCGCAGACTTTCCCCGCGCTCGCGGTGTCTGTGCGGCAGCTCGATGCGCTGCCCTTGCTGGCCGTGGAGCACCGGGGGTCCTGCGTGGCGATAGGGCGGGCGTTCGACCTGCTGTTCGCCCGCGTGGCAGCCGCCGGACTGGCGCGGCCCGGCATGAGGATGCTGGCGCTGTTTTTCGACGACCCGGGGCTGGTCTCCGAAGGCGCGCTGCGGGCGCAGGCGGCGGTGTCCGGCTGCGCCGCGCCCGACGCCGCGTGCGATTTGCTGCGCACGACCCTCTCCTCGGGCTCCTATGCGGTGCTGGCGCATACCGGCCCCTATGCCTCGATGCAGGCCGCGTATCGATGGTTGTTCGGCGACTGGCTGGTGCACTCCGGATTCGAATCCGCCAATCGGCCCGTGGTCGAGGAGTATCTCAACAGCCCGCGCGAGACGGCCCCGCGCGATCTGCGCACCCTGATCCATTTGCCGCTGCAAACTTCCGCTGCAAACGGCGCGGCACTGGGGAGTTGATTCATGAATCGAAAGAAGACCTGGACCCAACGCCTGCACGACGGCAAGACCCATGAGGTCAAACCAGCGCCGATCAGCATCGCCGGCATGAAAGCCGGGCAAATCATGCTGGTGCCGACCGCGCGCCTGGTGGACGATTTCATCCAAGGCATCCCGGCGGGCCGCAGCATGAATGCGAAGCAACTGCGCCAGGCCCTGGCCGCGGCACACGGCGCGGAGGTCACGTGCCCCATCACCACGGGCTTCCACCTGCGCACCGTGGCCGAATCGATGTGGGAGGCGCTCGGCAACGGCACACCGGTCCATCGCCTGACGCCCGTTTGGCGGGTGCTGCCGGCCGATTCCGCAACGCTCAAGAAGCTGTCCTTCGACATTCGCTTCATCCAGCGCCAGCGCGAGCTGGAGGGACTGGACCAACCACTGGACGCCGCACAGCGCAAGGGCCTGGTTCGGTCTGACGCCGCAGTCCCGACATGAAAGCGAGCGTCCATTTCCAGGGCTGCGGCACCGACCCCGAGGTGTTCTTTCAGCGCCGCCTGCGCGGCGCTTCAACGCTGCGCCTTGTCCTTCAGGTTCTGCGCCTCGATGCGTTCGCGCGCCTGGCTCCAATCGGCATCGCTCCACTCGCGCAGTTCGTAGAAGTTGCCGCCGGTGGCCAGCGCGTTGCCACCGTCCATCATGATGCTTTGCCCGGTGAGCCAATCGCATTGGCCGGGCGCCATCAGGAAGCACGCCAGCCGCTGCAGCTCGCTCATCAACCCGGGCCGCGCCATCGGGTTGTTGCGCTTGCTGCGCTCACCCGGTTGTTCGCCGGGGTTCAGGCGTTTGCTCATGCCCTCGGTCGGAATTTCGCCCGGCCCGACCGCGTTCAGGCGGATGCCGTGGCGCGCCCACTCCACCGCGAGCGACTTGGTCATCACCTCGATGCCGGCCTTGCTCATCGCCGAGGGCACGACATACGGGCTGCCGTTGTCGACCCAGGTGACGATGATGCTCATCACGCTGCGAAACGCATCGCCCGGCTTCCAGCGCCCGGCCTTGGCCTCAGTGACCCAGCGTTTGCCCACCGCCTGGGTGACGTAGAAGCTGCCGTGGAAAACGATGTTGGCGATCGCGTCGAAGGCGCGTGGCGACAGGCTTTCGGTGGGCGCCACGAAGTTGCCCGCCGCGTTGTTGACCAGCCCTGTCAGACCGCCGGTGTTCCACAGGCCCTCGACCATGTCTTCGACACTTTGCGCGATGCGGATGTCGACGCCGAAGGTGTCGATGCGGCGCCCGGGGAAGCTGGCGCGCCACTGCGCGGCGGTTTCGTCCAGCACCGACTGGCGCCGGCCGCAGATGGCGATATCGGCGCCCAGGCCGAGGAAGCTTTCGGCCATCGCCCGGCCGAGACCGGTGCCGCCACCGGTCACCAGGATTCGTTGGCCGTTCATCAGGGTGGGTTGAAACATGGTGTCGTCTCCTTGGCTGTTGATTCGGGCCGAGCCGGGCGCGAACCCGAGGGCCATGCTGGGGCAAACCGATCCATCACAATTCAACCCGACCGGGCGAGCAATGGCGTTCGGCGCGTCGACTTTAGCCTTTGAGGGGATGAGCGTGGCGGAACAAACTCTGGAGTACGTCGGGTTTTGGGCGCGCGTCGGCGCGTCGCTGATCGACACCGTGCTCGTGCTGGTCGTCGTCATTCCACTGCTGGTCGCGATCTACGGCTCGGGCTATTTCGATGCGGCGCAAACCGGCTTCATTGCCGGGCCCGCGGACTTTGTGATTTCATGGCTGCTGCCGGCCATCGTCGTGGTGCTGTTCTGGATGAGCAAGCAGGCCACGCCCGGAAAGATGGCCATCTCGGCCCGCGTCGTCGACGCTGCCACCGGCGGCTCGCTGTCCGTCGGCCAGGCCATCGGCCGGTACCTGGCCTACTTCGTCTCCAGCGTCCCTCTCGGGCTGGGGTTTTTCTGGGTTGCCTTCGACAGCAAAAAGCAAGGTTGGCACGACAAGCTGGCCGGGACGGTGGTCGTCAGAGCCAAGGCTCGCGGACCCGAGCCGGTCAGGTTCGAGAAAGCCTGAGCCATTTGATCGAGCCGCGAGCCACCCCCGGGCCCGAGTCCACTGCCCGCGTCTTTCGATTTGGCACGTCGGGCGTTGACCCGGCCGCAGGCCCGCCTGCTCACGCCTGCGTGGGATGGAAAGCAGTTCAGACTGGCCTGGCACCCGCACAGTATTCGATGAAGAGTGATTCGCTGCCGCAAATGCGGCATGCTCAGCACGTGCCGCAGGCAGCAGACGCTCAAGCCCACCCCCACGGATATCCCCCGATGACGACCCCACAACCCACCATCATCTACACCCTGACCGATGAAGCGCCGATGCTGGCGACGTGCGCCTTCTTGCCCATCATCCGCACCTTCACGGCGCCGGCGGGCATCCAGGTCGTCGGGAGCGACATCTCGGTGGCGGCGCGTGTGCTGGGCGAGTTCCCCGACCACCTGACCGACGCGCAAAAGCTGCCCGACACCCTGGCCGAACTCGGGCGGCTGACCTTGCTGCCCGACACCAACATCATCAAGCTGCCCAACATCAGTGCATCGGTGCACCAGCTTGTCGGCGCGATCAAGGAGCTGCAGGCTCGCGGCTACAAGATTCCGGACTACCCGGAAGACCCGAAGAGCGCCGAAGACAAGGCCATCCGCGCGCGCTACGGCAAGTGCCTGGGCAGCGCGGTGAACCCGGTGCTGCGCGAAGGCAACTCTGACCGCCGCGCGCCGGCGGCCGTGAAGAACTTCGCCCGCAAGCACCCGCACAGCATGGGCGAATGGAGCCAGGCCTCGCGCACCCATGTGGCCACCATGAAGACCGGCGACTTCTATCACGGTGAAAAGTCGATGACCCTCGACAAGGCGCGCGACGTGAAGATGGAACTGGTCACCAAGTCCGGCAAGAGCATCGTGCTGAAACCGAAGGTGCCGCTGCTGGCCGGCGAGATCATCGACAGCATGTTCATGAGCAAGAAGGCGCTGTGCGACTTCTATGAACACGAGATGGAAGACGCGCGCAAGACCGGCGTGATGTTCTCGCTGCACGTGAAGGCGACGATGATGAAGGTGTCGCACCCCATCGTCTTCGGCCACGCCGTGAAGATCTTCTACAAGGACGCGTTCGAGAAACACGCCAAACTGTTTGAGGAGCTGGGTGTCAACGTCAACAACGGCATGGCCAATCTGTACGACAAAATCTCCACCTTGCCGCAAAGCAAGCAGGACGAAATCAAGCGCGACCTGCACGCCTGCCATGAAGGCCGCCCCGAGCTGGCCATGGTCGACTCGGCCAAGGGCATTACCAATTTCCACTCACCCAATGACGTGATCGTGGATGCCTCCATGCCCGCCATGATCCGCAACGGCGGCAAGATGTGGGGGGCCGATGGCCGCCTGAAAGACGTGAAGGCCGTGATGCCTGAATCGACCTTCGCCCGCATCTACCAGGAGATCATCAACTTCTGCAAGTGGCATGGCGCGTTTGACCCGCGCACCATGGGCACGGTGCCCAATGTGGGCCTGATGGCGCAGCAGGCCGAAGAATACGGCTCGCACGACAAAACCTTTGAAATGGCAGAGGGCGGCACCGCCAACATCGTGGACCTGGCTACAGGCGAAGTGCTGCTCAGCGAAGAGGTGGAAGAAGGCGACATCTGGCGCCTGTGCCAGTGCAAAGACGCTGCCATCCGCGACTGGGTCAAGCTGGCCGTGAGCCGGGCGCGCAACTCGGGCATGCCCGTGGTGTTTTGGCTCGACCAGTACCGCCCGCACGAAGCGCAGCTGATCACCAAGGTCAAGATGTACCTGCACGAGCACAACACGGTGGGCCTGGACATCCAGATCATGAGCCAGGTGCGCGCCATGCGTTACACGCTGGAGCGCGTGGTTCGCGGGCTGGACACCATCAGCGCCACCGGCAACATCCTGCGCGACTACCTGACCGATCTGTTTCCCATCATGGAGCTGGGCACCAGCGCCAAGATGTTGTCCGTCGTGCCCCTGATGGCCGGTGGCGGCATGTACGAAACGGGGGCCGGCGGTTCCGCGCCCAAGCATGTGCAGCAACTGGTGGAAGAAAACCACCTGCGCTGGGATTCTCTGGGCGAGTTCATGGCCCTGGCTGTGTCGCTGGAAGACCTGGGGCTGAAGACCGGCAACGAGAAAGCCAAAATCCTCGCCAAGGCCCTGGACGACGCCACCGGCAAACTGCTGGACAACAACAAGGGCCCGTCGCCGAAGACCGGCCAGCTCGACAACCGTGGCAGCCAGTTTTACCTGGCCATGTACTGGGCGCAGGAGTTGGCCGCGCAAACGCAAGACAAGGCTTTGCAGGCCCATTTCGCACCCTTGGCCAAAGCGCTGACCGAGAACGAGCAGAAGATCACCGACGAGTTGAAGGCCGTGCAGGGCAAGCCAGTGGATATCGGCGGCTACTACATGGCCGACCCGCAAAAGGTGACCGCTGTGATGCGTCCAAGCCCAAGCTTCAACGCCATTTTGGACGCGGCGAAAGCCTGACCGCGAGGCCAGACCTGCCTCTCAGTCCCATCAAGCCCCTCAGATCCCTCAACCCTGTTTCAAAAACCGCTCGGTCCACGCCGCCACGTCGGTGCGGATGGCGGCCTCCAGCGTGTCGATGATGGGCTGTTTGAGTTTCTGCTTGGTGGCCGTAAAGGCTTCCTGGTGCAACTTGCTCAGGTACAGCGCCCGCTCCTGCACGCGGGTGGCAAACTGCTCGGGCGCGGCCACTTCATCCAGGAAACCGGCCTGCACCGCCTGCGCGGGTGTGTAGGGCCAGGCGGTGGTGCAGGCCAGGCTGTAGTGTGCAGGGGTGAGGCGCTGGCGACACAATTCCAGCGCGAAGTAGGGCAATGTCATGCCAATCTGCACTTCAATGGCGTGGATGCGAAAATTGGGGCCCGTGCCCACCTGGCCCTGGTCCACACCCAAGCGGTAGTCGGCCCCCAGCATCAGGAAGCAGCCCATGGCCACCGCATGCCCGCTGCACGCGATCATCACCGGGTGCGGGTGGCCCAACAGCCGCAGCGCCAGCCGCGCGCCGCCTTCGAGCATTTGCACCGAGGCCTTGGGGTCGGTCTTGAACACGTTCAGGTCAAAGCCGCCTGAAAACATGCCGGGGCGCCCGGTGATGACGACCACGGCCTTGTCCGCCAGCGCGCGGTCCAGCGCAGCGTTGAGGGCCGCCTGCATGGGCAGGCTCATCACATTGGCTTTGCCGTCGTCGAGTGTCACGGTGGCGATGCCCGCGTCGAATTGGTAACTCAGCAGCTCGCTCATGGGGGCTCCATTTTTTTTTGACCTGCGGATATTAGCGGGCGCCGCGCAACACCCGTGTCACGCAAGCGCCTGGTAAACCGCAGCCTTGTACTCAAACCAGAACGGATGCCAGAAGCCAAAATGCCGCTGCGCCATCTGAACGATCGCGACGCCGGTAGACGGGCAATAACACCAGTGTGTACCAGCAAGGCCGCCCCATTGGAATTCCCCTGTCGGTGAATTCGGCTGCAAGGCCGAAGGGGCGCGCGTGACGGCGCCGCCCAAACCAAACCCCAGGTGCGGCATAACGCCCAGGTGCTGGAAATGCACGCCGTATTGCGATGGAACCTGGTCGCGCAACATTTCCCGCAGCGTGGCGGGTTTGAGAAAACCGCCGTTGGTCAGGGCCTGTACAAACCGCATGAAGTCGCCCTGCGTGGTCACGGTGCCGCCCGTGCCCGCCTGGCGCGCCACCGGTTTGATAAAAGCCTCGGGCCAAGGCACGTTATCGGCCAGTTGAAGCGCTGGAAGACCAGGATTGAACAGGTCGTTTGCCCGGTACAGCGGCAGCAGGCGCTCTCGGTTGCCGGGCTTGACCACGTAACCGGTGGCCACCATGCCCAGCGGGTCAAAAACGCGCTGTTGCAGGATCTCGGCATACGGCTGGCCAGTGATGATTTCCATCAGCCGTGCCAACAAATCGGCGCCCATGGCGTAGTCCCAGCCACAGCCGGGCTGAAAACTCAAGGGCAGGGCGGCCAGTTTTGGCATCACCTGGGCCAGTGTCAAGTCCGACGAGCGCACACCGGCTTCGATGTAGGCCTTGTAGATCACCGTGCCCGGGTCAAACACGCCGTGTGAGAGGCCCGAGGTGTGGCTGAGCAGGTGGCGAATGGTGATGTCGGTTTGCAGCGGTTCGGTGTCGCCGATGTGGCTTGCGCCCGCGCGCAACACCCGCACCTGGCCGAACTCGGGCAGCCAGTTTTTGATGGCGTCGTCCAGATTGAAATAGCCCTCGTCCATGAACTTCAAAGCGAGCGCCGAGGTGATGAGTTTGGTGTTGGAGAAGGCGCGGTGGACGTGGTCGGGCCGCAGCGCCTCGCCGGTCTCGCGGTTGGCCTGACCGGTGCAAAACGCATCGAGTATTTCGCCGTTTTTCACCACCAGGCACGAGGCGCCTGCGAGCAGCTGCGCGTCCACCGAGCGTTGCAAGACGGCGTGGGAAGTGCTGAAATCAGCCATGGTGGATGTGCATGAAAACGCCCGGTTACAAGCGGAAGGAAAAAAGATGGCCTACTGTAATCGAGGCTTTTGCGTTCGGGCGCGAGTCCGGCTATCCTGCGTTTTTTAAGGAGCCTTCGCGATGCAACACCCCCTGCAACACACTGCGGCGCGTTTGACCGCCCACGATTTTGACCAGGAGCTGCTGATTCTTTTTGACGCCTACGTGCACGGCAACATCGACCGGCGCGGCTTCCTCGAGAAGGCGCAGAAGTTCGCGGTGGGTGGCCTCACCGCCGTGGGCCTGCTGGCAGCGCTGAGCCCCAATTTCGCGATGGGCCAGGTGGTTCCCAAGGACGACGCGCGCATCAAGACCGAGCTGCTGGAGTTCGCCACAGCGGGTTACGGCAAGATGAAGGGTTACCTGTGCCGCCCGGCCAATGCAACGGGGAAACTCCCGGCGGTGCTGGTGGTGCACGAAAACCGCGGCCTGAACCCGCACATCGAAGACATTGCCCGGCGCTTGGCGGTTGATGGCTACATGGCCTTCGCGCCCGACGCGCTGACGCCCCTGGGCGGCTACCCGGGCGACGAAGACAAGGCGCGCAGCCTGTTTGCGCAGCTGGACCAGAAAAAAACGCTGGAAGATTTTGTCGCCGCCGCAGCCCTGCTCAAGGGCCGCGCCGATGGCACCGGGAAAATCGGCGTGGTCGGCTTCTGTTACGGCGGCGGCATGGCCCACACCCTGGCCACGCGCTTGCCCGACCTGGCCGCCGCCGTGCCGTTTTATGGCAACCACCCCCCGGCCGAAGACGCGGCCAAAGTCAAAGCGCCCTTGTTGATCCACTTCGCCGGTGTAGACGAGCGCATCAACGCCGCCTGGCCCGGTTACGAAGCCGCGCTCAAAGCCGCCGGGGCCAAATACACCGCGCACCAGTACGCGGGCACGCAACACGGCTTCAACAACGACACGACCCCGCGTTTTGACGCCGCTGCCGCCCGCCTCGCCTGGGAGCGCACGATGGGGTTTTTCAAGCAAACGCTATCATAAATATAGCAATAAAACGCCATTTCACGTGACTTGGGTGCCGAAAAATTCATAAAAATATGGATTTTCGGCTAAAAATCGGCATTTGTTAACACCCATGTTAACAAATTAGCCTGTTGGGCGTTCTCTGCCCAGTCCGTGTCGAACGGTCGTTGCCGTGGATAGCGCCATTGAAGCCATCACCCGCCCGAATCCACCGAATACGCCGCATGCTGGTCCTGCGCCAGTGCCACGGCGATCTGGGGCAGGGCGGCCAGCAGCGCGGCCTTCAGGGTGAAGGGCGGGTTGATCACAAACAGGCCGCTGGCCGGCAGGCCGGGGCGCTCCACCTCGCCGGCGGCATCGGTGACCAGCTTGCTGTTTTTCACCGTCAGCGCGGCGTTCAGCCAAGCTTTGCCGGCTTTGGTGGCCAGGGTTTTGAGCTTTTTGGGCAGGTCGTGCGCTTCCGGGCGCGGGATGATCGGGTACCACACGGCGTAGGTACCGGTGGGAAAACGCTTGAGCGCATCGGCCACCATCTGGGCCACCCGTGCGTAGTCGCTTTTGATCTCGTAACTCGGGTCACATAACACCAAAGCCCGCTTCGACGGCGGCGGTAAAAACTTCTTCAGGCCTTCAAAACCGTCCTCGCGCAGCACCGCCACCTGGCGGCCGGCTTCGAGCTGGGCGATGTTGGCAGTGAGGGTTTTGATGTCGGTCGGGTGCAGTTCAAAAGCTTTGAGTTTGTCGCGCCCGCTCAAAAACCGCTGGATGATGAAGGGTGAGCCGGGGTAGACCCGGGCGGCGCTTTTGGCACTGCCCGGGGCGTTGAAACTGGCGACCAGGTCAAGGTAGTCCTGCAAAGCCGGTGCAGTGACGGTAGCGGCTGGTGCCGCAGTTTTGGCGCTTGCCTTGACGCCGGCTTTATCGGATTTATCGGCTGTTTTGGCGGGCGGTGGCCCAGCCAGCAAGCGCAGATAACCTTGCGCCGCTTCGCCACTGGTGGCGGCGTAGTCGCCGTCGAGCCGGTACAGCCCGGCGCCGGCGTGCGTGTCGATCACCATCAGCGCCGCCTCCTTGGCGGTCATGTGTTTCAAAATGGCGATCAGCGCCGTGTGTTTGAGCACGTCGGCGTGGTTGCCGGCATGGAAAGCGTGGCGATAACTGAACATCACCCAATGGTAACGGCCGCGCTTGCCATAATGCATGCAAAAATCGCAGTTCATGTTGGATTCGTCCCCTTCCTCCCTCGTTACTCCGGTTCCGTCGCTTTTCCATTCCGACGCCCTGTCCATTGGCGCGAAGCTGGGCGAGTTCGAAATCACCGGCCTCCTGGGCGTGGGCGGCTTTGGCATGGTGTATGGCGCGTTCGACCAGTCCCTGCAGCGCACCGTGGCGATCAAGGAGTTCATGCCATCGGCTCTGGCTGGCCGCTCCGACGGCGACGCGCTGATCTGCCGCTCGCCTTCAGACCAGTCCGCCCTCACCGCCGGGCTGCGCTCCTTCGTGGCCGAGGCGCGCCTGCTGGCGCAGTTTGACCACCCCTCGCTGGTCAAGGTGTACCGCTTCTGGGAGGCCAACAACACGGCTTATATGGCCATGCCGCTGTACCGGGGCCTCACGCTCAAGAACGCGCGCAGCCAGGCGCAGAGCCCGCCGCCGGAGCCCTGGTTGCGGGCCCTGTTGTGGTCGATATTGGGCGCGCTGAAATACCTGCACGAGCACAACACCGTGCACCGCGACATCTCGCCCGACAACATCTTCCTGCAGGAAGTCGGCCCGCCGGTGCTGCTGGACCTCGGCGCCGCGCGCCGTGCCATCAGCAAGCAAAGCCAGAAAC
>JANNDW010000316.1:0-24546 GCA_031378125.1 Methylibium sp. | reverse complement strand
GGCGACGGGCGCCAGTCAGGCACCTCGGGCTCGCCGTCGATCCTGAACGCGTCTCCCGAAGCGGCCACCGGCGGCGGGCTGGCGCTGTTGAAGACCGGTGACCGGGTTCGCATCGACCTGAAAAAGCGCACCGCCAACATCCTGATCCCGGACGAAGAACTGGCCCGGCGCCGCGCCGCGCTGAAGGCCGCCGGTGGCTACCCATACCCGCCCAGCCAGACCCCGTGGCAAGAAATCCAGCGTGGCATCGTCGATGAGCTGTCCGAGGGCATGGTGCTCAAGCCGGCGGTCAAGTACCAAAAGATCCATGCGACCTTCGGGATCCCGCGCGACAACCACTGAACGGCGCGCAAGGCCACCCCCGGGCCGGATGCTCTGAATGCCGTGGTGCGGACCGCCATCAGAGCCCACAGATAACAAAGAGTTGATCAATTGCTGTTTTTTGATAAACTCTATGTTATGCCAAAGCGATCTGCGGCCACCTCTGCCATGCCTCCCGCGGCCTCTGAGGCGTTGCGACGCCTGGGCGAAAATCTGGCCCTGGCGCGCATGCGCCGCAAGGAATCGCAGCGGCTGTGGGCACAACGCCTGGGGGTGTCGGTGCCGACGCTCATTCGGATGGAGCAAGGAGACGCTGGCGTCGGCATGGGCATCTATGCCACGGCCCTGTGGCTGATCGGACGGGTGGCCGCTCTGCCCGACATGGCGGCACCCCAGCACGACCAGGGCGCGTTGGAGCTGGATGTGCGCGCCGCCGTGCGCCGGCGCGCCGTGCGCTCGCCCGCATCGGTTGAAGCGCGCCTGGGCCGAAAGGAGCCGTCCCATGGCTGAGGCCGATTCGACCGCACCGTACCAGCCGACCGACCAGCTCTTCCTGTGGCTGCTCACCGAGCCGGCGCAGCCGGTCTGGGTGGGTGAGCTGAACATGGTCCGCACGCTGCGCGGCGTGTCGCTGCGGTATGCCGACAGCTGGATTCAACGCGGCTTTGCGTTGAGCGAAGACCTTCCCTTGCTGAGCCGGCAGGAGTTCCTTCCGATTGACAAGGGCACCGCCGCCGGCGCGGTCGACGACGCCCGGCCCGATCGCTGGGGTGAACGTGTCATCCAGTTCCTCGACAAACCGCCGCGCTTGTCGCTGCTGGAGTACCTGTACTTCGCGGGCGACGAGCGCTTCGGCGCCTTGGGCGTATCAACCTCCAAAGACAGCTACCGGCCTCGCAAGACCGGGCCGCTGCCGCTGTTGAGCGACACCGCCGCCATTCACGAGCTGGTGCGCAAAGTGCAGGCCAATGAGCCGATCTCCGCCGAACAACGGCAGCTGATCGCACCCGGCGTCACGCTGGGCGGCGCTCGGCCGAAGGCCCTGCTCAACATCGACGGCGCGCCCTGGGTCGTGAAATTCTCCGATGGCGACCCGGCCGACACGCCGCTGATCGAACACGCCTCGATGCTGCTGGCGCAGCAGGCCGGCATTCGTGTGGCCGCCACCTTGCCGATCCGCCTGCCCGATGGCCACGCGGTGGCGGTGCGGCGGTTTGACCGCGTCGGCCGGCGGCGCGTGCACGCGCTGTCGGCCAACGTCGCATTGAAAGCAGCGTCGGAAAACCAGGGCTATCCGGAACTGGCCCAATTGCTGCGCCGCCGCGGCGTGGCCGCCGGCGGTGTGAACGTGCAGCAGATGCGCGAACTGTTCAGACGCATGGTGTTCAACATCCTGCTCGACAACACCGACGACCACGAGAAGAACCACGCGCTGCTGGTCAACGACGCCCAGCAGTACGAGCTGTCGCCCGCCTACGACGTGCTGCCCTCGGGCCAGGCGTTGGGCTACCAGCAGATGCGGGTGGGCGAGGATGGGGCGGATTCGACCCTGGACAACGCCTTGTCGATGTGCGCGCTGTTCGCGCTCAAGCGGGACGAGGCCGTCGGCGAAATCACAAAAGTCGCGTCGGTGGTGTCCGATTGGAAGGCTCACTTCCAGCAATGCGGCGTGACCGGCCGCGACACCGAGTTGCTGGTCGAGCAAATTGACCGGGCCTTCCTGCAAACGCAACGAGAGGCGTTCTCGCGGCGCGCTTGATCGGCATCCCCGACAAGGGGCTTCGACGCGCCACGCGCCCGCGCCCTGTCGCGCGGTCCCGCTGCGCCGCTTACTGGCGCTCCATCGCGGCCTCGAGTTGCCGCTGAACGCCGTGCACGGCGCTCAGCACCACAGCGGGTTCCATGGCGGCATAGGGCGCCAGCTTGTTGACCAGGTCTTCCAGCGTGGCGGGGTCCTTCATCAACCCGTTGGCCAGCGCGGAGAGCATGCAGATCGAAGGGCGCTGCACCTGTGGGGGCAAGTCGCCGGTGGCGTTGACGACCACGTGAAAACGCACGCAGTCCACCGCCATTGGCGCCAGCCCCCAGCTTTCGCACAGGGCCGCGCCCAAAGCCTCGTGGCTGACGCCGAACTCGCCATGCTCCAGCAGCACCAGTTCTTCGTCGTCGTTGGCCGCTGTCTTGAGGATCACGCGGTAACGCTGCGGGGCGTGCCGCAGCAACACGGCCTTGCCGCATTCCTCGAACAGCCCGGCCGAATGCGCGATCCAGGCGTCGATGCCCAGCGCCTTGCCGATGCGCCCCATCAGCATGCCGCGCACATTGGCACGCTCCCAGATGGGATCGAGTTCGGGCATGTGCGGGAACACCGCTTTCAAGCCCATCGCAAACGTGACCGAGGCCACCTCGCGCGTGCCCAGGTAGGTGATCGCCTGCTTGACGCTCTGCACCCGGCCATTGAGGCCGTACAGCGATGAATTGACCGCCTTCAGCACAGCCGAGGCCAGCGCCATGTCGGCGGCAATCAGCGCGCTCATGGCTTGCAGGTTGACCTGGTCGTCGGCCAGCATCAACGACAACTCCACCAGCGCGTCGGGCTGCGAGGGGATGTCGACTTTGAGTGTGCGCAGCTGGGGATCGACGGGCATGGCAGGCCTTTCGGGAATGCGAGTTCGGTATCGGTCGCGGTATCGAGCCATGCTACGAGCGCGCGGCGCCGGCAGTGCCCGGAACAAAGCCGCTTGGGGCCTTCAGTTCGGCGCATCAACGCACTCGCTGCCGCGGGCGCACCGATGCGCGTGGGCGCCGTTGCAAAAGTGAAAAGGGCGCCAGGTTCACTGGCGCCCTTTTGCTTCTTTTGGCATCGGCCGACAGTTTCGGCCGTGCACTTCGCAGGCGGGGCAACAGGCCCCGGCACCACGTTCATTTGTCTCCTCAGCCCTCGTCCACCGAAGGCACCATGCTGGTGCCCGATGCGAGTGGCGAGACTGTAGGCGCTGGCACGAACGGGCAGCACTGGGGCTTTCCCTGCGCCAACTTTTCGGACTGCGGCGGTTTGAATTCCGTCAAGCGCGCGCGGCCGGCACCGCCAATGTGACGCAGGTGCCCACTTGCGGCGTGCTCGCAACCGTCACTTGGCCGCCGTGCAATTCAGCAATCCGCTTGACGATGGCCAGGCCCAGGCCTTTGCCACCTTCACCGGTGGCCGGCGCCACCGTCTGGCGGCTTTGGTAGAAGCGGTCGAACAGGTGCGGCAAGTCGTTGGCGGCAATGCCCGGGCCGGTGTCGCTGACCCGGACCTGCACTTGGCCCTGCATCACCACGGCGGCCAGCGTGATGCCGGCCCCGGGCGGGCAGAACTTGAGCGCGTTGTCGAGCAGGTTCGCAATCGCCCGTTCGAACAACTCGATGTCGAGCATGGCGAACGGCGGCGGCGCCTGTGCAGCCGCTGAATGTTCGGTGCGCAACAGCACACCTTGCTGGGCCGCGCGCTCGGCAAACCGCAGGCAGATGTCGTCCAACAATTCACCGGCATCCACCAGCTCGGCGTTCAGCTGGTACTGCGGCTCGTCGAGCTTGGCCAGGTCGCCCAGCGACTGCACCAGCCTGGCCGCATTGCGGGTGTTGCGCAAGGCCACTTCGACGAGCCGGCGGTCGTCGACACGTTGGGCGTCGCCGGCCCAGCGGCCGTCCAGCGTCTCCAGGCAGGCGACGGTGGCGGTCAGCGGCGAGCGCAGGTCGTGCGACAGGTTGCTGACACCTTCACGCCGAAAGTGGTCCAGCCGGCGCAGCGCCATCCATTGTTTGCGCAAGGTGGCCTGCATCATCTCGAAGGCGTTGCTGAGCTGGCCGAACTCGTCGCGCGGCGCGGCCGGCAACAGGGTTTGCGGCGAATCGGCCAGGCCCTCTTCGAGCCCGCGCCGAGACAGCGTGGCCACGGCGTCGGTCAGGCGCCGCAGCGGCCGGGTGACCGAGGCGATCACCAGCCAGGCCAGCAAGGTCGTCAAGGCCACGATGCCGGCGATGGCCACCAGCGCCGGCATCGCGAAGCTTTTGCGCACGGCCTCCCAGCGCGAAGCCGGCAGGTCGGCCTTGTGGCACACGAGGTACAGGTAGCCCGACACAGGCTCGTCGCTGCGGATGATGGCGCGGCGCAGCGGGCGGGCCGCGATCACGGCATTGGCGTCCATGCGCTCCGGATCGTCGCCCATCACAAACGGCATGCTGCGCTGACCCGTGGCGCCGGCCACCGCGGCCTGCAGTGGGCCGAGCGAGACCTTGTAGCCGGCCGGCAGCGGGGCGTCCCCAGTGCGTGAAAGGATGGTGCCTTGCGCGTCGAGCAAGTAAAGCTGCGTGTCCGGCTCGTACAGCACCAGGTTGCGCAGCCAGGCGTTGAACTCCTGCGGCTGGCGCTCATGCAGGTCGAGCAGGTTGTCATAGGTCGAGGTCACGCGGGCCAGGAAGGCGGTGGCGCGCTGGAAGGTGGTTTCGTGCTCGAAGCGCTCGAACGCAACCAGCACCGTGGCGATCACCAACAGCGCGGTCATCAGGCCGGTGGCCACGATGGTCAGTGCAATCTTGAAGCGGACGCTCATCGGCCGAGCGGGGACGGCCGCCTCATCGCGGCGCCATCGTTTTCAAGACGCGCCTCATCGCGGCGCGTCGCGCATCTTGTAGCCCGCGCCGCGCACGGTGAGGATCAGCTCGGGCCGCATCGGGTCGGCCTCCAGCTTGGCGCGCAGGCGGTTGATGTGCGTGGTGACGGTGTGCTCGTAGCCGTCGTGCGTGTAGCCCCACACGGCGGTGAGCAGCTGCGAGCGCGAAAAAACATGGCCCGGGTGCGATGTGAAATGCAACAGCAGGTCGAACTCCAGCGCGGTGAATTCCAGCGCCTCGCCGCGAACCCTGACCTGCCGTTTGGCGGGCATGATTTCCAGGTCGCCGTTGCGTAGCGCGGCCACGCCCTGTGGGCCGGCCGCCTGCGCCTGCGCCGCGCGCAGCAATTCGGCGCGGCGCAGCAGCGCCTTTACGCGCGCCAGCAGTTCGGGCAGCGAAAACGGCTTGGTCAGGTAGTCATCGGCACCGAGCTCCAGACCCAGCACGCGGTCCAGCTCGGTGGACTTGGCGGTCAGCATCAGGATGGGGGCGCTGCGCCCGCGCGCGCGCAGCGCCTTGCAGACCTCCAGGCCGTCCATGCCCGGCATCATCAGGTCCAGAATCAACAGGTCGCTGCTCTGTTCGTTTTGGCTCGCCAGCGCGGCCACGCCGTCGCCAACCGCCGTGACCTCGTAACCCGCGTTGCGCAGGTTCAGCACCAGCAGATCGCGGATGTCGGTCTGGTCTTCGGCGACCAGGAGGGTGGCGGGGCGGGGGCTGGTCATGCGCAATTGTCGTGCGGTCGGCGTCGCTTCTTACACAAATGTGATCTTCCTGTGAGGTTCGGTGAGGGTGTCGCGAGGTGCGGCGGCCAAAGTTCATGCATCGACAAACCCGCTGCAGTCGCCGCCGGGCCGCCCCAAGACGACGACGCCCCCTCGGGGGGCCGACGCCGCAGGCGTCTCGGGGGCTAACCAAGGAGATCCTTCCATGAACGCCACCGCCGCCCTGACCTCTTGCTTGCAGCCGTCCTTTGCGCCTACCGTGTCGTGGACCGAGATGGTCTCGCACCGCAGCTACCTGTGCGTTTTGCCAAAGCCAGGCTGCGCGACCCGATGCTGGCCGAAGACGCGGTGCACGACGTCTTCGAAGCGGTGATCTCCGGCCGCGCCGCGTTCGCCGGCCGCGCCGCGCTGCGCTCCTGGCTGACCGCGGTGCTGAAGAACAAGATCGTCGATTCGATTCGCCGCACGGCCAGCGTGGACCAGCTCGACGATGACACGGCCGACAGCGGCGCGCTGGCAATCGCGTGCCCGCAGCCCCAGCCCGACGAGGTGGCCGAGCAGCGCCAGCTGCTGGCGCTGGCGCTCGCCCGCATCGAGGCGCTGCCCGCCGGGCTGCGTGATGCGATGCGCCTGCGCGTGCTGGAAGAGCAGTCCACCGAAGCGGTGTGCGCCAGCCTGGGCATCAGCGAGGACAATCTGTTCGTGCGCATGCACCGCGCCCGCAAGCACCTGCTGTCCTGAGGCCAACGGTCTCGGGGGCAAGAGCGAAGCGACGGGGGGCTCTGAGCCAGCGCGTCGATCAGCGCGGCAGCGCGGCGTCAATCACCCACTGGGCCGTGCGCTCGGCAATCATCAGCGTGGGCGCGTTGGTGTTGCCGCTGGTGATGCGGGGCATCACGCTGGCGTCCACCACACGCAGGCGCTGCACGCCGTGCACGCGCAGGCGGGCATCGACCACGGCCAGCGGGTCTGACGCCGGCCCCATCTTCGCGGTGCCGACGGGGTGAAAGATCGTCGTGCCGATGTCGCCGGCCAGCGTGGCAAGTTCTTCGTCGCTCTGGAACTGCGCGCCGGGCTTCACCTCGATGGGTTTGTAGCGGGCCAAGGCCGGCTGCGCGACGATGCGGCGGGTGATGCGCAGGCTGTCCGCGGCCACCCGGCGGTCCACCTCCGTGCTGAGGTAATGCGGCGCGATGCTCGGCGCCCGTTGCGGGTTGGATGATGCGATCCGAACATGGCCGCGGCTGGTCGGGTTCAGGTTGCACACGCTGGCGGTGAAGGCGTTGAACGAATGCAAGGGCTGGCCAAACGCGTCCAGCGACAAGGGCTGCACGTGGTACTCGATGTTGGGGTGTGGCTGCCGGGCGTCACTGCGCGTGAAGGCACCCAGCTGCGACGGCGCCATGCTCATCGGCCCGCTGCGTTTGAGCGCGTACTCCAGGCCGATCATTGCTTTGCCCCACAGCGAACGGGCCTGGGTGTTGAGCGTCTTCACCCCCTCGACCTGGAACACCGCGCGGATCTGCAAATGGTCTTGCAGGTTTTCACCCACGCCGGGCAGGTGATGTTCGACGCCAATGCCGTGCTTGCGCAGCAGGTCCGAGGGGCCGATGCCCGACAGCTGCAGCAACTGCGGCGTGCCCACCGCGCCCGCGCACAGCAGCACCTCGCCGCCGATGGCAGGCAACTGAACCCGCACGGGCTCGCCGCTCGCGGTCCGCAGCACGTCGACGCCGACCGCGCGCCGCGCGCCCTCGGCCCCGCCGTGGCCGGGCTGCGCCTCCAGCAACACGCGTGTGATCTGCGCGCCGGTCCACACATCGAGGTTGCCGCGGTGACGCACCGGGCGCAGAAAACCCTTGGTCGCGTTCCAGCGAACGCCGGCCTTCTGGTTGACGTCAAAGTAGCCCACGCCTTCGTTGTCGCCGCGGTTGAAGTCGGCGCTGGCGGGGATGCCCGTCTGCTGCGCGGCCAGGGCGAATGCATCGAGCACATCCCAGCGCAGCCGCTGCTTCTCGACGCGCCATTCGCCGCCCGCACGCTGGCCGCCGGCATCGAACCCCGGCGCGGCGTGGAAGGCATCGGCGCCTTGGTGGAAGTCTTCGTGCTTCAGGAAACCAGCCAGGCATTCGCGCCAGCTCCAGCTGGGGTTGGCCCCGAAGCCGTCACCTTGCCCCCACTGGTCGTAGTCGCGTGCCTGGCCGCGCATGTAGATCATGCCGTTGATGCTGCTGCAGCCACCCAGCACCTTGCCACGCGGGTAGATCAGGCTGCGCCCGTTCAAGCCGGGCTCGGGGTCGGTTTTGTAGAGCCAGTCGGTGCGCGGGTTGCCAATGCAGTAGAGGTAGCCGACCGGGATGTGGATCCACACGTAATCGTCGTTGCCGCCGGCTTCGATCAGCAGCACGCGCTTGGAGGGGTTGGCGCTCAGGCGGTTGGCGAGCAGGCAGCCGGCGGTGCCGGCGCCGCAAATGATGTAGTCGTAGTGGAGGTCGCTCATCAGTCAAGCTTCGTGCTGCGCACCGCGGTATTCGCTCTTGGGACGGCCCGGCGTGCTCATGAACTGGCGTTGGAGGCTAGATGCGGCAGATGAAGGGCACACCGTGATGGCGTGAGCCAAGCATAGCGCCGGCCGCTCAGCGCGGGCCAGGCGGGTTCGAAATCACAGGCCGATCGCATCTGCATCTCGATTTCCGTTTGTGCCGTATCCCTTGTCAGGAAGCGAATGCGCCGCCGACTCAGCTGCAGACAGTGGAGCACGACGCAACGCTGCCGAACTTCGCGCTACCCCCCACCGTCCATTGAAAGGAAACATCATGAAATCACTCATCGCGGCGATCGCTTTGGCCAGCGCCAGCGTTGGCGCCTTCGCCGCAGAATTCACCAACTTCGACATCCCGTCGGGAAGCGGCATGACCCGCGCCGAAGTGCGCGCCGAAGCCGCGTCGCGCGTGCAGGGTCGCAGCGTGATCTTCAACGAAGCGACGACCTTTCTGGACCCCGCCGCGGCAGGCGCACGCGCAGCGAGCGTGCTGATGCGCGCTTCGATGTGAGCCGCTGGTGCGCAACTACCGAACCGTGCTGGCCAGAATCGGGAACAGCTTGACCAGCCCGTCGGACATGACCTCGACCGCCAAGGCGGCAAGGATCAAGCCCATCAGCCGCGTCATCACATTGATGCCGGTCTTGCCCAGCACGCGGGCGATGCGTCCCGACAAGCCGAACGCCACCCACACCGCCAGGCCGATCACCACGCCATAGCCCACCAGAACGGCCAGTTCCCACCAGTGGCGCGTCTTGTCGGCGTAGATGATCATCGTGGAGATCGTGGCCGGCCCGGTCAGCAGCGGGATGGTCAACGGCACGATGGCGATGCTGGCGCCGGCATCGACCTTGGTGTTGCCTTCGCTCACGTCCTCCTTGCGCCCTTCGGCCGGTTGGGCGTTGAGCATCTGCAGCGACGAGATCAGCAACAGCATGCCGCCGCCGACCTGGAACGAGGCCAGCGAAATGCCGAAGAACTCGATGATCTTCAGGCCCGCCAGCGCGCTCACGGCAATCACGACGAACGCACTGAACGCGGCCACGCGGATGGTGCGCTGGCGCTGTTGGCGGCTAAAGCCTTGCGTGAAGTGAATGAAGAAGGGGATCACGCCGATCGGGTTGACGATGGCGAGCAAGGCCACCAGCGGCTTGTAGATGTCCATGCGCGATTGTGGCGCTTGGAGAACCGATTCAGCCGTGCAACTCAGCCATGCGCATGGGCCAGCGCGCGCAGGTAGCGCAGGCCCGGCACGGCGCGGGCACCGTACCAGCTGAGCATTTCGCCGTCGACCAACAGCACCTCGGCGTTGGGGCAGAGCCTGCGGGCGGCATCGAAGTGCGGTTCGCCGAAAGCGAAGGGCTCCGAGCTGAGCAGCACCCGCTGCACATCGGCCAGCCACGCCTCCGTGCCTTGCACGACCGGGTAGCGCGCCGCGCCGCTGGGGCCGCCCAACGCGTCCGGCAGGGTCTGCCAGTTGACCATGGCGAGCATGCGTGAGAGGTAGGTGTCGCGCGCCACCGTCATCCAGGGTTGGTGCCAGATCAGATACAGCACGCTCTGCGCTTCGTACGCGCCGGGCTGGGTGAGCGCCAGCTCGCGCTGAAGCGCCAGCGTGAGCGCGGCCGCCTTTTCATTCACGCCCTCGACGAAGCCGAACACAGCCGCCAGTTGCCGCACCAGCCCGAGGTTGTCCTGCGGGGCCAGCGGATGGGTGACGATGATGTCGGGCGCGCTGACCGGACCCCAGGCTCGAAGCGCATCCACCGTTTCAAGCCGGTTTTCGTCGACGTTGACCAGCACGTGGGTGGGCGCCAATCGCCGCAGCTTGGCAAGGTTCACCTGTTTGGTGCCGCCAACCTTGGGGACATGCCGCAGCAGCTCGGCCGGGTGGATGCAGTAGCCGGTCCGGGCGACCAGATGCTCGGCCAGGCCGATTGCCGCCAGCAACTCGGTCAGGCTGGGCACCAGGCTGGCAATTCGCGGCCGCCGGTGCGGAAGATTATCAGGCAGGGGCGTCATTCACACGGAGCAGGGAAGCCCCGGACGATAGCGACGGGCGTCCGCGAAGCTTCCCCACGCTCGGCCCGCGGGCAGGCTCCGGCGCAACCCTCGAAAACAACAATTGTTCGGCAAGGGCCTGCCACCGCGTGCTCAATTCCCGTATATTCGCAAATCTGTGCATGGACGCGGCGCCTTCGCTTGAATGGTTCACGATGGGTAGAAGCTCCACAGGGTCTGTAGGAAATGGAAAGGGGCTCCCCCATGGGAAACAAACTTTACGTCGGTAATCTTGCGTACAGCGTACGCGATGAAGATCTTCAACAAGCGTTCGCACAATTCGGTTCTGTCACGTCCGCCAAGGTCATGATGGACCGCGACACCGGTCGCTCCAAGGGCTTCGGTTTTGTGGAAATGAGCACCGATGCCGAGGCGCAAGCCGGCATCAACGGCATGAACGGCCAGGCCCTCGATGGCCGCGCGCTCGTGGTCAACGAGGCCCGTCCTCGCGAAGAGCGCCCAGGCGGCTTCGGTGGCGGCGGTGGCCGTCCCGGCGGCGGTGGCGGCGGCTTCGGCGGTGGTGGTCGCTCCGGTGGTGGCGGTGGCTTCGGCGGCGGCACCGGCGGCGGTGGTGGTGGCTACGGCGGCGGTGGCGGTGGCCGCTCCGGTGGTGGTGGCGGCGGCTACGGCAGTGGTGGCGGCAGCGGAGGCCGCGGCGGCTACTGAACTGCTGGCCTGACCAGGGTCATGGAAAAGGCGGAGCGCGCAGGCGCCTCGCCTTTCTCTTTTGTGCGCGCCCGCGGGCGGTTCAGCCCGGCCGCTTGTATCGCGACCGGCCCTTCGCCCGCCGAAAGCCGCCTTCCGGCGCCCGTCGCGCCGGCTCAGCGGTCCAGCTCGAACGAGAGCTTCGCAAACACCTCGGTGGCGCGGCCCACACCCGGCCGTGCGCTCTGGTGGCTGGCGCCCAGACTGGCGCTGCGCCCCACCCCCACGCGGCGTTGAAAGACAAGCGATGGGGTGGCGTTGCGCTCCGCGGCCGCACCCAGCGCACTGCACGGGTTGTCCCGCGTGTTGCGGCGCGCAGACAGGTTCAACCCGTCACTCGGTCTGGCGATGCTTTCTGGGTCGGCCGGCGAGCACCTTGTCGAACGCCGCGTTTGGCAACAGGCGCAGCAACCTGGCCACCACGCCCATCTGCCACGGAATCACGCGGTAGCTGACACCGGCCACGATGGCCTGGAAGGCTTTGTCGGCAAAGCGATCGGCGGGCATCAAAAAGGGCATGCCGTAACGGTTTTCGCGCGTCAGCGGCGTGTCGATATAGCCGGGCAGAAGAGTCACCACCTTGACACCGCTGGGCCGCAACTCGCCGCGCAGGCTTTCGCAGTAGCTGATGACCGCCGCCTTGCTGGAGCAGTAAGCGCCATGACCCGGCAGACCCCGGATGCCCGCGACGCTGGCAATACCGGCCAGCGTGCCCGACTTGCGCTCGGACATCGGCCCGACAAAGGGTTGAAACGTGGCGGCCATGCCGAGGTTGTTGGTTTCATAGACGGCGCGCATGACCTCGAGGTCATCGAACACGGCCGTGTCGATGCCGATGCTGATGCCGGCACTGGCAATCACCACGTCGGGCACCCCTTGGGCCGCGATGCACGCCCGGCCGGCGGCGGTGATGCTGGCCATGTCGCGCACATCGGCCGCATAGACCGCACAGCTCGCAGCGTCAAAGCCTAGCGCTTGTGCCCAGGCTTGCACGTCGCCGCTGCGCCGGGCCGCCAGCGCGAGCCGGTAACCGCTTTGATGAAAGCGCGCCGCCAGGGCCTGGCCAATACCGCTGGAGGCGCCGGTGATGAAAGCCAACGGTGCGTTCATGTCGCGGGCCACGCAGTCAGCGCGGCAACAGAAGGGTTCATGGCGGGATGAGCGGGTTGAGCAGCGGTGCGGGCCTGGGGCTGGACGCGGCGGCGGGCGCGGGCGCGCCGAACACCGCACGGATGCGGCCCTTGAGCAGCAGCACATGTGCCAGATTGTCGTAGTCCATCGCTTCGGCGTTGATTTGCGTGGCGCCGCGCAACACGGTCACCGGCAGGTGCGAACGCACCCGTTCGCTGTTCTGCAACGCATGCAGGAACTCGCCGCGGAACTCGATCGCTTCATCCTTGCCGTTCGCTTCGCGCAGCACGTTCGCGCCGCCGGACAGCTGCACCTCGCTCGCATCGGCATTGGCGAGCGCGCGCCTGGCGCGGGCCAACGTCACACGCCCGTCGGGCGCGATCGCACGGATGTTCGGGTTGTCGATCTCCAGCGTGTCGGTGTCCGGGTAGTGGCGCAACACGTCACCGTCGATCTGGACGCGCATCGCGCCGTCGGCGGCGAACCGCTGGACCCTGAAGTTGTTCATCGTGTAGTCGGGTTCGTGGCGCAGCGGCGCCGACACGGGCTCGCTGTAGACCAGCGGCGTGTTCTTGACCAACCACCAGGTGCCCAGTGCCAGCAAGCCCATCAGCAGCATCGGCAGGTAGGTCGATGCGAGCTGCAACAGCCGCGCGTACCAAGGCGGGCCGGCGACGCGGCGCGCCGCGGCCGGCGGCGGCAGGGCCACGCTCTCGCTCACCGCGCACCCTTCACGCCGCGCCGTCCAGCGTCGCCCCGTGGGCGCGCAACAAATCGGCATAGCGCCCGGCGGCGATGAGCAGCAGGTCACAGCATTCGCGCGCCGCGCCAAAACCTCCGCGGGCCGCGGTCACATGGTGCGCCACCGCCTTGACTTCGGCGTGGGCATTGGCCGGGGCGCAGGCGAAGGCCGCGCGGGTCATCAAGGGCAGGTCGGGCCAGTCATCGCCCATCACGGCCACACGGTCCCAGCCCAGGCCCAGTTGCGCCAGCACCGGCTGCGCCGCAGCCAGCTTGTCGCCGGCACCGAACACCGCGTGGCTGATGCCCAGATCGGCAACCCGCCTGCGCACCGCCGGCGAGTCGCGCCCGGAGATCACCACTGGCGTGATGCCGCCCTGGGCCAGCAGCTTCAGGCCATGGCCGTCAAGCGTCGAAAAGGCCTTGAATTCCTCGCCGCGTTCGCTGAGGTAGATGCGGCCGTCGGTGAGCACACCGTCGACATCGAAGATCGCCGCCGCGATGCCCGCCCCGCGGCCCTGCGCCTTGAGCAGCAGCTCAGGCGCGAACACCAAGGCAGGTTGGAGTGCGATGGACGCCATCAGATCACCTTGGCACGCATCAGGTCGTTGGAATTCAGCGCGCCGACCAGGGCGCCGCTCGCATCCACGACCAGCACGCTGGTAATGCGGTGTTGCTCCATCACCTCGGCTGCCACCACGGCCAGCGCATCGTCGCGCACCAGCTTGGGCGCGGTGTGCATCACGTCGCCAGCGCGCAGCGGCCGCAGGTCGGCGTCGCGTTCGATCAGGCGCCGCAAGTCGCCGTCGGTGAAGATGCCCAGCACCTGGCCTGGGTTGGAGTCATCGACGCCGGTGATGGCAGTGAAGCCCAGGCCCTTGCTCGTCATCTCGCGCAGCATGTCGGTGAACGCGGCGTCGGGGCTGACCCGCGGCAAGGCTTCGCCGCTGCGCATCAGGTCGCGCACGTGGATCAGCAGCTTGCGCCCGAGGCTGCCGCCGGGGTGGGAGCGGGCAAAGTCCTCCTCGCGAAAACCGCGCGCATCGAGCAGCGCCACGGCCAGCGCATCGCCCAGCGCCATTTGCGCGGTGGTGCTGGCGGTGGGCGCCAGGTTCAGCGGGCAGGCTTCCTGGTCGACCGCGCTCGACAAGACCAGGTCGGCATGCTGGGCCAGGCTGCTGTCGCCGCGGCCGGTCATCGCCACCAGCGTGATGCCAAGGCGCTTGATGGCCGGGATGATGGCCGCCAATTCATCGCTTTCGCCCGAATTGGAAATGGCCAACACGATGTCGCCAGGGGTGACCATGCCCAGGTCGCCGTGGCTGGCCTCGGCCGGGTGCACGAACATCGCGGGCGTGCCGGTGGAGGCCAGCGTGGCCGCCATCTTGCGGCCCACATGGCCGCTCTTGCCCATGCCCATCACGACCACCCGCCCTTTGCACAACAGCATGGCCTGGACCGTGTGTGCAAAGCTGGCGCCCAGACGGGCCTTCAAGCCGAGCAAGGCCTGCGCCTCGATGTCGAAGGTCTGGCAGGCCAGGCGCAGCGCGCGCGCATCGTCGAAGGGCGGGTTCAAGGGGGGTCTCGAAGCGGCGGAGCAGGCTGGTGGAGCCCGCGTCCATTAGGATGCAGCGATTCTAGGAGCCTGTCGGGCTTGCGCGCCGGCAGCGACAAGTCCTCACCCGTTTCCAGTCCCGCCGCTGGCTCATCCGTTGCATGGCTTCAACGCTCGAACTGGTTCTGCTCTACCTGGTCGCCGCGGTCGCCGGTGTGGTGCTTTGCCGCCTGGCCAGGCTGCCGCCGATGCTGGGCTACCTTGCGGTGGGCGTGCTGATCGGGCCGAACGCGATGGCACTGGCCAAAGACTCGGCCGGGGTCCAATACCTGGCCGAGTTCGGCGTGGTGTTTCTGATGTTCGTGATCGGCCTCGAATTCAACCTGCCCAAACTCAAGAGCATGCGCAAGCTGGTGTTCGGGCTGGGCCTGGCGCAGGTGTTGATGACCATCGTCGGAACGGTGCTCGGGCACTACCTGCTGAGCTGGTTGTTCTCGTTCACCGGCCGGCCGTGGGAGCTGTCGTGGCAGGGCGCGATCGTGCTGGCCGGGGCGATGGCGATGTCCAGCACGGCCATCGTGGTCAAGCTGATGGCCGACCGGCTCGAGTTGGAAAGCGAATACGGCCGGCGTGTGATCGGCGTGCTGCTGTTCCAGGACCTGGCCGTGGTGCCGCTGCTGGTGTTGATCCCGGCGCTCAACTCCAGTGCCGCCGACATGGCCGCGTCGCTCGCCTGGGCCGCGCTGAAGGCCGCCGTGCTGTTGACCTTGCTGCTGGTGGGCGGCCAGAAGCTGATGCGCTGGTGGCTCACGCAAGTGGCGCGCCGCAAGAGCGAGGAACTGTTTGTTCTGAACCTGCTGCTGGTCACGCTGGGCCTGGCCTGGCTGACCGAACATGCCGGGCTGTCGCTGGCGCTGGGCGCTTTCGTGGCCGGCATGCTGATCGCCGAGACCGAATACAAACACCAGGTCGAGACCGACATCCGGCCTTTCCACGACGTGCTGTTGGGGCTGTTTTTCATCACCATCGGCATGAAGCTCGATTGGCGCCCGGTGCTGGACCTGTGGTACCTGGTGCTGTTGCTGACCTTGCTGCCGGTGGCCGCGAAGTTCGTGCTGGTGGCCGGGCTGGCGCGCCTGGAGGGCGCCAGCCCGGGCGTGGCGTTGCGCACCGGCCTGTACCTGGCGCAGGCCGGCGAGTTCGGCTTTGTGCTGCTGACGCTGGGCGCAGATCACCAACTGATCGACCCGCAGTGGCTCAGCCCGGTGCTGGCCAGCATGGTGCTGAGCATGCTGGCCACGCCGCTCTTGATCCTGTACAGCAACCGCATCGTGATGCGCTTGAGCGCGACCGATTGGTTGATGCAATCGGTGGCGATGACCACGATCGCGCGGAAGTCCATCAACACCGAGGCGCACATCATCATTGCCGGTTACGGCCGCAGCGGCCAGAACCTGGCGCGCCTGCTCGACGGCGAGCGCATTCCGTACATGGCGCTGGACCTGGACCCCGACCGCGTGCGCCAGGCCGCTGCCGCCGGCCAGAGCGTGGTGTTCGGCGACGCGGCGCGGCTGCAAAGCCTGATGGCCGCCGGCCTGGCGCGCGCCAGCGCGGTGGTGGTGAGTTACCACGACACCGCGTCGGCCTTGAAGATCCTGCGCCAGGTGCGCGAGCACGCGCCCAAGGTGCCGGTGATCGTGCGCACCTTGGACGACACCGACATCGAGCGCTTGCAGGCGGCCGGCGCCACCGAGGTGGTGCCCGAGGCCATCGAAGGCTCGTTGATGCTGGCCAGCCACGCGCTCGCGCTGGTGGGTGTGCCGATGCGCCGCGTGATCCGGCTGGTGCAAGACCAGCGCGACGCGCGCTACGGCCTGCTGCGCGGCTACTTCCACGGCGCCGACGACGACACGGTGGACGAACTCCAGCAGGCCCGGCTGCTCAGCGTCACCTTGCCAGCCGCGGCCGGCTGTCTGGGGCAGAGCCTGCTCGACCAGGCGCTGCATGCGGTGGGCGTCTCGGTCGTGTCGGTGCGGCGCGCCTCGGGTTCGGTGGTGCAGCCGGATGAAAAGATGCTGCTGGCGGCGGGCGACACGTTGGTGCTGTCCGGGCTGCCTGAGCCGCTGGCCTTGGCCGAGGGCAAGTTGCTGGGCCGGGCTTGAAGCGTGGTTCACAGGCTGGAGCGCGGCGCATGCGCGGTTCACCATGCGACGCGTTGACCGGACCCGCCGCGATGAATCCTGTTGCCCCCACCGACGACATCAAGAGCCACATCCGCCAGTGCCCGACCGGCCGGCCCTGGGCGTGCAGTTCCGCGACATCACGCCGCTGCTGTCCAACCGGCGCGTGTTTCGGGTGCTGATCGACGAGTTCGTGCACCGTTACTTCGACGTTACATCGATGTCAAGCCCAGCGCGATCGCCGGGCTGGATGCGCGTGGCTTCATCATCGGCTCGGTGCTGGCCTGCGAGCTCGGCGTCGGCTTCGTAACGATCCGTAGGAAGGGCAAGCTGCCTTTCACCACCGTCGAAGAAACCTACGAACTCGAATATGGCTCGGCCACCGTGGAGATCCACACCGACGCGGTGCGGCGTGGCGACCGAGTCGTGCTGATCGATGACCTGATCGCAACCGGCGGCACCATGCTGGCCGGCATGCGCTTGCACGAGCGCCTGCGGGCCAGCGTCATCGAGGGCGCGGCGATTATCGATCTGCCCGCGAGTTGCGGGGCTCGCAGAAGCTGCGTGCCGCCGGGCTGAAGCTGTTCACGCTGGTGAGCTTTGAAGTGCATTGAGGGCCCGCGCCCGGCGCTGCCCGCCGCACGGGCTGGGCGGCGGCAGCGCTAGGCGAAAGCCGTCTGCTTCGCCTGGTAGGCGCGCACCCGCGCCACCAACACGCCGCCGGCCGCACGCAGCAACTCCAACGCCAGGGTCGGGGAACGCTGCGCCATTTCTTCCAGCCGCGGGCCGCGCAGTGCCCACACGACGCAGGGCGTCATCGCTTCGACGCTGGCCATGCGCGGGCCATCGCCGAACAGGCCCGCCTCGCCGATCACCGAACCCGGCCGCAGGATCGCCAGTTTGCTGCCGCCCGGCGCCGCCCCGGTGACGAACACCTGCACCGAGCCTTGGGCCAGAAAGTACATCGAATGGTCAGAATCGCCCTGCTTGATGAGCAGGTCGCCCGAACGAATGTCGTGGCGGGTCAGGTACGGCGCAATGGTTCGCCACTGCTCCGCCGTCAAGCGGGTACGGAAAGCGTCATCCGCATTCAGCGTCTGGATCGCCTGCACCAACTCGTTGAGTTCCATCTTTACTCCAGCCCCCGGGTGCCGACAAATGCGGCACCTCAGCACGAGGGATCGATTATCGGCCCGCATGTTGATGGCAACAACCGGTGTGCCGCCAGCCAGGGCGGGCATATGTCGCACCGCACCCTCAGACGGCGGCTCTGAACGCTACCGTCACTTTCCGATACAAAAGCGGCTGAAGATTTCCCCCAGCAAGTCATCGGGCGTGAAGGCGCCGGTGATCTCTCCCAAGGCGTTGTGCGCCAGCCGCAACTCCTCGGCAAGCAGGTCGAGCGCGGCGTCGGCGTTGGCCACCAACGCTTGCGCTTGCGCCACATGTTCGCCGGTGCGGCGCAATGCCTGCACATGGCGCGTGCGCGCAATGAACAGGCCTTCGGGCTGCGCGTGCCAACCCGCCAGCTCCAACAGTTTGCCGCGCAGTGCCGCGATGCCTTCGCCCGTTTTGGCCGACAGGGCCAGGCCGTCGCCGGCCAGGCCGGCCGGCGCGGCATCGACCTTGTTGAAGACGTGCAGCAGCCGGCCGCCTTGCAGCAGCGACGTTGGCAAGCGGCGGCGGATCTGGGCGTCGTTTGCCGCGTACGCGGGATCGCCCAGCCGGGTGAGGTCGTGCAAAAACACCAGCGCGTCGGCGGCTTCGATTTCGGCCCAGGTGCGTGCAATGCCGATGCGCTCGACCTCGTCGCCGGCATCTCGCAGGCCGGCGGTGTCAACCACATGCACCGGCACGCCTTCGATCTGGATCGTCTCGCTGACCTTGTCGCGTGTCGTGCCGGGGACGGGTGTCACGATGGCCAGTTCGGCGCCGGCCAGTGCGTTCAGCAAGGAGCTCTTGCCCACATTGGGTTGGCCGGCCAGGACGACTTTGATTCCCTCGCGCAGCAACACGCCTTGGCGGGCCCGGGCGAGCACGGCATTCACGCTGGCCTGGACGGCGTCGAGGCGGCTGCGCGCACGCGCAGTCTCCAGGAAGTCGATCTCTTCCTCCGGAAAGTCGAGCGTGGCCTCGACCAGCATGCGCAGCTCGACCAGCCGGTCGCGCAGCTGATTGATCTCGGTCGAGAAGGCGCCGCCGAGGGAGCGGCCGGCCGAGCGCGCCGCGGCCTCGGTGCTGGCCTCGATCAGGTCGCTCACCGCTTCGGCCTGGGCCAGATCCAGCTTGTTGTTCAGGTAAGCGCGCTGGGTGAATTCACCGGGTTCGGCCAAACGCAGGCGCATGCCGGCGCCGGCTTCAAGACAACGCGCGAGCAGCAGTTGCAGCACCACCGGGCCGCCATGGGCCTGCAGCTCGAGCACCTCTTCACCGGTGTAGGAATGCGGCGCGGGGAAGTGGATGGCCAGGCCCTGATCGATGGATTCGCCAGCGGCACCGATGAACGGCAGGTAAGTGGCGTGGCGCGCCTGCAGCTCACGGGCGCAGACGGCTTGAATCACGGGCGCAAGCTGCCGGCCGGAGATCCGCACGATGCCGACGGCGCCGCGCCCGGCGGCAGTGGCAATCGCGACGATGGGGTCCGACAAGTGCGCCGACATGCGCTGATTCTCACCCAGGGGCCCGATGGTTTTGCCATCGAGCCCCTGGTATGGCGCGGGGGGAGGGCCTGGCAGCCCGCGTGGGCTGATCAGAGACGCCTTCCCGAGCCGGCCCGGCGTTCGAGAGGCAAAGTAGGCGTTTGATGGCCAGCTTGCGCTTCGATCGACGGTCGGGTCTGCCCCGCATTGATCTTGGGTGCGGCAGCGTGCCGTCGCATCCCGGCCGGGTGAATCTTCAAGTGTCTTTTGAAGAGGTGTTCTCGACCGTTGCCCAGATCGTCGCTCAACGGGGCGGCTTGCCGCAAGCCCCTAGGACAGGGGACGCCGCAGGCCTCGACGACTATTCACGAAAATGCCTTCACTGCGTCTTTGCGGCCGCTATTTGCCCAGCACACCGAGCTGCTTGTTGATCAGATACTGCTGTGCAATCGACAGGATGTTGTTGGTCAACCAGTACAGCACCAGCCCGGCCGGGAAAACGAAGAACATGCCCGAAAACACCAGCGGCATGATCCACATCATCTTGGCCTGCATGGGATCGGGCGGCGTCGGGTTGAGCCAAGTCTGGAACAGGCTGGTGGCCGTCATGAGCAACGGCAGAATGAAGTACGGGTCTTTGGCGGACAGGTCGGCGATCCAGCCGATCCACGGCGCGTTGCGCATTTCGACACTCGACAGAAGCACCCAGTACAGCGCGATGAAAAACGGCATCTGCACAAAGATCGGCAGGCACCCGCCCAGTGGGTTGACCTTCTCTTCGCGGTAGATGCGCATCATTTCCTGTTGCATCTCTTGCGGCTTGTCTTTGAGCCGTTCGCGCATGACCATGACCTTGGGATTGATGGCCTTCATCTTCGCCATCGAGCGGTACGCCGTGGCGTTGAGCCAGTAGAACGCGATCTTCAACAGCACGACCAGGCCCACGATGGCCCAGCCCCAGTTGCCGATGAACTTGTGCAGTTGGGTCAGCAGCCAGAACAGCGGCTTGGCCAGGATGGTGAACCAGCCGTAGTCCTTCACCAGCTCGAGCCCGGGCGCCAATGCGGCCAGCTTGTCTTCTTCCTGCGGGCCGACGAACAGCTGCGCGTCGAACGCCTTGGTTGCGCCCGCGGCAACTTCTCCGATGGGCACGAACATGCCCACCGAGTAGCTGTTGGCCGCCACCTTGCCAGTGAAGTACTCGCGCGGCTGTTTGGGTCCGTCGCTCTTGTCGATCAACCAGGCCGACGCGAAGTAGTGCTGCACCATGGCCACCCAGCCCGAGTCGGCCACAGTGTCGTGGTCGGGTTTCTCGCCGGGCTTGTGCTTTTCGATGCTCTTGAAGTCGATCTTGTTGAACTTGGACGCGTCGGTGTAGATCGCCGGGCCGGTGAACGTGAAGTAGAAGCTGGATTCGCCGGCCGGCGCGTTGCCGTCGCGAACCAGTTGCAGATAAAGGCGCGGGTTGACCGATGCCGCCGACGCATTGACGACCTCGTGTTTCACGCCGATGACGTAGTCGCCGCGCTTGAAGGTGTAGGTCTTGACCAGCTTGACGCCCGAGACTTCCGGCGACTCGAACCGGACCCGCAGTTCGTTGACCCCTTCCTTCAGGCTGGTCTCTCCCGCAACACGCGTCATCACGGTGTGGTGATTGGGCAATCCAGCGCCGCCGCTGGGCGGGACAAGACCGGTCTGCGCCACATACAAGCGCTCGCTGGACTGATCGAGCAGCACCATGTTCTTGCTGTGATCGACCTGGTCATGGTGGCGCAGGAACTCGACGCGAACCAGGTCTGCGCCTTTGCCATCCAGTGTGGCCTTGATGAGATCGGTTGTGACGGTGACCTTCTCCGACGTCAACGCAGCCGCTGATTCGGGTGCCACCGGTGCCGCCGCGGCAATGGCCGCGGGTGCGGTGGCTTCCGAAGTGGGTACCGGGATTGCGCTCGCGCCCGGTGCTGCGCCGGTGGTGGCCGGCTTCGCTGCCGGCGGCGGGCTGAACAGTGAAGGCTGCCCGTTGTGCTTGTTCCAGGCGTCCCAGATCAGGAAGAGCGACATCGAGAACACCACCCACAGCAGGGTGCGACGCATATCGTTCATGAGAGAGTCTTTTCGGCGGAAGAAGGGGAAGCGTCGGCGGCCTTTGACGAGGCATCGCCCAGCAGACGGGTGAACAGGCGTGGCAGCGCTTGGGGCACCGGGTCATGTCCGCCACTGCAAAGCGGATGGCAGCGCGACAAGCGGCGCAGCGTAAGGTACGTGCCCGCCGCGGCACCGTGCCGTTGCAAGGCCTGCAGTGAATAGGCCGAACAGGTGGGTTCAAACCGGCAGGCGCTGCCCAGCCAGGGACTCAGCAGCAAACGATAGGCACGCACAAACGCGATCAGCAGGCGTCGTGGGAGCGTGTGGATCACATCAAACATGGCAACAGCCGGGCCGCTCAACGCACGCTGACGGGCTGCGCCGCGCCGGCAAAAAGCCGATCCAGCTCTTCTCGCGCAGCCCGCTTGAGCGCAGCTGACGCGGCGCTTGGAAACTTGGCCTTCTCAAACGGTGCACGCAGGCGGACGACCCACAGACCACCGGCCAGTGCGGGAGCATGGCGAACGGCGGCAGCGCGGATCTGGCGTTTGAACAGACTGCGTGTCACCGACCGTCGCGCGTGGCGCTTGGGAACGACCAGCCCCAGCCAGAACCGAATCTCGGGACCGCCGATCTCAGCAAGCGCTTCCCTAAAGTCATCCACAGCCTTGTCCAATGCTGGTGCATCCTCTGTTGATAACTCCATTTTGGAGCGCCGTGATTCGGGCTTGGCCGGTTGGCTGGGGCCGCCCGGCGCATAGTGAACCGCAAAGTGCTGACTGCGCGCTTTGGCGGCGGCGCCGAGCACACGCTCAAAGTCAGCTGCTCGCACAATTCGACCGGTCACGGTCACAGTCATGGCCCGACCCGGCCGAGCAGCAGCTTGCTGTGGCGCAAGCCTCAGACGGCCAAGCGTTTGCGACCCTTGGCGCGGCGCGCGTTGATGACCGCCCGGCCACCGCGGGTTTTCATGCGAACCAGAAAACCGTGGGTGCGTGCGCGGCGAACTTTGGAGGCTTGGTAGGTGCGTTTCATGATCGCTTCTCTTCTCTTCTGTTCTCTATGCTCTGATCGTTCGTCGATCACCGTTGGATCGGGGATTCGTCTGAACGCGCTGGGCCCGAGTTGGATCCAGTTCGCCAAGCGTGATCCGCGTCTGGGGCTGCAAGCGCCCAGGGAAACCTGGTATTACACCAAGAACAATGGGTCAAGTCAATGAATCCCGGATTTTCAACCCCCAGACCAAGGGTTGACGGGGAAATTCGAACTGTGGATAACTGCGATTCCGACGGCCTTGCAACGTACAATGCCGACGCTCACGAGACAAGTTTTCCACAATCACAATATGAGCGCTGACCTCTGGCGACGCGGTTGCGAACGACTCGCCGCCGAACTGCCTGAACAACAATTCAACACCTGGATTCGCCCGCTGCCGGCGGCCGACGTCACCGAGCAAGGCGACGCGGGAGCAGTGGTGACGGTGCGGGTGCCCAACCGCTTCAAGCTGGATTGGATTCGCAACCAGTACGCAGGGCGCATTGAGGCTGTCTTGTCTGAAATTGCCGGCAAACCGGTACGCCTGGACATGACCCTGGCACCACGCGACACACCGGCTTCACCGTCCGCGGCGGTTGGAACCATCCGGCCCGTCGGTGCATTCGTTCCGCGCGCGGTCGCGCAAGGCGCCCTCTCGATCAACGGGGAACGCCGGCGAAGCGGAGACGCGCCTGTGGGCACGCACGCGCCCAATGTTTCCGTGCTCCCGTCGCGCAGCCGCCTCAACCCCAGTCTGAGCTTCAACACGCTGGTTCCCGGCCGTGCCAACCAGATGGCGCGCACGGCGGCGCTGCATGTGGCAGGTGCACCGGGGCAGATGTACAACCCGCTGTTCATCTACGGCGGTGTCGGCTTGGGAAAGACCCATTTGATCCACGCGGTGGGCAACGCCTTGCTGGCGGACAAACCGGATTCGCGCATCCTGTACCTGCATGCCGAGCAGTTCATCACCGACGTCGTCAAGAACTACCAGCGCAAGACCTTCGATGAACTGAAGGCGAAATACCATTCGCTGGACCTGCTGCTCATCGACGACGTGCAGTTTTTTGCCGGCAAGGAACGCACGCAGGAAGAGTTTTTTAATGCCTTCGAAGCGTTGCTGGCCAAGCGCGCGCACATCATCATGACCAGCGACACCTATCCCAAGGGGCTGGTGGACATCGACGAGCGGCTGACCTCGCGCTTCGATGCGGGGCTGACCGTTGCCATCGAGCCGCCCGAGCTGGAAATGCGGGTGGCTATTTTGATGCGCAAGGCCGAACTCGAAGCCACCGTGATGCCCGAGGACGTGGCCTTCTTCGTGGCCAAGAACGTGCGCGCGAATGTGCGTGAGCTTGAAGGCGCGCTGCGCAAGATCCTGGCGTACTCGCGGTTCAGCCAAAAGGAAATCAACATCCAGTTGGCGCGTGAAGCTCTGAAAGACCTGTTGTCGATCCAGAACCGGCAGATCGGCGTCGAGAATATCCAGAAGACCGTGGCCGACTTTTACAAGATAAAGATCGCCGACATGTACAGCAAGAAGCGCCCGGCCAGCATTGCCAGGCCGCGCCAGATCGCGATGTACCTGGCCAAGGAAATGACCCAGAAGAGCCTTCCTGAGATCGGCGAACTGTTCGGTGGACGCGACCACACGACGGTTCTGCACGCGGTGCGCAAGATCACGGCCGAGCGGCAGAAGAACACCGAACTGAACCAGCAACTGCACGTGCTCGAACAAACGCTGAAGGGCTGAACGAAGATGGCCCTGCTGTCAAGCGGCAACGCTGGGGACAAGTCTGGAACAACCCGTACTCTGTCCACAGGGCAAGGCTCACCGGACAAGTTGTTGTATGCCCAGCCACCTGCAATCGTGGTTGCCCCGCACATGGTTTTCAGCCACCTAACTGCTTGATGGAAAAGGCGAAAATAGCCTTGCCCACAGAAACCGCCCGGCTCTACTAATACGACTAAGTTAAGAGGTTGACATGATTGTCTTAAAGGCAGCACAAGAAAAATTTCTGAGCGCTCTGCAATCGGTGGCGGGCATCGTCGAACGTCGTCATACGCTGCCGGTGCTGGCCAACGTGCTGATCCGCAAGACCGATGGCCCCATCGAGTTCACGGCCAGCGATCTGGAGATCCAGGTGCGCACCAGCGCCGAACTCGGCGG